>JABEVB010000223.1 GCA_013044165.1 Phycisphaerales bacterium
GGGAAAAAAACTCCCGCAGAAGCTCTGCGCTCGCCGCATCAGGCATTGGCCCCACTATTTGAGCGCGATGGTTCAGCCGTTTATCGTCGGCAAGGCGATACAATGTGCGTACCGCACCAGCCTTCGGGTCGCTACAGGTAAAGATTAAGCGGCGGATACGAGCATTCACTATCGCCCCGGCACACATGGGGCAAGGCTCAAGCGTAACGTATAAATCACAATCGTGGAGCTGCCAGCGGCCAAGGCGTCGGCCCGCCTCCCGAAGAGCTACGACTTCGGCATGGGCCGTCGGATCGCTCCATTGCTCGCGCTGGTTAAATCCTTGGCCAACAATCAGCCGCGTGTTGCCTGTGTGCTGGACGACAATGGCTCCGACAGGTATTTCGTTATTGCGAAATGCTTGATGAGCCAGCGCCAAGGCATGATCCATAAATGGCTTATCCACATCCGCCAGCACATCGTCGTGGATAATCTCTTTCATAAAAGTGTATTCCTTGGGTCTTGGGCCTTCTATATCCATGGTCAGAGGGCAAAAACTGCGATAATTATACGGTTTTTTGCAAAACGTGTCCCGCAGCCGATCCCTTTATAAAAAACCCGAAGCACCGCAACGCACAACATCAGCCAAAGTTGCTACCATTTAGCGTTTTGTCATGCTATTATTTAGCTCGTGAGATTACTTGAGTCTTTACTCTGTTAAAGGAATGGTGCCGGTTGTTTCAAGCAGCAGTGCCAATGGCCGAAAAAAGCAACGTTTGGATTGATTTTGACGGAACCATCTCCCGTCAAGATGTCCTTGACGAGCTGATTAACCGCTTTGCGACCAACGAATCGTGGAAGCTGGTGGAACAGCGCTGGCAGGCGGGTCTCATCGGCTCGCGAGAGTGCCTTTCACAGGAACTGGCGATTATTGAGGTTGCTCCGCGCGAGCTGGAGAGCTTTCTCGATCAGATTCAGCTTGATCCAGGGATTTATGACCTTCTCGATCTATTAAAACAACTCAAAGTTCCGGTGACCATCCTCAGCGATGGCATAGATCGCTTCATCCGTAGAATACTGGCCCGCCACGGCCTCAAGCACATACCGGTGCGAGCCAACCGCATCGTACATCGTCGCAATGCCCTGCGACTCGCATGCCCATTTTCCACCGACCAATGCCGATCGGCGGCCGCGCACTGCAAATGCTCCAGCATTCAGGCTCTGCAGAACGTAAAAAGTCAAAGCATCTATATTGGCGACGGACGCAGCGATTTGTGCCCGGCTCGTACAGCCGCAGTGGTATTTGCCAAGGGTGCCTTGGCGAAAGCTTTGACCAAAGAACACATTGCCTACTATCCTTACATAACCTTAAAGGACGTTGCCGCAGCTTTGCAGAGCGTCTGGCAACCAAAAGTGGCTGCCATATAGCGATGCCAAGCCAACTGCTTCACTTGCGTGCAAGTGGGAGCGCGTGGTCAGCCGAATACCGGCGGCCACAAGGTTTACTTTGTATGTTTTGGAAATTGTGTGTTGGGTGTGCCGTTGCCCATTCCAGATAACCCGTCCGTTGCCGCCGCAAAGCGGAGCATTGCCAACGATGCATCGTCACCACACCTGGCAACGGTTGCAGCCAAGCTTCGGACCTCCATGATTACGTTGCTGGGTGATCTAATCCGCATACCCAGCACCAGCGGCCACGAAAAGCCACTGGTAGACCATGTGGCCGCGTGGGCGTCGCAACAAAGCTTCATCTGCGATTTATGGGAAACCCCGGATCAAGCCATTGCCGCTGAACCGCTGGCCAA
The DNA here is from genome assembly GCA_013044165.1 of Phycisphaerales bacterium. Taxonomy (GTDB): domain Bacteria; phylum Planctomycetota; class Phycisphaerae; order WQYP01; family WQYP01; genus JABEVB01. Next base: position 1,785 of record JABEVB010000223.1, read on the forward strand.
GCTGCGACATTTGCCGCTCAAGGGCCGGCCCACGCTGGTGGTAAAGTCGCCGACATCGCATCAAGCTGATGGCGGCATCCTGCTTAACGCCCATTCTGATGTTGTTGCAGCGCCCCAGCCCGAGCGATGGCAGTTTGATCCTTTTTCCGGTCATATTGAAAACTCACTTATGTTCGGCCGCGGAGCCTGCGACACCAAAGGACCGCTGGTTAGCGGCCTGTGGGCCATGGCAATCATTCAACAGGCATTCCCGAAGGGCATTCCGGGTGGACTGCACCTGGAACTTGTTCCCGGCGAGGAAGATTGTGTAGGTCTGGGCACCCTTACGAGCGTTCTGCGCGGCCATACCGCCGCAGCATCCATTGTGCTGGAACCTACCGAGGGGCTTCCCCGTTGCGCATCGCGCGGTGGTTGCCGCTTTACCATTACACTTATCGGCCAAGCGGTTCATGGCACCGTTAAATGGCTCGGCAAGGATGCAATTGCCTTGGCTCGCGATGTGCTGGAGGCTTTGGCAGCCATGGAAAAAACGTTCTCGCACCATGATGAGGGCCTGTTTAGCAGCTATCCCATCGGCCGCCCTATTACCGTAGACAACATCACCGGCCAGGGCTGGCAAGGAACAATTTGCGACCAATGCGTCATCAGCGGCTATTTTGAACTTCTTCCCAACGATGAGCTTTCCCATTGGAAGAATGTTTTCCAGCAAGAATTGCTCCGCCGCCTGCCATGCCCTCCCAGCGAGGCAACCCTCGAGTTTTCGGAAGAATACCACGGACATCGCCTTGAGCAGGTCCATCCGTTATGCCAGTATGCACAACATACTTTAGCCGATGAGGGGGAAAGCCTTTTTTGGCAGGGGTTTAATTCCGGCTGCGAGGCAGGCCTGCGGGCCACGCGCCTGGCCACCCCCACTCTGGTGTGGGGACCGGGTAGCCTTGTCCAGGCGCACGGCATCAACGAATATGTTAACTTACACGAGGTGGAGCAGGTGGCGCTGCGGGTGGCACGCTTGGCTATTCACCGGGCTTATCAGAAATCGGGGCAGGTATGAAACCTACAGAGGTCGCAGCGCCGCATCCACAAACAGGATCGCAGATGCATACTGAAGAGTCCGCGGCACTATTTACCCGGGCCAAGAAGGTGCTCGCCGGCGGTATCAGCAGTTCCGCGCGCAGCACCACCACCGGATCGCTTAACTATCCACTTTATATGCAGCGCGGGCTGGGACCCCGCATCTGGGATGCTGACGGCAATGGATTTATTGATTACCTGCTAAGCTATGGCAGCGTTATTTTGGGCCACGCCGATGCTGGCCTTATGGCCGCCGTGAGCACGCAATTACAAAATGGCACAATGTTCGGCACCTGCAATCCGGTTGAGGTAGACCTTGCGGAGCAAATTTGCCGCATGGCGCCGGGAGCCGACCTCGTGCGTTTTTCTAACTCTGGGTCGGAAGCCATCTGCGGGGCCATCCGAGCAGCCCGCGGCTTTACCGGCCGCAACAAACTGCTGAAGTTTGAAGGTCATTATCATGGCTGGGTGGACGTTCTGGCCATCAGCAATCGCCCCACAGCCGAGCAGGCAGGGCCTGCGGATCATCCGTTTTCGCACCCGCATTCACCTGGCATTCCAGCCGGCGTCGTGGAAGATGTCATTATCGCCCCATGGAACGATCGCCATGCCGTGAGCAGCATTCTTGCAGCACACACGGAGGGCTTTGCCGCCGTAATTTTGGAACCCGTCGTCGCCAACAACTCGTGCACCATGCCGGAAGCGGGCTTTTTACAGTGGATTCGAGAAGAGTGTTCGCAGCGCGGCATTGTGCTTATTTTCGATGAAATTGTCACCGGCTTTCGAATGGCCCCGGGAGGCGCCGCGGAATATTTTGGCGTCACGCCCGATATGGCCGTTTACAGCAAGGCCCTGGGCGGTGGGTTTGCCATCAGCGCCTTTGCCGGGCGCCGTGATATTATGGAGCTTGTGGGAGCCAACACGGTAAAACATGGCGGCACCTACAATGGCAACCCGTTATGCGCGGCGGCAGCGCTGCATACGCTACGCCGCCTTGCGGAGCCGGGAATTCTGCAAGCTATGAGATCCCACGGCAACCTGATAATCGAGGCCATCCGCCGCAGCGCACAGGACTGCGGTATTCCATGCGTGGTACAGGGCGCGGGAACCATGTTTCAGGTGCTTTTTGGGTTGACCAATCCGCCCAAAAATTACCGCCAGGTGGTGCAGGCCGATGCCGGGCGCTATGGCGCCTTTCGGCAAGCTCTGCTGGAACAGCGGGTACATGTAAACAGCGCCGGCATGGCTTGCTGGTTTGTCTCCGCGGCTCACGGCCCCGATGAAGCCGACGCAACCTGCAAAGCCATCGCATGGGCCATGAAGAAGTTAAAATAATTTGACGGCGGACGCATCGCCCGCCGCGCACGAAGGAACCATAATGATTTTAGGATTGGCAGATCGCATTGCCGCAAAAATGGGGCCGCAGACGCTGGCGGCGGTATATCAACAATCACCCGGTTGGCTGGTAGAGCAGATTCGCATGCACCGCTTCCGCCAGACCGTACGCCATGCCGCTGCGCACAGCGATTTTTATCGCAGGCAGTTTAAGCAACGTGGCATAGATGCCCGCCAGGTGCGTTACCCGAGTGACCTGGGAGATTTTTATACCACCCCCGATGACATTGTCGCCAACCCGGAATCCTTTTTGTGCCGGCCGCCAGCTATTGTGTTTGAATCTTCCGGCACCACCGGCAAGAACAAACAGGTGTACTACGGTCGCGACGAACTCGACGAAATGGGCCGCGTGATGGCCGCGGGACTTTTTCTCATGGGCATGGAGCCTTCGGACCGCGTGGCCAATGCCTTTGACTTTTCCATGTGGATCCCGGGCATGCTCGCCCACATTGGCCTGCTGGCCGCAGGCAGCTTCTGCATGGCTTTTGGCAAGGTTGACCCCAGCGAAGTGTACCGCCGCCTTAAACAGTATCGCTTTAATGTCGTACTCGGCGAGCCGACCTGGCTTATTCGCCTCACCGAATTGGCCGAGCGCGACAATGCCGGCATCAAACTTAAGCTCCTCCTTGGCGGAGCCGAAGAAATGCCCGCCAAAGCCATCCCATGGATGCAAAGCGTCTGGCAGGGCGCCACGGTTAAGATGTGCTATGGCAGCGTGGAGTTGGGCAGCGCTCTGGGCTACCAGCCCTGTTCACAAAACGATGGCTATCATGTGGACGACACCGACTTTCTACCCGAGCTGTACCAACCTGACGCCGACGGCCACGGCGAAGTGGTGTTTACCACCCTGCGCCGCACCACAATGCCGTTGATTCGCTATCGCACACGCGACGTGGCGACATTCATTCCCGGCCAATGCCCCTGCGGCCTGCCCGGCATGCGCATGAGCAAAATTCGCGGGCGACGCGATGAGCTCGTGGTTGCCAGCGGCGGAAACCTGTACCCTCTCATGTTTGAAAACATCATTAAGCAAGTGCCTACGCTCACCCACGATTGGCAGGTAACCTTTACGCTTGAAGGCATTCGCGAGGTGCTGCACATTCGTGTGGAAAGCGCCAGCCCCAACCACGACACGATCCGTCAGGCTATTTTGGCCCAGGCGCAGGAGCAGTATCCCGACCTTATGAAAAATCTCGCGCTGGGAATATTCCAGATGCGCATCAGTGTGCACCCACCCGGCTCGCTGCGACCCGGACGCAAACTCAAGCGACTCGTTGACCTGCGCTACGCGCCGCAGCCCGATGCCGCCGAAACCGCCTCGCCAGTCACCAATGGCTCTCATGTGGAGGTCGCCCATGAAGCCACCCGATAAACATCGCCTGCTTATTGTCGGGGACAGCATATCGCTGGGCGTCGCCGAACTTCGCGGCAACGAAATTGCCGGATATGTAAGCCCATTCTATGTTAATATTTTGCAAAGTCGCTTCCCCAACATGATTCTGCAGGTTGAGGCTGACATTCATCGCACCACCACCGCAGCGCTTAAGTTTCTGCCCGAGGCGCTACGGCAGCATACACCTGACTGCGTCTTGCTCATGCTCGGCGGCAACGATGCCGACGTAGAATGGAAACGATTCATCATCAGCGATGGCCGGGTGCTGCGCAACCGCATTCCACTGGCTGATTACACGCGAAATCTACGGCAGCTCACCGAACTTATACGCAACGCCGGCGCCAAGCCCATTCTTACGGATATGCCCAACCATTGCCTGGCCAAACGAGGACCCTATCTTTCTGCTCTGGCTAATAAAGATGTTGCTGCGATGATTGCCTCGCACGGAGGCCAGCCAACCTCTGATGCCGGCCTCGACCGTTACCGCCAGGCCGCCGAAGAAGTCGCCGCCCATACCGGAAGCGCGTTTATCGCATATGGCCGCGAGCTTAATCACCATCCGCTTGAGGCCATGTCCGGACCCGATGGCGTACACCCCAGTGCCGAAGCCCACGCCATCATCGGCGATGTGCTCGCGACGCAGCTTGATCGCCTCACCTGCCAAGAACAACTCGCCGCGCCTCATTAAACTCATTGAACCGATCTTTCCCCCGCCTGCTTGCCAACCGCCCATGGCGTGATGGCAGCGCATCTGAAGTGCCGTATCCTCTCGCTCGCATAGGCAAGCGCTTTGAATCGCATCAGCCCAATCACCAAGCTTTCAGCATGATGCTTACAGGCTCAACGCTGCGACGGCAGCCCCAGGAACATCGAGGTTTTGTTAATGGCTCTTCCGCGGCCTAAGCAATGGAATCAGCACAACCGCCCATACCCCCGCAGCCAGCAGGCCCAGCATACCCGGTAACATGCCGGAAGCATGCATCGCCAAAAACCGCGATTCAATTCGCATGCCAAGCAGCCAGAGTGCAGCGATCAGCAGCAGCGCCACAAGCCAATGCCGCCATAAAAGCCCGTGCACGCGCCGCTGCGATTCATCCGCCAATCCTTGGGCCGCCGCCTGGCCTGCAGCCACCGAACGAAAGCCAAGCAGTCTGAATATCACCTGCATCAGCATGCCCAAAAACGTCACAGCCACCGCCAGGCCCGCAGCCGAGCGCAGCAGCGAGAAGTTAACTTCCACAAGCAGCCGCAGTTGCCCCGCCCAATGCACCGCCGAAAGCTCGCGACCCTCTGCCGGAATGTTATGCGCCTCCATAACGTTTCGCGCATCGGGCCATACATAGCTCGACCACGCCCGCCAGTGCCCTGATTGCCGGAACAAGCCGATCACGCGGTACTCTCCCACAGGCCACGGTGGTCGCACCACCGGTCGGCTGCGCAATCCAAGCACATATTCAATGGAAGCATTGGATTGACCCGCCGCTGCCACGGAGCGCACCAAAAGCGCCAACGCCAGAGCCGCCACCATCAACAACGCCAGAGAAAACAGGGCATAGAGAACCCAGGCCAGCAGTCCAACGCCTGCCGAACTCCGATCCGCATGAGCCGGCGCATCAAACGCCCGCTCGTTGGATTGCGATTGTATTTCCACCATGCCCGCCACCCGTATCACCAAAAGACTGCACCGGCACGAGCCCCGGCCACTTTACACAGGTCATCCGCCGGAATTATTGCGGCTTACCGCAGCCGGTGCCCCTGCTCGCCACATAGCCATGCCGCTCTGGTAAGCCCCAAGGTCCACGCGACCATCGTGCGGCTCGGTAAGGCCCTTTACCGGGCGACCAGCGCCAATAGCCTTTGATCCCGATTTTAGAGCAAAATCACGCCGTTGCGCGTTGACCAGTTGTGCATCAGGTTGATCTCCCAAATAAAGATTATTCTCACTCACATACTTTACGCCGCGCGGCCAGTGCCGGCCGGGGTTGTAATGATAAAACATGCGAGCGCCAACCGGCAGGCAGTTAAATAACGTGTTGTTGACGATAATATGCCCCGCGCAAGGCCCGTTGGTACGAACACCGGCATCATGGCCGCAGTTCCATATGACGTTGTGATCTACTATAAAGTTGCGGCAACCGTTATCGAGGTACACGCCCGGCCCACCCACACGATTGTCATGTATCCAATTGTAGGCAATGCGCGTCAAGTGCCCATCTGTTCCATAAGCGTAAATCAGGCCAAGGTCTTTGCATAGCAGCCCGCTGTTAGATATGTCGTTATATTCCAGAATATCATGATCGCACCGGCGCAGTTGCACCACATCGCGCCCGCAATTAAACAGCGTGTTATGCATAATCTTATTGCGACCGCCTTTTATAATCGCTATCGCGCATGCATAGGTGCCGGCATAGTCCATATTGCCAATCACGTTATCCTGCACAACATTGAGCCGCCCTTGCAGCGCAATGCCGCAGCCTGCCGACCACTGGAGGTTGCAGCGGCTCACCGTATTATGATCGCCGGTTATAACCACCGCATTCTGATGGGGAGTGACAAAATTGCCCGTCACCAGCGTGTAATGCCCCATGTACCGACCTCGGCACGAACTTAATGTACAATTGTCGCCCTGCATATTTACCGATCCGGCAAACAGCTTAACCCTCCGCACCACCACCCACGATTGCCTGTTAAAATCAATACACCACAGGCGGCGGCGAGCCTCAACTGCTTTTGGCGCCACCGTCTGCGCACGCGGCTCCTGCACATAAAGGCGATTGTTTTTATATACCCATTGCCCCGGTTGCTTCAAAAATCGGCGCAGCCCCGTTAAATATCCCACGCCGCGACCGGCAAACCACCATACCTTCGGCATCAGCTTTACGTGAAGCGTGCCGTTTGGCGAGGACGCCTCCACCACGGCTGACTGCGAACTCCACGCCAACCCAACCTGCCCAAAAAATATGGCCCCCTTAAAAAAGTTAAGACTCTGGCCGGAAAAATCTCGACTGATAACCTCCGGAATAGTCGAGGTAACCACCCTTCCTTTATGTGGCTGCATCGGAACGCTCACCATCGCCCGGCCACGGACAAACGCATTCGCCACCGCCTGACTCGGAAAACGTGCTTCTAAAAGCATGCGGCCATTCAAAAACACCTGATTGGCACCGGGACCCAGCGTCCAGGGCATGGCGGCACTCCACTGCCCAGCCTTCTCCCGCCGCCAATGCTTGAGCGCATCAGCGCCATCTATAACAACCAAGGCCCCCACTGCGGGCTCTATGACGATCGGCTTGCCGGGTGAGCCAGAATGTTCCATTCTAAAAGTCTGATGGTATACGCCGGCGAGTATACGGCAGGTGTCGCCTGCACGAAGTTGAGCTGCCGCCGCGGCAAACGTTCTAACTGGAGCGTTCATGCTTGTGCCGGCATTGCTATCACTTCCGCCTTTGCCGACATAAATAATCTTTGCGGCTAACGGCTGCACCAGCAATGTTAAAGCCGTGCCCGCCAACAGCAGGGCCGTCGCCGCCTGCCGAAAAGATCGCCGCCTTCGCATGTTCGTCAATCGAGCTTGGCTGACTCCACGGGCGCTATCTGCTGGCGGTATGCAAGTATGAACGATGATGGGTGGCACCTCGAAGTAACTTTGCGATCCAGCGGCACGCAGGAAGCCACAAACCGGCCGAATAATAACCTGGCCGACAGTCGCCGTTTTCACCACACGGCCGCAAAAAGCTGCGGGAGAGAATCGGTGCGGCGCTCCACACCACATGGGCAAGCCCTGCCACGGCTATTATGGTAGTGGATACGAACGTCGCGCGCCCATTGTTCAGCCCGGCCCATAAGCCGGCGCTCAACAACTTATTTATTTTCCGCCTGATGCAACAACTTGCTGATGTCGTCGCCGCTGCGCCATTTTTTATAGATCATCAGCGACTGTTCAATCACCGGGTACGCATACTCGGCGGGCAATACGTCATCCACCACCACGCGCTTATTCTCCAGCGATTTATAATCTTCAAAAAATCGCTTGAGCACGGCCAGCTTGTGCGGCGGCAGTTGATGCACATCGTGATAGCTGCTGTATTCCGGGTCATTAACATGCACCGAAATTATTTTGTGGTCTATTTCGTTCTGGTCTTTCATGGTCATCAGGCCGATCGCACGCGCTTCAACGATGGTCAGCGGGTATACCGGTTCGGCTCCCAAAACGAGCACGTCCAGCGGATCGCCGTCGTCGGCCAGCGTTTGTGGCACAAAGCCATAGTTGGCCGGGTAATAAACCGCCGAATGTAGCACACGATCCAGCTTGAGCAGGCCCGACTGCTTATCCAGCTCGTATTTATTTGATGCGCCAAGAGGAATTTCAATGATGGCGTTAAACAGCGAGGGAATAACGCCTTCGCCCGGGCTTACGTCATGCCACGGACTTATGCCCCGACTGGCCGAATAAGGTGCAATTTGCTTTACTGCCACTGTTTTCTCCAAAACAACTCGATCACATTGCGAGTTTACCCGCACCGTACCAGCTTGCCAATACCGCAATCACCGCCATCACATCCTCTAAATTGCACACCTGTACGATATTGTTTTTGCCAAGAAACGCACCGCCTGGCACTCCAGCCTCGCCCGCCCCGACCCCCGCCTTGCGGCCAGCAGGCCAGCCTGCGACTCCCTCAATATCAATTGTTAAAAATCTCCCCCGCTGTTGTCGTCCATATCACCGCCGCCCGTGTCTCCGCCCGAATCATCAAAGCTGCCGCCGGAATCCGCCAGGTCGCTGCTGGCATCGCCGGCATCCGTGCTGCCAAAATCACCGCCACTGTTGGCGTCACCACTTGTCCAATCGCTGGCGGTATCGGTTGGCAAGTTTGCCCCTGCATCGCCCACGCCCATTGAGGCCTGCCCGGCTGGCATTCCACCCGGTTCCATAGGCGGTGCGCCGGTCGCCGCATTGCCACCACCGCGCATGGCATCGTACACCATGTTGCCGGCCGCAGCGCCAATAGCCCCACCAACCAGCCCGGTCATAAACGTGCTGCCTAAACCCGGCCCGCTTGGAGCTTGCCCCGCCATGGGAGCCGTCCCCGGCCCACTTGATGGCGTCAGCCCGCCACCCTGGCCATATACCGGCGGCTGAGCCTGCGAACGCGGTCTGAACACCAACCACAGCATAATGGCTCCAACCACCAGAAGAATGATCCATATAAGCATGCTGTTTGAGTGTTGCTTGGCGGGTCGCATTGGAACCGGCATATTGGCCGGCACATTTGTCGGCGAACTGTTCATGGCCGCCGCCGACAATGCCTGTGCATTGTGCATGATTGTCTGTGTGATATACCGCGTTGTGCCCAGCAGCCCATCATCAAACTTGCCGACCTTAAACGCCGCAAGCAGCAGTTGCGCCGCCTTATCGCGCTCGCTTGGCATAAATACCGTGCGCAACGTGCTTTGCCCTGCCTGCACTGTTAAATGCCCCGGCTTACGACAAATAAGCACGATCACGCCATTGAGCCGCTGCTGCCGCGCCACATTATCAGCCCAGTTTGCAAAGAAAGTATTTTTTTGGGCCGGGTCATAACTGCCCGCCAGTGACTGCGGTATGGCCGCATACGTTTCAATCAGAAGCTGTTTATGGGTGCGGGCTGCAAGCGAGCTAATCATGGCGTTGGCCTGGTTCACCACCGCCGCGCTGAACAAACCGGCCCGATCCACCACCTGCCCGTTGAGCCGTGCAGCGGCGCCAACCAGCGTCAGCAGGCACACGCCCATCAGCAGCATGGGCGTTAAGCGGTTATTTCGTCTGATCTTTTTTACAAACACCATGGCCTAATCTCCGTGCAATCAAATCCGTCGTTGCTGCAAAAGCATAGTATATACTCCACACAGCCGGGATTGCAGCAAATTAAAACATAGCCCAATCACGAACCACGCAGTTGAGCGGCGCGGCTGGTTTTTCATTCGATTGCTAGGTCCTGTGGCAGCTTATGCATGCTTTTGACCTTCAGGCCACGCGGCTGGGGGCGGATTTGGGGTGTGAGCAAACATCCATGGATATTGGATGGTTTTGAAGGATGCCAAGTTAAAAATGGCAAATCATTGGTGTTTTCCTGAAGGA
>JABEVB010000038.1 GCA_013044165.1 Phycisphaerales bacterium
GCGGCAACCGGTTGCCGCACAAGTTGAATCACCCACGTCGCCCGCAATTGAGCCGAAGCGAGCGGCCATATTTCCGATCGAACTCGACTGAAGCCCGCAAAACTATTGCATGTGCCTGAACCACGAAAGCGATTGCGATACCGCCGTAATAAATGTACCGCGATGAGTGCCGCCCCGTACTTCTACCAGGCGAATAGCATCGCTTCCCATGGCTCTTTTGTAACAAGCAGCCAATTTACCCAGCGGCGTGGGGATCGCCTCATCGTCAGAGCCGTAATACATTCTCACCGGCGATTGAAACAGGACCCGAATCGTTTGCGACCTTGCCAGCAGTTTGCCATAGGTGCTGGTTGCAAAGTAGGCAGGATCGTGGAATGGTTTGCGAAGATACGCCAGCAAAGGCGCCCGATGCTCAGTCAGCGATTTAAAGATGCTCTGCAGTTCAGCCTCGCTGTGGTAATCGCGATCGTAAATCTTGCGGAAGGCCTGATAATAAACCGGCTTCAGAACAGAGGCGGCTAGGCCGGGCTTCGAATAATAATGCTCATAAGAAAACAGAGTCAATGCCAGCATGCTGTTCTCCCAAAGCGCCTCATGCTCTCGCGGGTGGTAAAACCAGGCATTAATGGCGGCAAATGGATCATTCGGCGACGAGGCGGTAAACGTGGCGGCAACCTTGACGCGGCATAATTGCAGCTTCTCCAGAAAAGCCGTTGTCACCAGCCCGCCCGCCGACCACCCCGCGAGAAACAACTTTGATTGCCGAATGCCTTTGCTCACCAGAAATCCCTTGCCGGCCCGATAAAGGTCCATGCAGGCGGCCTGCTCGGCGCCCTTAACCGTGTATGCCTCCGGCAGCGAAGAATCTCCCATGCCAATATAGTCCGCCGCCTCTACCACGTACCCCTGGCCCGCGTATTGCGCAACTATCAAACGCGTCTCATAGGCTCCCGCATATTGCGAAAAACCCGAAGGATTGGTTTTTGAAAACGCGTAGGACGGAACCTCATACTTGCCGTACACCGTGCCATGCTGGTAGCAAAGCACAGGCATTGCATGCGTTCCGGGCATGACGGGTACCGCAATCAGACCTGATGCCGATGTTGGCTGGTTGTGCCATTCGGGCACAACCGACGGATATTGCACCCGATAGATATCAACACCATATTTGGCACGGGGCGCCTTGGGCCACTGGTAGTCTGCGGGCCTCCCGCCCGCCGGAAGAAACGCCGCCCGTTGGGCATCAAGAATTTTGTTGAGCGACTCGACACTGGCTTGTTTTACCAACGTAAATACAGGGCCATGCCCTTGCGCATCGGCGGCTGCTAACAGCAGACCGAGCAGTAATAAGATTCGCCGCATGGATGAATCTCCTTTTTAATGGAGCCAAAAGGCCGTCCCCAATGGTGCGATCGGCTGCAGCATCAACCTGTATCGGCCTAATAGTCATGCACTGATGCGGCAGATGAAGATGGGTGCGGAAAATCATCCGGCCCGCCGCTTGGCAACGCAGCTCTTTGCTCAACGGTTTGCTGGCCGGTGTTTGCTATTTTTTGACTGGCTTGGCGTTTTTTCCGCCGGTTTGGGCCGATACCAATGCCGACAGCGCCAGCAGGCGGGCATCGAGGTGCGGCTCAAAGCCGAATGACGTCAGCGACTTAAACCCCTTCTCCTTTTCCATCTGCTTCTGGAGCACTTTGAGCATTGTTTTATCAACTTCGCCGGCCGAGTTACTTAATGCGATCGCTGCAATGCGGCCTCTAAAATGCGTAATTACCGCAGAAAATCCGCGAAAGTCGCAGTGGTACACCTCAGAGCCGGTTTCGTTAACCACACTCACGCGCTGGTCGTTGGCTCCAATGTAAAACATCATGTCGCAGCCCCTTCAAACGCATTGCATCTATTCGCCGCTATGGGCGATAGTCAAACGATTCCACCTGGGCCACCACGCATGCGTCCACCGGCAGCGGCGGTTCATACGGGTTGGCGGCTTCGCGGCCCTCCTCAAATGCAATCAGCGAACCGAGTGTGGCATTGGTAACATCCGTTGCTATGAGCGTCCAACGAATGGGTTGGAGATTAAAATCCAGCGGTTGCACAATTACAAGCCTGTGCCCCTCTAACCCTTGGCAGCGGCGGCTGGCCTCTATTTGACCTATAATTTTTCCGAGGTACATGGCTGTTGTCGCTCCACAAATGCACCCTTTCAAACTGGTGCGTTTTTAGGCCTGCTTGTGCGTTTACCCCTGCGGCAGAGGGTCTATGAGGGCCGTTACCACCAGCCTCGCAGGGCAGGTTTTATCTGCTTTAAGCATGTCCTGAGCAGCCTTACCGTCGCTGCTTAACAGCACCTTCTGGCCGATGCCCGCGCCCAGCACATCTACCGCAATTTGGGCGAAGCCCGCAGGGCTGCCGGTGATGGCGTCCACGGGTTGCACAATCAGCAGTTTGGCGCCACGCATACTCGCATGCCGGGCCGTGGCGATGACGGTTCCTTTAACAACGGCGGTTTGCATCAGTTGCCGCCCTTTTTGAATACGACATTGCCGTCAGCATCAATACGGTCTATCAGGGCAACCACTACCGCGTCGGTGGCGCAGCTCTTCATACTTGGGGCCATGCGGGCCGAGCTTCCCTGCGTTACAACCACCAGGTCGCCTTCGCCGGCGCCAAGGTCGTCGTTGGCCACCAGCACCGTCTGCCCCGGTGTGAGCTTGCCATCTTTAATGATGTGGGCATGCACCACAGCCAGTTTTTTGCCGTCAAACCCGGCATCCTTTACCGTGGCCACAATTTTTCCGGTAACCTTTGCAATAATCATGCGTAAAACCTCCAAGCGCGGTGCGCTGCGTGCTGCTAAAATCAAAGTAATTATTGCACGAAGGCGGTATTTTTACCAATCACAAGCCTCCGCCCAGCGCAAGCGGAAGCCACCAGCCACCGGCACGCCGGCAACTGCCAATAATTTTTTGGCATTATTGGTACGTTGCGCCAACCTGTCTTCGCGGCAAGCCCAGCCAATGGGCCTCGGCCCGCCGGGCATCACACATCAAGCTGCGGGCGGTTGGGCAATGGCCAGTCTACATGGAAGAATTTGCCACGAGGCTGATCCACGCGCTCGTATGTATGAGCGCCGAAATAATCGCGCTGTGCCTGAAGTAAATTCGCCGGCAGCACCGCTGTGCGGTAACCATCGTAATAAGCCAGGGCCGACATAAACGCCGGCGAGGGAAGCCCATTTTCCGCAGCCAGCGACACCACTCTACGCCATGGCTTCTGGCCGGCTCTTAGCTGCTTATTAAAGTACGGGTCAAGCATGAGGTTCACCAGCCCCTTGTTGCGGGTGTACGCATCTGTAATTTTCTGAAGGAAGCGGGCTCGAATAATGCAGCCACCCCGCCATATACCCGCAATCGAGCCAAAATCGAGCTGCCACTGGTATTCCTTCTGTGCTTCGCGCATAAGCTCAAAACCTTGGGCGTAGGCGCAAATTTTTGAGCAGTACAGCGCCTGGCGCACCGCTTCAATAAGGTCTTTGCGGGCCTTGCCCGCCTTGCGTGCCGGCGGCTTGGGGCCGCTGAGTTTTTTGGCCGCAATGACGCGCTCGTCCTTCAGAGCGCTCATGCAACGGGCAAACACAGCCTCGGCTATGGAGTTGGCCGGTATGCCCATGTCCAGAGCATTGGCGGCGGTCCACTTGCCGGTGCCCTTTTGGCCGGCGGCGTCGAGAATAGAATCCACGAGATATTTCCGAGGTTTAACCGGGTCGCGCTGACGCAAAATGTCGGCCGTGATTTCTATAAGGTAAGAATCGAGATCGCCAGCATTCCATTGCGTGAAAATATCAGAAAGCTCCTGCGGCTCCATGCCTACGAGGCGGCGAAGCAAATCGTACGCTTCGCCGATAAGCTGCATGTCAACATATTCAATACCATTGTGCACCATTTTTACGTAGTGGCCCGCCCCGTTGGGGCCGATGTAGGATGTGCAAGGCACCCCGCCCGTTATCGGATGCCCCGGCTCCGCGCCGGCGAGCGGCTTGCCGGTTTTGGCGTCTACCTTGGCGGCAATTGCCTCCCAAATAGGCTTGAGGTGCTGCCACGACGCCGGATCGCCGCCAGGCATCAGCGACGGGCCAAAGCGAGCGCCAAGTTCGCCTCCCGATACACCCGAACCAAAAAACTTCAGGCGATCGGCATATTGCTTTTCGCGGCGGATGGTGTCGGTCCACAGGCTGTTGCCGGCGTCAATAACAATGTCGTTTTTATCCAGCCCGGCAGCAACAAGCTGTTCAACCACAGCATCTATGGCGGGGCCGGCCTTAACCAGAATAATAATAACCCGGGGCTTTTTGATCGCGGCGATAAACTCTTCGAGCGTGCTGCAACCCACCAGCTTGCCGGGAGTGCTGGGGTTTTCAGCCATAAACTCCTGCATCACCGCTGTGGTGCGATTGTATACGGCAATATCAAAACCATGGTCGGCAATGTTAAGGGCGAGATTTTTTCCCATAACAGCCAAACCAATCAGCCCTACCGTTGCAGACGCCTGTTGAGCAGCCATTGTTTTTATTCTCCAGAAATCAGGTAACACAATCACAACATCATGCCTGCTCTGATGCTAATGTGAAATCGCCGTGTTTGCCAGTGTTGCCCCCGCCGCCTTAACACCATGAAAGCGATCATAAGAGTGCAACAAGAGCCACCGTAACGCCTTGCTTACCGCCCAGGCATACCTGCGCCCGGCCGCAAAGGCTTCCTATGTGGCCTTGGCGCGTCGCCGCAGAGGGCTGCGCTGCGTCAGCCAACGGTTCAGCAACGACGCCACTTCAGGGTTAGGAAATCGGCGGCTCGGCGTAATGGCATAAAAGCTCTCGCGTATATCGTTAAAGCGATGCACCTCCACCAGTTCGCCTCGGCGCAGCTCATCCTGCACCACCACCGGCGGCGCCAGCGCCAGGCTGCGCCCCTCGCTGGCCAGCAGGCGCAACATCGCCATGTCGTCAACCTCGGCCGCGATAATCGGTGCGATTTTGTGCCGATCCATCAGCAGGTCAAACGCCACGCGAATGTTGCTGTCCAGACTCGGCAATAGCAGCAGCCGCCCGGCCAAATCGGTCGGAAACCTGAAGGCTCTGCTCGACCTGGCGGGAGCGATGAGGCTCACCGGCTGTTCGGCCAGCAGGTGCGAATGCCAGAGGTTTTCGCTGTCGCGCGGCGCTGCAAGGTTGGAAAGCACCAGGTCCACCGCATGCGCCTTGAGCGCTGCAAGCAAATCACGCAGCGTGCCCGAGCGTAAAACAAGGTCAAGATCATCACGCGGCATGAGGGGCCGCAGAAAGCTCATCTGAAAATTACGCGACAAGGTCGCAACCGCACCCACCCGCAAAACCTGCCTCCGCCGACGCGGACTGTTCCCCAGCGTTGCGAGAAGTTCTTCGCCCGTTTGAACAATGCTGTCGGCTGCGGCAAGAGCAATGCGGCCGGCTTCGGTAAGCGTGAGTCGCCGGTTGCGCCGCTCAAAAAGCTTATGCCCAATCTGTTCTTCGAGTTGAGCCAGTTGAATGCTCAAAGCCGACGGCGAAATCGAAAGCGCCAATGCCGCCTTCGAAACCCCACCCGATCGGGCAATCGCCCGAAAGTACCGCAGATGATGATAGTTTAAAAATGCCATGAAAGTTATTATAAAAAATATATCAACTCTGTTCAAATAATAGATTGTATTAACGTATTTATCGCGTCATGATGCTTCTGTGTTTTGGAGTCGAACTATGAACATGACCACCACCCCATGGATCAGCGCAAGTTTACTTTCGCCCGCCTGCCTCGCACCCATGGCGCTGACCCCAGCCCGCTGGATGGACCGCGTCTACGCCGGCCAAAACGCCAAAGGCCTGCTGCCCCAGGCACTGGCCGCGGTGGGGCTGCTTGCAACTTTGGCCTCGCCCCTGTGGCTGCTTCAGTCGCCGCCCGACGGCGCCACGGGCCTGGTGATGCCTGGTGGGCTTACGGCCATCATGCTGCCTTATGTGGCGCTGCTTACCCTGGTGGTGCTGCGATACAGCATCGTGTACCTGCACGGGCAGGCGCAGCGCGGTCGGTTTATTAAGTGGCTCTGCGCCACCTCGGCGGCCGTGCAGGTGCTGGTGATCACCGCCAACCTGCTGGTGTTTGTACTCGCCTGGATGGCCATGAGCCTGGCCCTGCACCAGTTGCTCTCCTACTTTGCCGACCGCCCCGGCGCCCAGATCGCCGCACGAAAGAAATTCATCTTCAGCCGCATCGGTGATTTATGCCTCATTACCACGCTGGCGCTTGTATGGCACAGTTGTCACACTTGGCAGATGCCGACAATTTTTCACCTCGCCGCCGACAACGCCGCTGCCCATGCCAGCCTCGCGGCGGCCGGTCTTTTAATCGTCATTGCCGCTCTGCTTAAGTCGGCACAGTTTCCGTTTCATACCTGGCTGCCCGACACCATGGAAGCGCCCACGCCGGTATCCGCCTTTATGCACGCCGGCATCATCAATGCCGGAGGTTTTTTGGTACTGCGCATGAGCCAGCTTGTCGTGCTCTGGCCCGCCAACCAATGGGTATTGCTCATCACCGGTGGCATTACCGCCGTCGGCGCATCGCTGGTCATGCTTACGCAAACCAGTGTTAAACGCTCGCTGGGCTTTTCAACTGTCGCACAAATGGGCTTTATGATGTTTGAATGCGGCCTCGGAGCCTGGAGCCTCGCTTTGCTGCATATTATTGCCCACGGCATCTACAAAGCGTACGCCTTTTTAAGTTCAGGCAAGGTGCCCGCTCCGACAACAATTCCACAAACGCAGACGATCGCGCTTCGCCAACATGGCTTTGCGGTGGCCGTGTGCGGCGCACTGGCAATACTCTGGCTGTGGCTCAACCACCAATGGCCTGATGCCAACCCCGCTCTTGCGGGCCTCATCGCCATGGGCATTGTGTGCCTGGCCTGGCAGCTTGCAGTACGCGCCCGCAATCTTCTGGCCATCACTTTAGCACTGCTGCTGCCGGCGCTTCTGCTCATCCTGCACTGCCTGCTAAGCCGCATACTGCTGGCCACGGTGGGCGGAGCGACAGACCTTAACGCTTCAGTTTCGCTTACGCAGGTGCTGGCGGTGCTGGCTCTGCTGGCTCTGCCCGGCGCGGTAGAACTTGCAGCGCGGCTGCGGCCCAACTCACCGCTGGTGCAGCGACTTTATGTACATGTTTACAACGGATTTTATCTCAATCCACTGGCCAACCGCCTTGTGATGGCGATCTGGCCGGTACAGGCCTGAGAGCCTGTTTGAAAAGGCTGGTGCGGTCGGATTGCGGCCCAAGGTGGCCGGATGCAAGGCCGCAGCTCCGAGGCATATTCGAAAATATGGCGAGGAGC
>JABEVB010000224.1 GCA_013044165.1 Phycisphaerales bacterium
AAGACCCAACGCACAGCGAGTTATGCTCTGTTGACGCAATTGAGGAATTCCACGAGCTGCGTGAAAAGCATGGCGTATTGGGCAAGATCAACCTGCGGGTTTTCTTTTGGGCTAACCGTAAGGATCACGAGCTGGTTATCTTGGGTGTTATTAAAAAGGAGAACAACGGATCTACGCCAATTGGCACCTGTATCACCATGCGGCGGCGTAGAAGATTATTTATCCAGCACCGCAAGCCAAATTGAAGAGGTTGGTAGAGACCCCAAGGTAACAGTTTTATCCATGAGGCGGCGCAGCGCCGCCTGCCAAAAGGAGCGACAATGACAACGATGCAGGCAAAATTTCCCTCAGCTTCCGGCGGATTGCATGAAGAAGCTCTCACCATGGCAGTCGCTATTGTCGCAGAGCGCATTGCGCGGTTGCCCGAAGAAGACAAGCAGGATTTGTTCGAATTGGTCAAGGCGCTAATGCAGGCGCAAGGCGCAGAAGACTTTACAGCCGCAGTTGGCGGTATACGTGAGATACTCGATCAGCAGCCGCAGGAGGCTGGGCCATTTTTGCAACCAAATGGCGAACCAAGCGAGGCGCTTGACCGATGGAACCGGCACATTGCCGGGGCCGTGCGCAGGCGGCGCGAGCAAGCGAACCTGACACAGCAGGAGCTTGCCGCCAAAACCGGCCTTACGCAAAGTCACATCAGTCGGATTGAAAACGCCGAACTCTCGCCTTCGCACCGCACGGTTGATCGCCTGGCGGCGGCCTTGGGCGTGGAGCCATCTGAAATAGACCCTACGCGGTAATAGCCTTGCGAGGCGGGCGTTACGGGCAGATGATTTGCCGTCGCTGGCAAGTCTTATCGCTTTAATTCATCAAAAAGCTTGGAGGCGTACTTACTGGCCGGCGGCGGTCAGATAGGCCGGGTTTGGCTCGGTCGGATTTACCGGCACGAGGCGCTGCTGCGGGCTGGCTGCGGGCAGGAACAGGTTGCGTGCGTCAAATATGCGCCCGCCGTACGCTCCGCCGACTACGCGTGCCTGCAGCACCAAGGTGGCCCAATAAGGCTGATTGGAAAGCATGGCGGCTGTTCCGCCGTGCGTAACTTCTACAAATTTTTGGATGACAAATTGTGTTCCCGTCGGCAGCACCACAGGCCCGCCGGCGGTGGCCGTTGTGGGCAGGCTCGGGTCGGCCACATCGTACCAGTCGGATTCAATCGAAAATGGCTTAAGCGCCATGGGTTTGGTAAGCGAAAACTCTTTGCCAATAAACTTTTGCCCGCTGTAATAAGGCGCAGTCGAGGAGTTCACCGCATGCGTGCCGCAACCGGCAAGCCCCAGAGGCAGCAGGGCGGTCATGAGGGTTATAGCCGCCAGACGCTGGGCGGTTTTACCCGCAGCGCGGTAAAAACGGTTGTTTGGCAGGTTTTTCATAATGGCAAGTAGTACCGCAAAAGCCCCAAAAAGGCAAGAGTTGTAGAAAGCAAAGGCAGCTTTTTCAGGGTCGCAGCGCCCCGAGGCCGCTCAAAGGACCCGCCAACCGAGTGTCGCGTGCAGCGCGTCATAGGCGGGTGCGGCGGGCGTGGGCACCGTCAGAAGCATGCCGCAGAATAAACTCCCCAAATAGTGGCACCGTAAAGGCGAGTTCACCATGTGCTGGGCTGTAAATCATGCCCTTATTAATCAACGCAGCACGCGCTGGCCCAAGATTGCTGACCCTCACTTTTAGTTTTTCTGCGACCTGTCCGGTTCGCACCGGCGAGATCGGACTTGCGGCCATGGCCTCGAGGAACCGCTTCTCGGAATCGGTCAGCCGGTCGAACCGCACCCGGAAAAAATTTCGGTCCAACGCCCCGCGAACAAGCTCCGAGGCCCGGTTGACGTCGTCGAGTGTAATGACCGACCCGCTGGCGATGTTCCAGGCCGCAGAACCCCACTCTTGAACGAAGTATGGGTAGCCCTGGGTCTGTTGATAGATTAATTCCATTGCCTCATGCTTGAACTCAGCACCGGCGGCACGAGCGGGTTCACCGAGCGCCCGAGCCGTTTCGGCCTCATTAAGCGGACCGACTTCGGGAAACACGAGCAATCGTTCCGCATACGATTTGGCCTCGCCCGCCATGGCCGGCAGCACCGGCAGCCCGGCGGCGATCAAAGCCAGCGGCAGGCCCTGCTGCTGTACTTTGTGCAGCGCCACCAGAAGCGCTGCCAGTTCGTTCTCCGACAGATATTGAATTTCATCCACCATCACCACCACCACGGTGTTGCAGCTGGCGGCGGCATTTGCTACGGCAATAAAAAGATCAGGCAGATCTGCCTCAAGGTCTCCGCTATCAGCCTGGCCTGTGAGCGGGGCAAGGTTCATGGCTACACTCACGTCGCCCATTTGTACGCGAAATGTGCCAATAAAATTTCGGAGCACCTGCAGCCCGCATCGCACCGCGTCACTCACATGGGCGGTTGGTGAAAGCTGCAGCAGCACTTTTCGTAAGGCCGGCGCAAGCAGTTGAGCCAAGCTCTGGTTTTCTCGTGCCTCCTCCAGCAGACTGCAACAACCTGACTTGTCAGCACGTCGTTGCAACTCGTTAAGCAGCACCGTTTTGCCGACACCTCGCAGTCCTATCAAAATCATATTTTTGGCGCTGCGATGCGCTCGGGTTCGCCCCAACAATATATTCGCATCGTCTAAAATAGCGTCCCGCCCGACAAGTTCCGGCGGTTTTGAGCCTGCGCCTGGCGAAAAAGGATTGGCAATGGCATCCATAAGACCGAATTATAACAATATATATCAGCGCATAGCAACCTGGCAAAATAAGTTGTATAACTGGTTACATTTGCGTGGCCACAAATGTGCGGGATTCAGGTGCATGATCATAACAAGTGTATGACCGGGCTATAAGCTCGCCATGCAGCAGGTCAACAAAGCTGGCGGCGGCTATCAGGATATGTGGGTGCAGCAGGGATGGCCCTTCGCCGGATCCATGGGCGGGCGGCCGCTGCCATCAGACGCCCAGCTTATGCTGGAATATCTCACCAACGACCTCGTGTACACCTGCGCCAACTGGAATGCCGCCGCCGTGGCCCGCATCGGCTACAAACTTTATGCCATGCGTCGGCAAGACGAAAGGCCCATCACCAGCCATGCCACGCGCCACACCGATGCGTCAACGCAGCGGCGGCTCAAGGCCAATCCGAACCTTATGCGACGCCTGCAGCAGGCCGCCGACATTCAAGAAATTGTTGATCATCCAATTATTGATCTGCTTGAACGCGACAACAACGGCCTCGGCGGTTATCAACTGCGGTTTATGACCCAGGTGTACATGGAGGTTTTTGGTGGGGCATATTGGCTGCTGGAGGCCGGCGACTTCGAACCGGTGCAAGCCATCAAACTTCTGCCCACCCAGCGCGTGCTGCCGCTGCGCGACAGCGACTTATCGGTGGTGGCCTATCGGTACATGCCGGCCCTGCAAGGCTCCTGGATTCAACTCGCCAAAAGCGATGTAATGGACTTTCGATTTCCTGCCGTGGAAGACCCCGCCGGGGGACGTCATGCGCCGCTGCGTTCGGCATTTCTGCAGTCGCAGCTTGCCGCCAAATATGCCATGTACCAGAACGACCTGATGGACAATCGCGCCCGCATTGATGGCATTTTTGTGCCCAAGGAACAGATCAGCTCCCGGCAATCGGATATTGCCGAGCAACTTTGGAATCAAAAGTTCAAGCGCGGAGGCAACGGCCGCATACTTGTCGCGGAAAACGCCGGAACTTTTACCCCCACGCGTTACCCACCGACCGATCTTGGCCCGCTCGAAATCAGCCGCGAAAGCCTGCGTCGGCTGGCCAACGCCTTTGGCGTGCCGGAGGCGCTTTTAAGCAAAGATGCCACCTACGCCAATATGCAGGCGAGCCTTACGCTTTATGCCCGGCAGACCATTTTGCCGCGGTTGCTCATCATCGAGCAAAAACTCAATGAAATGCTCTGCCCGCGGTATTCCGACCGGCTGTTTCTCGCGGCGGACAATCCTGTGCCGGAAGATGCGGCGTTTGAACTGCAAAGAACGCAGATGGCTATTGCCGCCGGCGCGCTTAGCACAACGGAAATCCGGCAGGCTGCCGGTTATGGCCCCATCGGCCCAGGCGATGCGTTTGATAACCCAAGCCGCGCTGCCGATGCCCTGCTGGGCCACAACCCTGCCGCGCCGCCGCCGGCCGGTCGGGCCAACCCCATGCAAGGAGAAAAATATGCAAGCCCTGCGAAAAGCGTTTGACGCCAGCCTCGTTGATGTTCTGCCCGGTAAGCGCGAAGTGGTTGCGTGCATTTCCACCGGTTCAAAAGATCGCGACAACGAGGTGGTCCGGCCCGAAGGTTTGGTGCGACAGCATTATGCCGGCCTTACGGTGTTTTACGATCACGACACGCGGCTGCCCATCGGCGTTACCCAATGGGTAAAAAGCGATGCCAACCGGGTGCTGGCCAAGTACCGCATTTCCGACAAAACTGAGTTTTCGCGCGATATGTTTGCCATGGCGCAGGATGGCGTGCTGACGGGTTATAGCATTGGCTTTTTAAGCCGCGAAGATTCGCCGCCCAGCACTGCGGAACTTACCGCTTCGCCCTCGCTGGCGGGTGTGCGGCGCATTTATCGCAAGTGGGAACTTCTGGAGTTCAGCCTCGTGGGCATCCCAAGCAATCCGGAGGCGACGATGCTGGCCATCAGCAAAAAAGTAAGTGCCGACACGCTTGCCCGACTGCAATGGAAAGCCGCCGCTGCGCCAACGCCGCCGGCTCCATTGCCCGGCGACGGCCCGAGTGCCGAGCCGGCGCCCGAGCCTGCGCTTCAGCGTGCCGCCTTAGCCAAAGGCGTTCCGCAAAGTCGCAAACTTACCACCGGCGAAATTGCACACCTTCTGGGCCGGCGCATTTGTTGGCCCGACAGCAGTCCCTACATTGAACAGGCCATCGCCCGCCGCGCCGGTCGCGTGGATTAACCCGGCAACGGCATTTGCCCCGGGCAGGTTTAAGCCGCCGGTGAAATCCGGTGGTTATATTTGGGGCGTGATCTCGCCGATAAGGCCACGGTCTTCCAGCAGCTGGATAATTCGCTTCACGCTTTCGTCAACGTTTATTTCATGCGTGGGCAGCACCAGGTCGGGTTTTTCGGGCGGCTCGTAGCGCGTGTTGACGCCGGGCAATGCCTTTACCTGGCCGGCTGCGGCGAGTTTATACAGGCCCGAACGATCGCGCTGGGCACAAACCTCCACCGGCGCTGAAAGATAAATCTCCAGAAAACGCTCCGGGCCGATAAGCCTGCGCACTTTTTCGCGCACAGCCACATGCGGCGCAAGCAAAGCGCACACGCAAATAAGCCCGGCATCGTTGAGAATGCGCGCAACTTCGGCAATGCGGCGCAGATTTTCAGAGCGGTCATCAGCACTGAAGCCCAGGTCGCTGGTAATGCCGCGGCGAAGTTCCTGCCCGTGCAAAACGCTGATCAGGCGGCCCTGATCAAACAGCGCCTTCTCTAATGCGTATGCAATGGTTGCCTTGCCTGAACCCGTAAGCCCGGTGAGCAGCAAGGTCACCGGCTGCTGACCCAGCCGCTGACGGCGCAGGGCCGGTGTGATCTGCGAGTGAGGTCTGTTTTCGGCCAATGCCGGTGCCGGCGTCCAGGGGTCTACCGGCCCTTTGTTGTCTTCGGGGCCGATGATCATGCCCATGCCCACGGTGTTGCTTGTGAGCCTGTCAATAATAATGAACGAGCCGGTGGCATGATTTTTACGATAGTTGTCAAAGGCAATCGGCTGCGTAAGCGAAATGGAGCACACGCCCACTTCATTAAGGTGCAGCGTGGGCAGGGGCTTTTCTTCCAGCGTGTTGACGTCTATGCCATGATGCAGCGTAATTTCACCGGGGCAGGTGCGCGTGGTTTGCTTGATCAGGTAGCCGGCGGTTACGTCCAGAGGCTTTTCGTTAAGCCAAACGATGGTCGCCTTGAAGTCATGGCCAAAGTGCGGGGCACTTTCCGGATGCACCAGCATGTCGCCGCGGCTTATGTCAATTTCATCCGTAAGGGTGATGGTTATGGGCATGGGGCACCATGCTTCGGCAAGTTCGCCCTCAAACGTCACCAGCGATTTGACGCGGCTCTTTTTGCCTGAAGGCAGCACCAGGATGGCATCGCCTTTTTTGACCACGCCCGATGCAATCGTGCCCGCAAAGCCACGAAAATCCAGGTTGGGCCGCTGCACAAGCTGCACCGGAAACCGAAAGTCCGCAAGGTTGCGGTCTGCGGCAATATGAACCGTCTCAAGATGGTTCAGCAGTGTTACGCCGTGGTACCAAGGCATATTGGCGCTTAGCTCCACCACGTTGTCGCCCTTCAGCGCTGATATCGGGATAAAATGCACATCGCGAATGTCGAGCTTGGCCGCAAAGTCGCTGTACGCCCGGCAAATTTCGTTAAACCGCTCCTGGCTGTAACCTGCGAGATCCATCTTATTGATGGCTACCACCAGGTGACTTATGCCCAACAGGGAGCAGATAAAGCTGTGCCGTCGGGTTTGCGGCAATATGCCATGGCGGGCGTCCACCAGAATGATGGCGAGTTGGCACATCGAAGCGCCGGTGGCCATGTTGCGCGTGTACTGCTCGTGGCCGGGGGTATCGGCAATAATGAACTTGCGCTTATCCGTCGAAAAAAAGCGATAGGCAACATCAATGGTAATACCCTGCTCGCGCTCGGCCTTGAGACCGTCGGTAAGCAGAGCCAGGTCCACCTCCCCGCCGGTTGTGCCGTGCTTTACGCTGTCGCGCTTGATGGCGGCAAGCTGGTCTTCGTAAATCATTTTGGTGTCGTGGAGAAGCCGGCCAATGAGGGTGCTTTTGCCATCATCCACGCTGCCGCAGGTTAAAAAGCGCAGCATCTCCTTTTTTTGATTGCGCTGAAGGTAACTTAAAATGTCTTCCTGAAGTGGTTCCAGCGATGCGGTCATAGTGCAAGTTCCTGTGAGAGGTTAATTCCGCGGGTCATAAGTCACGCTCGAGCGCCAATGCGCCGGTGGCTTAAAAGTATCCTTCGCGTTTTTTCTGTTCCATCGAGCCTTGCTCGTCGTGGTCTATGGCGCGACCCGAGCGCTCGGAGTTTCTAAATAAAAGCATTTCTTCAATGATTTTGGGCAGGGTGTCGGCATCCGATTCGATGGCGCCGGTAAGCGGGTAGCAGCCCAGCGTGCGGAATCGCACCTTTTTGATTTCCGGTTTTTCGCCGGGCTTAAGCGGATAGCGCTCATCGTTGACGTAAATAAGTTGCTGCTCGCGGCGGACCACCGGCCGTGGGCGGGCAAAGTACAGCTCGCAGAGCGGAATGTTTTCAAGGTATATATATTGCCAGATATCCAGCTCGGTCCAGTTTGACAGCGGAAACACGCGTATGCTTTCGCCTTTGTTGATGCGGCCGTTGTACAGGTTCCAGAGTTCCGGCCGCTGATTTTTGGGGTCCCACTGGTAGTGCTTGTCGCGGAAGGAGAAGATGCGTTCCTTGGCGCGCGATTTTTCCTCTTCACGTCGGGCGCCGCCGAAGGCCGCGTCAAACTGGTGTTTTTTAAGCGCCTGCAGCAGCCCCTGCAGGTTCATGTTGTGCGTGTATTTAACGCTGCCGGAATCAAAAGGGTTGATGCCCGCCTTAATGGCATCCCAGTTGGTATGCACCAGGACATTAAGGTTGTGTTTTTTGGCGAGCTGGTCGCGTTGGGCGTAAACCTCCTTAAAGTCCCAGGTGGTGTCTATATGCAGCAGGGGGAACGGGACGCGGCCAGGATGAAACGCCTTCATGGCCAGCCGCAGCATAACGGCGGAATCTTTGCCGGTGGAAAACAGCATGACGGGGTTTTGAAACTCGGCGACAACCTCGCGCATGATGTGAATGCTCTCGGCTTCCAGCTCTTTAAGGTGGGTAAGTGCAGTGGTCATAGGGCAGTACAATCTCCTAAGCATCTACTATTCCGATAAGAATAGTAGGTATTCCCTCTTTTTGTCAAGAGGCTTAAAAATTATAACCCATCTATCGGCCTGTGGTTGTATTGAGCAGCCATCAAACTGGTTGCTAAAGCTGTGTTGATTCGTAAAATACCATATCCGCTTGGGCTGGTGCTCTCGCGGGGCACATATGAGGCCGTAGCTCAGCTGGTAGAGCAACAGACTTTTAATCTGTGGGTCCTGGGTTCGATCCCCAGCGGCCTCATTGAATTGCCCATAGCCGCAACCGCTTTATTATCAATGGTTTACTCAACGTTCATGCGGGCTTGCTCGCTACGGACCGCACCGGAATACTATGTACCAAAGTGCACATGTAAGAGCCTTTTTGGTGCCACGCGCAGCGGGGGTTTGCGCCACGTCGTCGGTGCCGGTGGCGAGTGATTCCTGACTGGTCAAGTCCAGGCTCGAGCGTGGCAGGCTTTTCACCGTGATAATGCCTACCGGCGCGGAAGCCCTTCTGATGGCGATGCTGGCACTGCTGGGGGTCTGGGTGGTGGCAATGGGATCCAAGCCTCTGATGCAGACTGAAAAACGGCACAGAAAATGATCGGCCCAAGCTTTATGGATGCCGCATAAGAGGTGATGAGGACCTGCTATTGGCCGGTGGGTGGTTCATGCCTTCCCGTCGGCAGGATCGTGATTCCGTTGGCCATGCCGCCCATGCTTCCGAAGTTCTTTCAGGGGCACCCAATCCCCCGGCGCTCGCTCGTAGCACCAGAACGACCAGCCATTCACATTTTTTCCATTATTGGCCGCCTTCGCGGCCTGCGATGGGCTGTTAAACACTGCGCCCCTGAATTAGATGGAGCCATTGCTCCGCCCCCGGGCCTTGTGTTGCTCCCCTTTATGCCGAGCCTTTAAGGCCAGTCCCTTCCTGATAAAACTTCCCAGCGCCGGCCGGCCTTCGTCCACGGGCTTTGCATGCTGCATTTTTCCAACTTTCGTGCGGCCAGCCAACTGGCCGAATTTTTCCTCCACGTCCGCCTTATAGTCACGTCTGAATGTATGGCGAAGATCCTGGCATTTCACAAATTTACCAGGTTGCCTGTTGCCTTTGGGCTGTGCAATGCGAAGCAAAAGTGTTTCCATCTCCTTAACAGAAGAATTGCCAATGGTCAGACAGACTGAAAAGCGATTCCACAAGCCTCGATGGCGATCTTTGAGGTTACTGCTTCAGACGCCCCTGCAGATTATGGGGCAGGCCGACGTAATAAAGAGTATCGTTGCGATACAAGGCATAAACGCCATCCCGGCCACGGGTATAGTGACGAACAATGTGCTCGTATTGCTCCAATGCGGAAGCGTCGAGATTTTCAAGCATCTGGCTGACAAGATATTGCCTGCATTTTTGCGGAATATCTGCTGCCTAAAGTAAGTCCTCAAAACCCGGCGAATAGATTTTTCGCAGGTGTATTTTGTCCGTTAAAACCGTTCCCATTTGAGGTTCCAAAACCGTTGACATTTCTAATCCTGCGACATGAGCCAATGATCACCTGCCGCACGAGCCGCGGTAAGAGCGCCATTGTCAATCTCCGCCGGTTTGATAAATCCGCAGGCAAAAGTCGCCGATTTCCTTTATAAATACCACTTGCGTTGCACTTAAGGATCAGCCATGCTCGAACCAAGCTATTTGAAGCTCGCCAATTACCAGGCCTTCGTTACCCGCCTGCACACAGCTTGGCCGACATTCCTGAAAACCCGTAATGATCGCCTTCGCCATGGTGATGAATCAGAAAAAGTTGCCGAGGCAATTATTGAAGATCTGCTGACTGGTGTGCTGGATTGGGGGAAAGGCGATCTGGCGTATCAAATTAAATATGCCGACATTGTATTAAGCCAGAATCTTCAGAAGTATTTGGTTATCGAAGTAAAAAAGCCGGGGACGCTCCGGCTTGGCCGACAATCATTGGCTACCGCTCTGGAACAGGCCCGGCGATACGCCGATGCCCAACGTATTACCCGCGTCGCCGTAACCGACGGGTGCATTTTCTATGCGGCGGACATTATTAACGGCGGCTTGCAACACCGCCTTGTGGTCAATCTTGGTCACGATGCGCCGCCTGAATCACTTTGGTGGCTCAGCGTGCATGGCGTGTATCGCCCGCTTGAAGGCGCGGTGGTGATGGACGCAATTCCGGCAGATGAACCGTTTGCAGCTCTGCCACCCGAGCAGCCGGAGGGTGGCGTTCTGCTGCATCCGAAATACAAACTGCCCGCATATTGTTTTGCCTGGGTGGGAGACGCCGGCAAGCCCGGCACCTGGAAACTACCGCACCAGAAAGCCGATGGCACGATCGATGAAAAACGTCTGCCGAAAGCAATTCAGTGCCTGCTGAGTAATTTTCGCGGCGTGAAGGTCAAAGGTATCCCCGAATCCGATGTCGCTAATGTATTGCTCCGGCTCGCCCGGGCCGCTAAATCCGCACAGCTTCTTCCCCCGGAGTCTATCCACCCGGCCCCCATATATCAGCAACTTGTGCTGGTTCTGGAACAAAACGATCTGCTGGCACAATTATAGCCCGAGGAGCGAAAGGGTGGAGTCGCGAAACGAGGACGCACCTATCATGATTGCCCCTCGCGCTGCGTCCTGGCCGGGCGTCCTTCCGGCCGCACAGTATTCTCCAGACGCAACTGCCTCACCGTCGTGCGTGGCCAGGCCTCAGTCCCCACGATCTTTGCCTCGCGATGAGTGGTCTAAGCCGGCAACCTCACCATGTGTTGCTCGCTCAGCGGCTGATCTCCAAAAGGGCTAAAAGTTCTGCACTTGACTTTCACGGGGGTGGTTAAGATATACTCTCGACTCGCCGAACAGCGGCGTATGTGAAATAGCCCGCATGGTTCGACCCGTAAGGCATTGCGTTGTTGGCCCCGGGCCTGGCCGCCGGCTATTTCCCGTAAAGTGTGTGATACGTTAAGTCAAACTCATATCGCTTTGGGAGGGTTTACGATGCTACTTTGTAGCATGGTGGCAATGGCACGGTAGCAACGCCCGGTGCTTTAACGAATTTAAACGTACGGTGCCAAGGCAAGAGAAAATATTTAATCCAATTTGCTTAACAAACCCTGGTCGTCGGTACTTTCTTCCGCGGTCCGTGTAAGAAAGAAGACTCAAGGCCGACAAATGGTTTAGACAGTGCGTTACCGAGACTATTTGTTTAAGGAGATTATGCATGAAACTCAAAGTTATCAGCGCGATTGCTGCAGCCGCGACATTCGCCACCGGTATTCACCTTGCGGCTGCCACTAATTATAATTTTAATACGACCACCGGTGACTTGACTGTCACTGGCGGCCCGGCGACCGGCGGCACGCTGATTTCTCAAGCTACCTCTCAAGGAGAAGTCTTTTCATTCAGCGGCAATGTCACATTCAACACGGGTGACACCATCAGCGTGGTCGGTTCACGGCCTTTAATCATAGATTCATATAATGATCTAACGCTTGGCACGAATGTCACGATCAATGTTTCTGCCAATGGGAGATTGTCTGGGCCTGGCGGCGGTGATGGCGGCTATGGCAGTTCCGGCGGCTACGGAGGAGCGGGTGGCCTTCCGCCATCGGGGGCCAATGCTAATAACGGGGGCGCCGGCGGTGGCGGCGGTGGCTCAATTCAAGACGGGGGTAACGGCTCGCCCGGCGGTTCGGGGGCAGCCTATGCCGGGTCTGCCGGTTTGCCAGGCACAATTGGCAATGCGGGCGGGGCGGGCGGCATCAGTTTTGGATCGCCGATTAATGGTGCGCTCGGTGGGGCAGGCGGCTCAAACCTGGGCCAGGGCGGTGCGGTAGGCCTTAGCGGAAACCCCGGATCTGGCGGGTCCGGCGGGGCATCAAATTTAAATGTATATAGCGGTAGTTACGGTGGCGGCGGTGGAGGCGGCAAGCCTGGTTACGCAGGCATCTTTGGTGCAAGTGGTACGCCCGGCGCCAACGGCACCAATATTGCTGTACCGAGCGGGCTTACGGGCGGCGCTGGCGGCGGCGGTGGCGGGGGTGGTCAGGGCGGCGGCGGTGGTGGCACCGGTGGAGTAGGCGGCGGCGCTGGCGGCGGCGGTGGCGGCGGGGGCAGTATATTTGCCGGTGGGGGTAATGGCGGCAACGGCGGCGCCGGTGGCCTTGGCGGCGCCGGTGGAAACGGCGGCAATGGTGGCACCGGTGGAAATGGTGGCGGCGGCGGCGGCGCCGTTGAACTCTACGCGCTTGGCCAGCTTACCGTTAATGGAAGTATTATAGCAGCCGGGGCAGCGGGGCAGAGCGGAACTGCGGGCGCTATTGGTGGGCTTGGCTCTTCCGGCGGCAATGGAGTTGCGGGCCAGCCGGGGGGCAGCCCGGCCTCCGCGAGCCAATCAGGTTACGGCGGCGTCGGCGGCAACGGGGGCAATGGCGGTACTGGCGGCAATGGCGGTAGTGGCGGCATTGGCGGCAACGGTGGAGCCGGGGCTGGTGGTACTGTCGAGCTGATAGGGTCAACGGTTAACGCTCAATACGGCAGTTATCTCACAGTTGGCGGGACTTTTTTCAACAACACCGGCGGCATCAACAACCTCTCTGAAACAAATGGGCGGTTTATCGTCGAAACCAACAGCCAGATAAGCCCAATTCCCAGTGTAGTCGGTGGTTTGCCGTTTTACTTCGGTAACGGTCCTGAGGGCGTCAATCCATTTATTCAGGGGCCTGTCTCAACGCTGACTCCGAACATTGCGGATTTGGCAGGTGGCGTCGCTGCGCCCTATGGCGTTCTGGCCAATCTGCAGGCTGATTCACCGGTGTTTGCCGGATTGGCGAAAGGCGCGCCGGCCAACTCACTCGCTGCCGTTCTGCTCGGCAGCAGCGGCTTGCCGGGTTATTCGGATGTGTTCCCGGGATATCAATGGATATTTGTCGTTAACCTAAGCGGGAAGGCCATCAACGGCTTGAAGATCGGGCTGAGTTCTACTTCATCAACATTTGCCTCGGCGATTCTGCAGCAAACACTGTCGGCTGGCAGTGGTGGCTTTAATATTGCGACCAGCAGCGGCATCCCCCTGCCCGGCAACGATGTTTATGCGTTTTTGGCGCCGACATCCCTGATTGACTCCGGTACGCTCTTTGCCACTGCTACCGGTGCGGGAACGCTGACACTCACCTCCGATTACGGACTCGTTACGCCGGGTGTACTGCCTGTCGGCTATTTATCAGCCGTTGCGACGCCTGAACCGGCAACTTGGATGATTGCGCTGGCTGCCATTGCGGGCATGACGCTATTGCCAAGAAGGTCGCGACTCAAGCCGTGATGATTTTGGCTTCGCCGGGTGCAAGCGGTTTATCATGTTTATGCATCAACATTGATACTGTCTGCGTCTTCTACGCAGGCTGCGCCTGTTAGGCTTTGGATTCGGGCTGCAGATTGCTTTGCGCAATCAGCAAACCCTGAACGCACGGGCGTACATCGGGGCAGTTGCTGGGCGCGGCGCACTGCGTTTAAGTAAAGCTTCAACGGTTGTATTTAATATCATTTGCCGCTAAAAATAAGTGTCCGAAGTGAGGTGCTGCATGTCCGTTGATCGCAGGCGATTTGTTCAGTTGGCAACAGTCGCGCTCGGAGCGGGTATGCTGCCGCTGAAAAGAGTTGAGGCCGGGCCGCAAGCGGCGAGGGTATGCCGCGTCCTGCGCGCTAGCTCAGAGGCTGAATTCGAGGTGGTTCTGGCGGGTCCGACTGGCGCAGCGGCGCTGCTGGTGGACGAGCACGACGCCGCCGTCGTCCCCATCGTTGCCGATATGCTTGCCGCCGATCTTTATCGAATTACCGGGCAACGCTCGACGGTTATTTCAAAGCCGGTACAACTTAAAACGGCGGTCATTATAGGCACGCTCGGCGCCAGCCGATGGATTAAACAAATCGTTGATGCCGGCAAGCTCGATGTCGCCGCGATAAGCGGCCAATGGGAGGCCGCCATCTGGCAAACGGTGCACAACCCGCTGCCCGGCATAGACCGCGCGCTGGTTATTGTCGGCAGCGATCGCCGCGGCACAGCCTATGGCGTGATGGACTTAAGCGAAGCGGCCGGCGTTTCGCCTTGGCATTGGTGGGCGGATGTACCGGTCAAGCGAGCTGACGCGGTCGGCGTAACGCCCGGTCGGCGCGAGTGTGGATCGCCATTTGTAAAGTACCGCGGCATCTTCATTAACGATGAAGATTGGAGCTTTGAACCATGGGCCGCCAAAACAGTAGACCCAAAACTCGGAAACATTGGGCCTAAAACCTATCAAAAAGTTTTTGAATTGATGTTGCGGCTCAAGTTCAACTATCTCTGGCCCGCCATGCATACAATCTCAACTCCCTTTGCGGCTATTGCGGAAAATGCGGCATTGGCTGATCGCTACGCTATTGTCATGGGGTCGTCGCATGTTGAACCGATGCTGGCCAACGCCGCGTCGTTTCTCGGTGCCGACAACAGCGAGAAGAATGGGCCGTGGAACTTTGTAACCAACAGCAAACGCATACTGGCCTTTTGGAGGGCATCGGTTCAAACTCGCGGCAAGTACGAGGCTATTTGGACCATCGGCATGCGCGGCCCGTGGGATGACCCGCTGTGGGGCGTTCATACCCTGGGGCAGGAGCGTTCGCTGGTGCAGAAGATCATTGGAATACAACGGGCGATGCTGCGGCGTTATGTCCGGCGTTATGGCGGAAAAATCCCCCAATGCTATGTACCCTACAAAGAGGCACTACTGGTTTATAACTCGGGCCTTGAGGTGCCGCCGGATGTCACCATCATCTGGCCGGATGACAATTTTGGTTATGTGCGGCAGCTAAGCGATGCGACCGAGCGTAAACGTCCCGGCGGGTCGGGCGTTTACTATCATCTGGAATATCTCGGCGGTCCGCGACCCTACTGCTGGCTCAATACAACACCGCCCGCTCTCGTCTGGGAAGAAATGAAAAAGGCGTGGGACAACGATGCCCGCACCATCTGGATATTTAACGTCGGCGGAATAAAGCCGCGAGAACTCGGCGTGACCTTCGCGGCGCGGTTGGCCTGGAACCCAACGCATTATCACGCCGACGCGCAGGATGTTTTTATCCGGTCGTTTGCAGCCGACGTATGCGGCCAAGAGCACGCGCAGGCGATCTCAGATTTGATGCGCGATTATTACATGCTCGGCCAGGTGCGACGACCGGAGGCAATGAGTCGCCAGTGGACGGCATCGCTCAACGATTATGAGATAGCATCGTTGGCGGCCCGTTACCATGCTCTTCTGGCGGCGGAGCGGAGCATTTCATCCAAGATTTCCCGTGAGTGTTTCGATGCGTATTTCGAAATCTTCGGCTACAGCGCCCAAATGCTGGCGGCAACGGGCCTGATTTTCCTGCACGACCGCCTCGCGACGACGGCTGCCGAGGCGAAGAACCTCCAGCAGCGCACCGAAAACGAACAAGCTGTGACCCACTGGCGCGGCTATATCGAGCGGCAGGTGGCGTGGTACAACAACGAACTGGCTGGCGGCAAGTGGCGCTATTATCAAAACATGGGCGGGGCCAGCCCACAGGCCAAATGGGTCAACGTGCAGTGGCCGTGGGTTCATCAGCGGGTTCCCAAGCATTTGAATACGCCGGAGCACAAAAAGGTGCTGCAACAGCCCGCGCCCCAGCCGGTGCTCGCTATCGGTGCCAACGCCTTTGTTCGCAAGGTGGCAGCGCGCCACGCCGCATGGATACGTGTCTCCGGCCTGGGCTGGTCGGGCGGGGCGATGGCTCTGTGGCCGGCAATACCTGAGAACCGCTGGGACCCTGCAACCGGCCTTGGCTCGGCCCCCCGCATGGACTACACGCTAACCTTGCCCAGGGAATGTAGGAGTGCAACGCTCGTGCTTAAAGTGCTGCCGACTTATGAGCTTCACCCCGGGATGAAATTGCGAATTGCGCTAAGCTTTAATCACGGCCCTATGCAGGTTATGACTGTGCCATTTGCCTCAAGCGAAGCACGAATCAACAGCCATGCCATTCGTCGGCTTGGCGCGCTTGACGATCATATACCACTTCAATTTGCCGTTGGAGACTTGGCCGCCGGCAAGCATTCGCTGACGGTTTATGCCGTTGATCCTGGTATTGTGCTTGATCAAATACAGGTAGTCGGTGGCTAATGCTGACAGGCTAAACGAAAGCTGCGGTTTATAGGGGTTAGGCCTGGTAGACTGTGTTGGTTTTGTTTTCGTGGGTTTCCGGGGCGGGTTTGAAAGCATCGCCATCCAGCAAACCAGGCGATTATCAGCGCCCCAAAAGATATCTTGACAGTTGTTGCCGCGCTGCGTAGCGTGATGAGGTGCATCGGGGTTTACAATGCGAGCAGTTCGGTGCATGGTGATTACCCCACCAGGTTTTATTTGCCGGGCTACAGCCCCAAGAGTTTGCATAAAGGCGCATTCCGTGAGATGGACTTTGTTAAAGAAAAGCTTGGGGTAGAGGTTCAGTTCGGTAAGTACTCCTTCATGGTGTACAACGTTGCGGCCAAAATGACCATCTTTCGAAACCTCGGCCATATTGATGTGGGCATAGAAGTCGTCCCGGTGAAAGCCTTGGCCGACAGTATGAGCAGCGGCGTAAGTTACTTCGAGCAGTTTGTGTGGGATCTCGAAAAACGCGGCACATCAAATATTGACATCCCCGTGCTCATTCTTGGAATTGATGTATAGCGGTCGAATGCAAAGCGCTGACTGGGGTTTGGTTTTCGTCGTCTCGCATGCTCTTGGGAGTCTTGTATTTATGCCTGTGAGCTGGCTGCCCATCATCACGCCCTTTTTATGCATCGCAGTGCCGTTGCTGTTGCTGCTGAAGAGCAAGCGGGCAGCCTTGATCGCCGCGGGCGTCGCGGTGGTGCTGCTGGCCGCGTTTATTCTCTCTGTTTATGGGCCGGGGTGGTGGTGGCAATATCGAGCGGATCGAGGTGATCCTGTGGCCGAGTACCGGTACGCCCAATGGCTGGAAAATCATAGCGAGCAGATGTGGGAGGTCATTCCCTGGTGGGGTTCACCTGATGTGTTGGGTGGGTATGCCTGGCTGAAAAAAGCCGCCGCACAAAACTACCCGCCGGCTGTGTGGTTGGTCGGCGAAAGGCTCAAGCACGGGGAATTTGTTCCACAGCCGGCATGGAGTGTACCAGCCGGTAATGTATACGCTCAGCCCGAGCGCGGACAGCGGCTGATTGACCATGCAATCCATGATCTGGGCTTTAAACCGCCGTGCAAAGGAGAAGTCTATTATTGGCAATATTATCGCCGTGGCGTACCACCCTGACTTGGAGCATAGGGCGATCATATAAGATACAAAAGTGACAATCATCTTTGTAATAAATTTAATGATAACAGTGTGCCGTGCCCCGTATGGAAGAACAGGGACGACAACGCCGCCGGTTCTGCCGGCCGCAGATGAGTTGAGCATCGGGCATCGGTGAGCGACATGGGCATGGGGGCGTGCGCGGCCGAGGCATTCTAACTTTGACCTGGCGGGCGGACCTGCAGCCAGCGCCGCAGGGCCACCAAAGCCCATACACCCTCTACCAGGGCAAATGGCCACGAATGGATCAGTACAGCATAAAGCGAAGCCGCCGCACATGATGCGGCAAACCCCAGTACATAAATATGCGATCGCTTCTCAAGTGCGTACATGGTAACCATGCTCGAAACAGCCAAAAATCCGAATATCTCTGTAATCATCATATTCTCCGTTATTCGTCCGTCTGATGATCGTATGATCATAGCTGCGGCGCCAAGGCAACATCATATATAGGGTTTTAATAAATTTTTGACAGGCCCGACGGCGGTGCTGGCCATGCGCTGGTCTGCCTTGCACGACCTCGGTTGATAGGCGGCTTTCCACTTACTGCGGGGTTTGAATGCTGGGCCGCTTTTCAGCGGTACAAGAAGCTCCGTAACCAAGACTCCGTGCTTCGCGCGTATTCCATATGCCGCGACGCCTCGCCGGTAAC
Source organism: Phycisphaerales bacterium (assembly GCA_013044165.1). GTDB lineage: Bacteria > Planctomycetota > Phycisphaerae > WQYP01 > WQYP01 > JABEVB01. Next base: position 17,997 of record JABEVB010000224.1, read on the forward strand.
GCCGTATGCCTTATGCCGTAACCGACGCTACGCTATCGTGTATTGGCAACAAATACGAATTTCTATCTCTTGGCATGACGCAAGATAAGTCTATATGCGCTCACTTCTGCTCAATGCGCCGGGCTTATCTTCAGAAGTCGTGAACCATGCGCCGGCAGTGTTGCGGTAAAGCTGGTGGAAAACGCGCCCAGTTGCTTTTGCGCCCAGAGGTCTTTGACGTTAGCCGTGCGCTTAGCGAAGTTCAGTTGCCGCCAAGTTACGCCGACCTTGGCCGTTGTTTTGGCGAGGTTGAACATAGCCACTGTGCAGGACCCGTCGGCATTGTGTATGACCCACACCTGCTGCGGGGTTTTCTGGGAAAGGGGTGTGGCCGGATGGCCGGCCTGGTCAATGGCGATGGCTGCTTTGTTGGTAATAATGTTAAAGCCGCCGGGTGTGAGGCGCGTTAAATCAGCGCCCAGGCAAAGCGGCGAGCAGTTGATGCACCAGAAAATCATGACCGTTTGGCTTTCAACCGAGGTCAAACCATCGCGCTTCCCGTTACCGATGTCGAGCGAGTCAAAGTCATTCCAGTGGCCCGGACCGGCATAAGGAGCCCATCGCGCGTTTTTGTTAAAACGCACCATCACATTTTTCCAGTCGGTTAAATCATGCTTGTAGCTTTCAATATCGCCGTTGGTGCGCCATCCATTGGCATATTTGGCCCAGAACGCGGCATCTGCAAATTTAAGGTTGGCGGAGAGCTCCAGCCATATCGGTCGGCCGCAGCGGCTCAGCGCCAGAGCGAAATGGGCCACCTCTGAGCGGCAATCCACTCCGCGATAGGGCCACGAGTCACCACCACTCGGACCGACGTAATCGAGCTTGATATAATCAACCCCCCAGCTCGCAAAAAGATCAGCGCAGCTTTGTAGATACGCCATAGCTCCAGGGTTGCTAAAGTTCAGCATATAGCTTTTTGTATATTTTGTGTTGCCATGCTTTGAGTTTTTATAAACAATTTGCCGCGTGGTGTAATGGGTGCCAACAATCGGATCATTGGCCTGATACAGCGAAGGGTCTATTCCCGGCAGGAGATAGATACCCAGCTTCAAACCGCGCTGGTGCAGCCAACTCGCCAGAGGAGCCATGCCGCCGGGAAATTTTGTGAGGTTGGGCTTGGGTCGCCCGTAGTGGTCGTAGCCCTGCTGCCAGCCGCCATCAACGTTTACATAGTCGTAGCCGAACTTTTTCAGCCGTGCGACAATTACGCGGGCCTGGGCTTTAACAATGTGTGCATCCACGTTTTGACGAATGGCGCTCCAACTGCTCCAGCCCATAAACGGGTGGAGTGCTGGGTTGGCCTTTTTAAACGTCGGCAGGTTTACGAGAGTGTTATCCACAGGGCCCGCAGCTGCACACAGGGCTCCAGTCGCCAAGATCAAGGAAGCCAGCACACTCGTAGCTGCGAGGCAGCCGAAGAAATTCCATCGCATTACATTACTCCGCCAAGTTAAACAGGCACACAATCAACACGGGTTGAATGAGATTCAGTCGTCACAATGCCGCGTCCACGGGCGTGTGTCAAACCAATTCAAAGCATCCAGTGAACGACCCAAACGCGCAAATTCCTGATCCATTGTGTTAAAAAGCAGTAACAGCCGCAGCACCGGTAGCGCTAGCCGGCGCGGCACCACTTGGTTGCCAAACGCAATGTATCCGGTCAATAATAAAGCTCGCAGTGGGATAAAGTCAAAAGGGAATCATACATCATGGACGAAATGACAAAACAACGCCGGCAACTTCTGCAGGCGGCCGCGATGGCGGCGTTTGCCACCTCGGTCGGTAACAGGGTGTTGGGCGATACGGCCGGTCAGAGTTCGGCTATCTTGCCGGCCATTCATTCGGCGGACCGCACGAAAAGCGCCCGCGAGATATTAGACTTTAACGATGGCTGGAAGTTTCTTCTCAGTGATTCCAGAGAAAGCGCTCTCCACCTGCCGGACGCAACCGATGCGTTGTGGCGGCAATTAAACGTACCGCACGATTGGGCCTTTGAAGCGCCGTTTAATCGGCAGGCTGCGCAAGGTGCTGGCGGCGGCTACAAGCCCGGAGGAGTGGGCTGGTATCGCAAGGCGTTTGACCTGCCGGCTGGTTGGCAGCAGCGCCGCGTTCGCATTCAGTTTGACGGCGTTTATATGAACAGCGACGTCTGGATCAATGGCGTTCACTTGGGTAAACGTCCGTATGGATATGTGAGTTTCGGCTACGATTTAACACCGCATCTCAAGGCCACTGATAATATTGTGGCCGTGCGTGTGGATAACAGCCTCGAGCCATCGGCCCGCTGGTATCATGCCTGCGGCATATACAGCCCGGTTCACCTTGTGGCCACCGGCCGGGTGCATATCGAGCACGACGGGATTTTTATCACAACCCCAAGAATAAGCGCCGCGCGCGCCATTATGGATGTACAAACCGAGCTGATTAATACGCAGGCAAGCTCCGCTGTGACGAAGGTTGACGTTACGGTATTAGACCCGGGCGGCCAGTTGGCGGCTCACACGATCGAAGATGTTGTGATTCAGGGCGGTGGTCGTAAAACGGTGCGGCAGTCGCTTGTTGTCAGCCGGCCGCAGCGATGGGACCTTGATACGCCACACCTTTATAAGGTTGTTGTAAGACTGATGGTGGAAGGACAATGGGTTGATGCGGTGACGACCCCCTTTGGCATTCGCAGCATTCGTTGGGATACGCACAGCGGGTTCTGGCTAAATGGCCGCAATATTAAGCTGCAGGGAATGTGCGATCATTTGGAGGCTGGACCGGTCGGCGGCGCTATACCGCATGAACTATGGCGCTGGCGCATTGACCTGCTTAAGCGTATGGGCTGCAATGCCATGCGCACCGCACATAACCCGCGCCCGCCGGAGTTTTACAATCTCTGCGATCAGATGGGTATGCTCGTGCTTGACGAGTTTTTCGACGGATGGAGGCAGAAGGCTCCGGAGGATTATGGCAAACAGGCCTTTGCCCAGTGGTGGCAGCGCGATTTGAGTGATACCGTTCGTCGCGATCGTAATCATGCGTGCGTATTTATATGGAGTGTGGGCAACGAAACCCGCGGCGCAGTGGGGCCTGAGCTGGTGCGGCTTTGCCACAGCCTCGACGCCACACGCATGGTCACTTCCGGCGCTGCGGATCCTGCCGCAATGGAGGTCATGGGCATCAATGGTGGCAGTGGAGAACCCTCGTTTTACAAGCGGCCACTGCCGCAGAAGCCCTTTGTCGCCACCGAAAACCCGCACACCTGGGCGACGCGCGGATTCTATCGCACGCAAAGCTGGTTTAGTCATGGTACCTCCGGGCAGGGCACCACAACATTTGCGTGCCCCAGCCTTACGCCGCATGAAATATTCACCTACGATTGGATTAACCCGAAAGATCGTAAAAACCGCATGCAAACGTACCGATCGTCGTATGACAATTCGATGGTGCGCATCACATCGCGCCGAAGCTGGCAGCTTGCACGTGACTTGCCATGGTTCAGCGGTGAGTTCCGGTGGACGGGTTTCGACTATCCCGGTGAAGCGGGCTACATTCAGGGTGGTTGGCCGTTTCATGCCTTCCAGGGTGGCGCGCTTGACCTGGCCGGCTTTAAAAAAGACCTTTATTATTTTTATCAAAGCCAGTGGACCAGCAAGCCCATGGTGCATATTCTTCCGCACTGGACGCACCCGGTCATGAAACCCGGCACGCAAATACCCGTCTGGGCTTATACCAACTGCGAGCGTGTAGAACTTTGGCTTAATGGCAAGTCGCTGGGAAGCAGAGCGCCCGGCCGCGCCTGGGACCAGCTGCAGTGCAGTTGGCTTGTGCCGTGGACCCCCGGCAAGCTTGAAGCCATCGGATATCGCAAAGGTCAGAGGGTTGCGTATGGATGCCAGCAGACAGCGAAAGAACCCGCCATGCTCAAACTTGCCGCCAGCGGCGAAAGGTGCCCGATTATTACCGTCACCCAAGTTGATCAGGCCGGCATCATGAACCCCTACGCGGGCAATCGGGTGTACTACAGCATAGATGGGCCGGCCCGCATTCTCTCGTTGGAGAGCGGCAGCCCCAATGACGATGACCCCAATTATGGGGTGAATTCCCGGGCCGCCTTTTTCGGTTTGGCACGCGCATTTTTGCAGACGACATCCGACAGCGGAGATGTCAGGGTAGCGGTGGGGGCCATTTGCGGCGACAAGAGCCTGCTCACATCGCATCGCATCGCCATAGATGTACAGTCGCTGGCCGTGCGTGGTGCGCAGCCGCCTCGCAAGTTTAACATTGTGTACTCAACGGACGGCTCGCATCCTTCAATAGCCTATACCGGCCCCATACATCTTAAAGGGTCGGCAACTGTAAGAGCGGACGTTTTCGATGGTGGCAAGTGCGTGCTCCAGATGAGCGAGCGTTTTGCGCCCGATGCGGGCCTTTATTGGGGCAAAGTGTGAACGTGGGTTAAGCCATTGGCATCGTCAGAGATGTTTAATGCGGCCATGGCGGCGTAGGAATATTCGGCTCGTCCCAGGCGCTATAGCGCGGACAAATTAGACTGTATCTATAAACTGCATCGTGTCTTCGGAGGCGCCATCGCCTTCTGGCGGCTGATAACGCTGCGCCGGCCAATTTGTCGCGCTCTGAAACCGATATCGTGAGAGCTTGCACTAACCAGAGTACACGTGGGGCGCACGCTGCGGATACCAACGGTGGCTGGCGCAGCCACAGAGTTGGGGTTTGGGTACCGCAGTTAAACTGTGGGGCAGAATTGTAGTCTCTGCGACAGTGTGACGGGCCTGGCATGGGGAGTAAAAACATTGATGAACTTACGACAACTCTGGCGCAATGGTTTTTTGGTGTGGGTCACGCTGTTGGTCGGTTTGGCCGTCACTCCGGTGGCTGCAGCGGCTGATAGCACCGCGGTCACGTTCGTTAATGCAGCGCATGTTGGAGGGCGGCAAAATGGCCGAAGCTGGGCGACGGCGTTTGCCAGCCTGCAGCAGGCCCTTAAGAGCGGTGCGATGACGCTATGGGTGGCGCGCGGCGTGTATACACCAGGCAACTCACATAAAGATACATTTCAGTTGCGGCCAGGTATGAAAATTTACGGCGGCTTTGTCGGCACCGAAACGGAGCTTAGCCAGCGCAATTGGACGGTGAACAAAACAATTTTACAAGGTGATGGAGCCTATCACGTGGTCACGGGTGCCACGGGCGCATTGCTCGATGGTTTTATCGTTACCGGCGGCAACGCGCTGCGGCAGCGTCGCAGTGGGCGTGGTTCGGGGTCGCGCAGGGGCCGCAGTTCGGGTGGTCGAGGCGGCGCAGGCTTTGAGCGACCGGGTCCCTTTGGCGGTGGCTTTGGGCGAGGCTTTGGGCCGCCCGATCAATCTGGAGGCGGTCCGCCAAACCGGCAAGGTTTCGGAGGGCAAAGTTCAAGAGGCTCGGGCCAGGGCCCACCCGTGCACACCACGCCTTGGGCAATTATGGATGGCCACGGCGCCGGCTGCGGCGGAGGGATGCTTAACTTTCGCGCTGCGCCGGTCGTGCGAAACTGTATCTTCGAGAATAATCGGGCCGGCAAAGGCGGTGGCGTGTACAACATGACCAGCCGGTCTTTTCCGCCACGGCGAAGAGGCGGGGGTGGCAGCGGCAAAGTGCCCGAGTTTATTAACTGTACCTTTCGAGATAACTTTGCAGCCGGCCGGGGCGGCGGTGTGAGCAACGACCTCGGCACTGCACCGGTGTTTCTTAACTGCGTATTCGACCATAACCAAACACCGCAAAAAGGCGGCGGCATGTACAACGATTTTGGCTGCTCGCCGACGCTTATCAACTGCCTGTTTATTTCCAACAGCGCCCAAAGCGCAGCCGGCTTGGGCAACGATGGCGGTTCCTGTCCGGTTGTTTATTACTGCTCATTTACGGGAAACCATGCGGTAGATTATGGCGCGCCCATTTATGACGGCACCGGTCCCGCAAATGACCCCGTGCTTATCAATTGCCGCATCGCCGACAACACCTGTCAATGGTGCGATACAGGCATTTATAACTGGCACGACGATGAGCCGCAGATTATGAAGACCGGTTCGATTACGGGCGGCTACCGGGCCGGGCGTTTTAGCGCTGGCGAGCTTACAAGTCTGCTGGCGCGGCTCGCGCGCTACCGCACACGTCGCGGGCGCGTGCGTATAGTGCCGGCGGCTGCGGCCGCAGGCTCGTCGAGTCGCATTGTGTACGTCAGTGCGTCGCATGTGGGCGGCGGCTCTGGCCGCAGTTGGGGCGATGCGTACGCATCGCTTACGGCGGCACTGCAAGATGCCGGACGCGATGGCGCCCGCGTGTATATGGCGGCGGGGGTATATAAACTCTCCGGCAAGC
>JABEVB010000225.1 GCA_013044165.1 Phycisphaerales bacterium
AACCAACAAATGGAGTCCCTTCATCTGCAACTCCATGACTTCCACGGTGACTGGAACTATACGATCACGCCACGTCAACCGTAGAGGTTATTTGTTTACAGGCCCTAACCCTCAAGTGTTACCGTTCCACGCCATGTAAAAACTAAACAACACGGCCTTGCATGTTAACCGTCGCTTATTGCACGGGTCGTGATAAATCGCTTGCAACCCTTGCTGTCGCTGGCGACTCCGGTTAGTTTTTAAAGCTGTAGGCCATGTATTTGCAAAACTTGGAGTGCCAAAGTCATGTCATCATTCCGTTTCCTCTCTTGGATAACGACAATTCAATTGCTGCTCCTGACGCCCTTATTTCTTGTCACCGCAGCCGCAGCGCCCCTGCAAGCACCCGCAACTGCTTGGCAGCAACTTAACCAACCCGAACTTCACAATGCGGCTATCGTCGGCTGCCAGGCCGATAAACCATGCCTCATCCCCATTGCCGTGACCGGGGCCAAACCAATTTTTCTTTCCATCCAAAACCTTCCGTCGGGCCTGCGACTGAATCCATCGCGGCAAATAATTGCGGGCCAGACCGCTGCCATCGGTACCAGCCATATACTGCTGACAGCCTCCAATGCCGCTGGCACTACGACTGAAGACATCACCCTGGTGGTGGGCCATTCGCACAACGTTCTGGCTCTCACCCCGCCCATGGGTTGGAACAGCTACGATGCCTTCGGCGACAGCGTCACCCAGGCCGAAATGCTCGCCAATGCCCGCGCTGTTGCCAAGTATCTCAAGCCTCATGGCTGGCAGTATGTTGTCGTGGATTACTGCTGGTTTGATCCCAAAGCCCACAACAACAACCCCAACGGCAGCGCTGGCGAGAAACTCCCCATAGACAAATATGGCCGCCTCCTTCCGGCCATCAATCGCTTCCCCGCGGCGCGCGGCGATCTGGGATTCAAGCCGCTGGCACATGCCATTCACGCCATGGGCCTCAAGTTTGGCATCCACATCATGCGAGGCATTCCACGCACGGCCGTCGAAGAAAACACCCCTATCGCCGGCTCGCCGTACCACGCGCGCGATGCTGCAAATATTCATAACACCTGCTCCTGGTGCCCATTTATGTACGGTGTGCGAAATAATGCCGCCGGCCAGGCATGGTACAATTCCATTTTCCGTCAGTATGCTCGTTGGGGCCTCGATTTTGTAAAAGTTGATGACCTGAGCAATCCATACCATCAGGACGAAATTGAGGAAATTCACAAGGCTATTGCCCTTTGCGGCCGCTCCATTGTCTTTAGCACCTCGCCGGGGCCAACGCCTGCCGCCAAAGCCCGCAACATTGCCGCCAACGCCAATATGTGGCGCTGTACCGGCGACTTCTGGGACAACTGGGGGAGCCTGTACGCCGCCTTTCATTACCAGAAAATCTGGTTTGGCCACGGCGGCCCCGGCCATTGGCCCGACCTCGATATGCTGCCACTGGGGCTACTCTCGGTGGGCAACCGCTCCGTGGGGCCAATGCGACTTACGCATTTCACCCATGCCCAGCAGCGCACCCTCCTGACGCTTTGGTGCCTCGCACCATCGCCGCTTATGCTCGGCGGCGATTTCAGTCACGCTTCCATGTGGGAACGCTCATTGCTGACCAACGATGCTGTGATTGCCATAAATCAAGATCCAGCCGGCCGACAGGCCACCCAAGCGCTGAGCAACCCGCATGAAAAGATTCTTATCAAGCAGTTATCCAACGGCTCCTGGGCTTTGGGGCTGTTTAATTGCGATGCTGGCTCATCCGTCATTACCGCATCGTGGCAATTGCTGGGGCTTTATGGGCGCTACGCGGTTAAAAATCTCTGGAGCAAGAGGAGTTTAGGCACGGCTGTCGGCGCTGTGAGCCGACGAGTCTCGGCGCACGGCGCGGCGCTGCTTCTGCTAACCAAGCTTCCGTAAACTCAACAAACACAACCGACAATCCTCCATGCCAACGCGAGCAACGGCGACGCCGCGCACCTGCGCCTGCTTGCCGCCGAACAGAACCTCGATATAACGGCTGACGCAAACGTATAGCTGAATGATGTAATATATCCTTGTACAGTTATTGCGAACCATTAAAGTACATCCAAGTTCTTGTGCGGAGCTGGCCACAATCCTCCTCCACCAAGCCAAGAATCGTATGAACGTAGGATCTCCCAAAGCCTGTGGCGTAAGCGAAAGCTCGCCACGGGTTTTTTTGTTGCGCTTTGCCCCCCCTTGCGTCCAAAGGCCCTCTTGTCGTCCGCGGTCTTATAATCACAATGTTTTTGCAATATTTTATTCACGGAAGTGATGCCCAAGCCTGCATACCACCGATAAATCATTGCGACGGGGCTGAAAACGCGATTGTCAGCCGTATAGAACGAAGATTCGCCGCGAAAAGATTTGGATATTGACGCTTCTGGTTGCATAATATGGTGCAGTGTAAGGCTGACTTGCAGGGTTCACCGCCAGGCAAGCGCTTTTCGGGGAGTACATGTCATAGGTTTTGGGCTGCAAGGCCGATAAACTCTAGTTGTGGCCGTCAGCTTGTTGGCTTAACGATGGAGCAGTACGGATCATGAATCCGGAAACGCCAGAGCCGGAATCGCAGGATGTCGTGGAGCAAGGATCTCCCGAAATCTGCATTTCCGTGATTATCGAGAATTTCGATGACGATCCTGAGTGCCTCGCCGAGGCACTCGGCATCCGCCCATTTAAACTATGGCGAAAAGGCGACCTCTGCCATCCCAAGCTCCTGCAAAGGCGAAAATCAAATGGCTTGGAAGTTTACTTTGAAATTACCAACGAGCCGCGCCCCATCATGGACGACGTGCTGCAACTCGCCATCTCCCCATTTTTAGAGCGGCTCGATGTCTTTGATAATCTCCCCCAACATTCGCAGGTTCGCATCAGCGGCGCCGTCTTTGAGCCGGAACAACGCACCGCCTTCCGTATATCACCGGCAACCATGTGCACCCTCGCCCGCATGAGAGCCAGCTTTAACATGGACATCTATCGCAGTTCCGATGCCACGCATGTTTAACATCGCGTGCTATTTCCATAATTTCTCATGACTCGCCTCACTTACCGCACGCCTTGAGCCAACACCTCATAGATCCTACCGGCCTGAACGCCGCCGAAACTCTCCCGGCGTCACGCCATACCGCTGCTTAAACACCCGTATAAAATATTCCGAATAGGCCAGGCCAACGCTCTCGGCGATACGCTGAAGCGGCAGCCCCGTCCCCAGCAGCAGCTCGCATGCCCGCTCCATCGCCACACGTGCTATTTCGTCGCGCGGAGACCGCTTGAGATGCTCGGCGAAGCGCCGCTCCAGGGTGCTGCGCGATGTCGTCAGCCCACTGTCCGCCAGATGATCCAGAATGTGCTCAACGCTTAGATGCTTGCCACGGCTCCGGCGAATAAACGCCAGCGACTCGGCCACCAGCCGATCATCTACCGCCAGCATATCGGTCGAAAGCCGCGTCACAATGCCCGTCGGCCCAATGTACAGCGACCTTGCTACCCGGTGGCCTCCACGCATCATTCGCGCCAGCAGCTCTGCGGCGCGGTAACCAATACGGTCGCAATCAGGCTGAACGCTTGAAAGCGGCGGACTGGATAGCTCACATAACACATCATCATTATCAACTCCCACCACCGCAACACTTTCCGGGACACGTAAAGCCTCGCGCAGACACGCATCGAGCACCATGCGCCCGCAAATATCGTTGCACGCCATCATGCCCACCGGCGTTGGTAATTGTTTAACCCAGCGGCGAATCTGATTTTCGCTGGCAATGGCCGCGGCTTCTATTCGCTGCGTATCAGCCCGGCGAAGCGGCGCGGTCGTATTAAATAAATCCACGGCGTACCCCGCCACCGATACCCGCTGGCAAAACGCCTCCTGCCTCCGACGTGAATAGTCCGCCCCGCCAAAGCCGCAAAATGCAAAGTTTCGCAGGCCCCTGTCCAGCAAATGTTCGGCCGCCATCACTGCAATGGCTCCGTCGTCGCTTAACACCCGCGGAATGCCTTGGCACTCCAGCACACCTCGAACATCCACCACCGGCAGCCGCAGGCGTCGAAGTTGCTCCAGCAGCCGCGGACTTTCCACACGTGCAATCACTCCATTGCAAGCCTGATGCGACAGCCACACCGGAGCCGCATCCGACAGCGAACGCTCCTGATGCAGCACATTCCACTGGGCCGTCTCACGCACATAGCGGGCAATGCCTCGCAAAAGTCCACGCCCGTAAGCTCGCGATGATTCAATAAGCAGCGCCACCGTCGGGCGCCGGCTGACATGCCCCCTGCCGCCTTGTGCCATGCGCCAAAATCCTCCGCTAAGCCCACTTACGGTGCTGTGGAGACCGGGGCCAGCACCTGCGCGGTGCGCGCCGGAATGTATATCTGAACACTCTGATTGCGCCCATATAACGGCACATCCTGCACCGGATACACCGCCCCGTCCTGCACCCGGCCCTGACCTTCAAACTCTGGTCGGTCCGTATCCAGCACAACGCGGTAGTCACACCGGTCGGGCACCGGAATGCGCAACCCGAAAAACGACTCATGAGGATGAAAATTATACACAAACACCAGCGGCCCACGCCGGTACGCAAGCTGTCTGGTGTCTTCATGAACCATCAACTGTTCAATAAACGAGTCCGTAAGCAGGCCATACCTGTCGTCGAGCATTTGCATGGCGCGGTCAAAATTATTCAGCCCGCGATAGCGCAGGTCGTCACGATCCACCATAGACCACAGCCGCCGCGCATAGTGATGAGAGTAGTTATTGCCGGGCCGCGGAAAATCAACCCACTCCGGATGGCCAAATTCATTGCCTATAAAGTTAAGGTAGCCTTCACCCGCAAGGCTGAAGGTAATAAGCCTTATCAATTTGTGCAGCGCCAGTCCCCGGTCCACGATAACGCTCTGCGTGAACTTGCTCATGTTCCAATACATGTCTTTATCAATCAACCAGAAGGCAATCGTTTTATCGCCTACCAATGCCTGGTCGTGACTCTCGGCATAACCAATATGCTTTTCGTTGTGTCGCCGGTTAAGCAGCGTGCCATAAAGCTCGCCAAGCTTCCAGTCCTCATCACGCTGTTCTTTGAGCAATTTTATCCAGTAGTCGGGCACACCCATCGCCAAACGATAATCAAACCCCAACCCGCCATCCGCCACCGGCCGCGCCATCCCCGGCATCCCCGAAACGTCCTCCGCTATGGTAATGCCATCAGCCCGAATGGTATGCACCAGTTCGTTGGCAAGCCGCAAATACGCGACGGCATCTTCGTCCACATTTGGCCCAAAATAGCTGTCGTAGCTGGTAAATTTGGCCCCCAGCCCATGATCGAGGTACAACATGCTCGTCACGCCGTCAAAGCGGAACCCGTCAAACCTGAACTCCTCCATCCAGTAGCGTAAGTTGCTCAGCAACAGCCGCTGTACTTCATATACGCTGTAGTCGTAGCACATCGAATCCCATGCCACGTGCTGTCCGCGCGCCCCGGCATGAAAATACTGATAGTCCGTTCCATCAAAGCGGTTTAACCCCTCGTTGAGGTTTCTTATCGCGTGGCTGTGCACCACGTCCAGCAACACACTTATGCCCATGCCATGCGCCGTATCAATCAGGCCTTTAAGTTCTTCCGGCGTGCCAAAACGCGAACTCGGCGCAAATAAATTGCTCACATGGTAGCCAAACGAACCATAAAACGGATGTTCCATAATGGCCATCAATTGTATGGCGTTGTAGCGCAAGTCATGAATTCTGGGCAGAATATGCCGCGTAAACTCCGCATACGTGCCTACCCGCGCCTCTTCCAATGCCATGCCAACATGTGCTTCGTATATGCGCAGCCCGCCCCGACGTCGTCGTGCATCCGGCGATGCATGCAAAAACTGAAACGGATGTTCCGGGTGCCAATACTGCCCCACAAAATCATGCGTGGCCGCATCCTGCACTACCCGCCTTATATACGCCGGTATGCGGTCCATTGCACCGGCAGCGCTTTGCACCCGAACCTTAACCCGACTCTCGTGGCGCATCCGATCGCCATAACGCGTATCAGGTAAAAACACGCTCCACACGCCATACTCATCGCGCGTAAGCGGGTTCGCCGTGCAATCCCATCCGTTGAAATCACCCACCAGGCTCAGCGCAGCGGCCCCCGGCGCCCACTCCCGATACCACACACCTTTCTGCCCCTCTAACTCACCACGATTAAAACCAAAATAGGTATGGCCCTGACTCACCGCCCCAAGCAAACCACCTGATTTCTCAATACTGTCTTTAAGTTTCATGTAATGCTGCCAGCGATGCCGCAACGCCTCAGCATGCGGTGCCAGCCATGCGTCTTGCTCAACAAGGCCCGTGCCCTCGGGCAGTTTTTTAGTCTTAGCCATCAGGTCCTTTCGCTGAAAGTGTCACCGCTCCCCTGCACCAGCCCCCAGCCACGCCCCCTTGTCAGGGCTTTAAGACAGCCCGAATTGTATCATACCGCCCCCGACGGCGCTACAGGCCACAGTTTACTTTTTCGCGCCCTTTTTAGGCCGCAACTTGGCCACCAGAGCGTCACGCCGCTTTTTGGCTTCGGCAAATAACTCCTGCAGTTCTTCCGGGGCTCCTCGTCTGACCACGCGCCTGTAATGCTCAAGCATCGCTATCAGCACCCCCAGCGACGCATCAATAGCCGAACCATTGGTCCTGAAAATATCCGTCCACATCGTCGGATCACCTGACGCAATCCGCGTGGTGTCCACAAACCCTCCCGCAATGGCTGCCTCTGCGCCCGGCACGCTGCAGCTCAGTTGCACCAAGGCAGCGGCCACCGCGTGCGGTACATGACTGATCGTCGCGACAATCTCATCATGTTGCCGCGCAGCAACACTCAAAGTGCGCATGCCCACGGCTCGCCAAAGCGACTCAACGCGCCGGAGTGTCTTTGCGTTTAAGCCTTGCCGCGGCGCACACACCAAACACACCGCATCCTGGTACAAATCAGCCCGTGCAAACTCCGGCCCACGTCGTTCCGAGCCAGCCATCGGATGCGACCCGACAAAAACGCCCGCCGGCAACAGCTCTGCCGCCCATTGCATAACCTGCTCTTTGGTCGAACCGACGTCCGTTACAATGGCTCCGGGCTTCATGCACCGGGCCAACTGCCGCATCAAATCCGGAAATGCGCCGATGTTGCTCGCCAGCACAATGAGGTCGCATTCGCTCACTGCCGCCATATCGGTCGAGGCTGTGTCAATCGCGCCTATCTTCAGCGCTGTTTTCAGCGAAGCACTACCTCGACGGCCAACACCAACCACCCTGCTCGCCAAGCGCCTGTTCTTCAAGGCCAAACCCAGCGATGCCCCCAGCAGCCCAACGCCTATGATCGCAACCGCGCCAAACGATGTTGTCCGAGACTTCTGCATATTTGCGCGAGTTTATCCGATGATGCCAACGGCGCAAAGTTATTTGCCCTTGCCACGACGGCCCGCGAAGTAGTCAATGCCTTGCCGGCGTTCATTACCATGCAACCCCAAAAAACCATTTCGGTGCAATTCAGCTACTCCAGCCCCCGCATGTGGCCCGCCCCCTCGTCGCCACAATACCCGGTGGTTTTCAAGCGTGCCCCGCGAGCTTATACTTAATGCTTTACGCATGCGGGCCTGCCCGTACACCCTTGGAGTTTACATTCAATGCAATCAGAAGAACGCCACGAACTACAAAAAAACGATCTCGTCGGCGGCGCAAGTTGGCTTTACCTCTTTATTCGCCGCAATGGACTCTACATGCTCTTGGGCCTGGCGCTTGCCCTAGTGGCTTTTGAGTTTTACAAACTGCACCAAACGCAGGTTGCCCGCCGCCTTGCAGAGGCCCGGGCCGAACTTGATGTCAACCAAACACCCAAAGCCATTTATGCCAAAGTCCTCGCTCAATATCACAATCCTGAAATTGACGCCCAAGCCTACATAAAAATCGGGCAGTTTTACCTTGCCTATATCGCTCAAGGCAATGTCGGCACCACCTACATGGGAGTCAAGGCCACCAAAGCACAGGCGGTGGCGGGCGCTAAGCTCGCATTCAACAACGTCATTCAAAATGACCCAAACCTCCCGCTCATGATTGCCCGCGCCAAGCTCGGACTGGCCAACGCCTATGAAGACGCACACCAATGGTCCAAGGCTCGCTCCATTTATGTCGCCATGCTTGACGCCAAAGCCACACCCGCTGAAAAATCCTTTGCCAGCATCGTTAAATACCGACTCAAAAATCTCGACTCGTGGCGGCGACCGGTCCTCGCTGACCGCACCGCCGTCAACACCGCCAATGGCCTGTCGCTTCCAACCAGCACCGTCGGACCACAGCTTCCGGCCAAGGGCTTTACGCCCGCCCACTGATGCCGCGGGTTGGCAAGCCCCATTCGGAGCACGCAGCATGTCCACCCATACTCCTATATCTAACCTGCCTCTGCAGGACCTTACCGTCGCCCAGTTCATCGCGGCTCTTGCCGCAAAAACGCCCACGCCCGGCGGGGGCTCCCTGGCAGCTCTGGTTGCTGCGCTCGCAGCCGCCCAGGCGAGCATGACGCTTCAGTACACCCTTGGCAAACCCAAGTTTGCCGCCCATGAATCCGAACTCCAAGCCCTCGCCAACCAGCTTGCCCACGCCACCACCATGCTCACTGACTTAATGGAGCAAGACCGCGCCGCATACCAGGCGCTTTCACCGCTGCTTAAGCTTAAGGCCGAAGCGCGGCTGGAGGACCCAACCTTTGCCCCCGCCCTGCTTGCCGCGTTGCACGTGCCCAACTCGTCGGCCAAACATGTGTTGCCGTCCTGCGCCGCTGCGCAAGCATGGCCGATAAAATTAATCCCCTGCTCGAAACCGATCTCGCCGTTGCCGCTCAACTTGCCGCCGCCGCCGCCGAGGCATCCCGTATGAATGTCCTCGCGAACCTCCCGTTGCTCACCGACGCCCAAGAAGTCTCTCAGTTCGCCGCCGAGGCTGCGGCCTTCGCCACAGAAGCGGCAAAACTATCGCAGCAGGTCACCGCCGCGGTACTTAGCCATCGCGCTTAAATACACCTCGAGCGCGCAACGCAGCCAACGGGCAAGGCAACCAGCCGGAAGGGCCAAGTTATTTCTGACACGGCCTTCAAGACATGCCCTCCTCAATACCGCCAACCCCGCCTAATTCGCCCGCAAGCCCACTTTTTTCTGCTCGCTTGTTGAATGCGGCCCGCTCGATTACCTTTATGATGTCGCTCGACCCGTTGAATAGCGCCATGGGATGGCGCGGCAGGTCAGCGCGAGGCCCCTTGCCATGCAAACTGCCTCGCCGAGGGATGAACCGCCCCCCCGACAAACTTGGTTCAGGCATACTTCGTGTACTGGAGTCCTCCTCATGCGAACCGATGTTAAGATCGGTCTGGTTTCTGTGTTGGCCTTGGTTCTAATTGTCGTGGCCTATGTGGTATTCGCCCATCACCATGCAACCCAAGTTTCCGACAATCAGATCGCCAGCCCCCAGCCGCCCCTCGTAACCGCAAATGAACCCGCGACACTCCCGGCCGTCATGCCACCAGCGGTCGAATCTCCAGCAACCGAACCGGGCGCCGCCGTACCAGACGTCGTTGGCCTGCCAACCACCAATCCCAGCAGCGGCACCATCGGCATCATCCCGGGGCCATCCGGAACAGTGCCCACCACGCCTGGCGGCCCCTCAGATAACGCCCTTAGCGGCGCAACCAATCAAATTGCATCCAACCAGGGCGCCGGCTCGCTCGGCGGCAACGGCAGCACCGGCGTCGGCAACAATCTTGGCGGCACAGGCAACACCCTCAGCGACAACGACAACGCACTCTCCGGTGACAACAACACCGCCAACACACCTTCCAACACCCTCGGCGGCTCAAACGACCTTACCGGCCAAAACGCCCCATCGTCCGGCAGCGTCTCCAGCAATGCCGGCAGCACCTACAGCATTCGCCGCGGCGATACGCTTGCCGCTATTTCCAAACGAGTTTACGGCAATACGCGCATGATTCGCTCCATCGAACGGGCCAACCCCGGCGTAGATGCAAGGCACCTGCGCATCGGCCAAAAAATTCACCTGCCCGCCGCAAGTTCATCGTCCACCGGTGGCACAACCTCATCGCACCGTCGTCACCACTATGCCGCCGTCCGCACACGTCGGCACTACAGCCACGAGCCCGCAGGCGGGCGTATTTATGTGGTGCGTCGGGGCGATACCTTATACGCCATTGCACGCCGCGAGTATCACAACGGCGGCGACTGGCGCCTTATTTACCGGGCTAATCACAGGCTCATCGGGTCGCATCCGAGCAATCTTCGCGCGGGCGAACACCTGGTGATTCCGGCCAAACATTGACGTTCGCCCGCTGGCGGGCCAATCGCCGGAGCCATAAACCATACAGGCCGCATACAACGCGGCCCTGCGGAGACTTTGTGGATGCTGGACATCAAATTCATCCGCGAACAACCCGATGCGGTTCGACGCGGCGCCAAACTGAAAAATATTTTCATTGACCTCGACCGTCTGCTGGACCTCGACGCGCGACGCCGCGTCCTGCAGCAAAAACTTCAGGACCTCACCACCGAGCAGAACAGGCTCAGCAAAGAACTTGGCCCGCTCATGGGCCGCATTAAGGCCGAAAAAGACACCGCCAAAAAAGCCCTGCTTGAAGCCGAAGCTGAAAACCTCCGCCAGCGACCCGCCGCCATCAAAGACGAAAGGGCCGGCATCAGCAACGAGCTTGCCGCCATCGAGCCAGAAATTCAAAAGCTCATGCTCACCCTTCCGCTTCCACCGGATGCCGACGTGCCCGAGGGCGCCGGCAGTGAGCAAAACGTCGAACTCCGCCGCCATGGAGCGATTCCGCAATTCAGCTTTGCCCCTAAAAGCCATATCGAGCTTGGCGCTATGCTGGGGCTCTTCGATCTCGAACGAGGCGTAAAGCTTGCCGGCTCGCGCAGTTATGTGCTTACCGGCATAGGAGCCTTGCTGCATCAGGCCGTCCTGCGGCTTGCCATGGACATCATGACCTTTGAAAAGGGCTTTACGCCCATGACGGTTCCCGTGCTCGTAAAAGAAGCCGCCATGCGCGGCACCGGCTTCTTTCCCGCTGGCCGCGAGCAAGCCTATCGCGTCGGCGAAGTAAACGAAGGCCCCGAGCTGGAGCGATTTCTCACCGGCACCGGCGAAGTTTCGCTCACCGCCTTTTACATGGACGAAGTTCTTGCCGATGCGGTTCTCCCGCTTAAGCTGGTCACCGCAAGCACCTGCTTCAGACGTGAGGCCGGTACCTATGGCAAAGATACCACCGGCCTGTACCGCATCCATCAGTTTGATAAAGTTGAACAGGTCATCATTTGCCGCAACGACCGCGACGAATCCATCCGCTGGCACCAGCAGATTCTGGCCAACAGCGAGCTTGTGCTCCAGCGGCTCGGTCTCCCGTATCGCGTATTGCAATGCTGCACCGGTGATTTAGGCCCCAAAAATGCCTCCATGATAGATATCGAAACTTGGATGCCCTCGCGAAACGCCTACGGAGAGACTCACTCCGCCAGCCGCCTCTATGATTTTCAGGCCCGTCGCTGCAATCTGCGATACAAAACCGCCGATGGAAAAGTGCAGTTCTGCCATACCCTCAACAACACCGTTGTCGCCAGCCCGCGCATTTTGATTCCAATCCTCGAGCTGTATCAAAATGCCGATGGCTCCGTTCGCGTACCCGATGCCCTTCAGGCCTATATGGGCGGCCTGAAAGTCATTGCCCAGCCATCCTGACGGCGCGGGGCAACCAGCCTTGCCCTGTTGCTTATTCACCCAAACCCTCACTGGAGAGCATTATGACTTTGTACCGATCGCTTTCCCTGCTGCTTGCTATCATCCCCACCTGCCTGGCCACGGTGGCACACGCCGCCTTGCCCGTCATCAAACCCGGCGACCGCTGGTACGACAATCGCGGCCGATTGGTCCAGGCGCACGGTGGCTGCATTGTGTCCTGGCATGGAGCATATTATCTTTTCGGCGAAGACCGCTCGCGCAACAATCCACCTCATCGTCGCTGCGTCGGCTGCTATCGCACCACCGACCTGGCTCACTGGACCTACTGCGGCCGCGCTGTGGTGCTGGCCAATCCGGATCCCGAAGTATTTCCTGGCCACTGGATTCTTGAAAGGCCCAAAGTCTTATACAATCATCTCACCCATACTTTTGTCATGTACACGCATATAGACTCCGGCCGCTACCAAGCCGCCCGCGTCGCCGTCCTCACCAGCAAAACCATTGTTGGCCCGTATCGGTTTATTCACAGCTTTCAGCCGCTGGGCCACCAAAGCCGCGATATCGGCGCTTACCAGGCCGCCAACGGCAAAGCTTATTTGCTCTTCGAAGATCGCCCCTTTGGCTTTCGCATTGCCCAGCTCTCACGCGACTACCTGCGCGTCAAAAAACAGATATGCCTCATTCCCCAGCATCTCGAAGGCCTCGGCCTGGTCCATTACCACGGCCTGTATTACGTCGTTGGATCGCACCTCACCGGCTGGAATCCCAACCGCGATGTATACGCCACCGCGAGTCATCTGGCCGGCCCATGGTCCCCGTTCCATAACATCGCTCCGCCTGATACCCGCACCTGGAATTCGCAGTCAGGCTTTCTGCTAAAAATTGTCGGCTCGCAACATACCGCCGTCATTTACCTTGGCGACCGCTGGAACCCCAGAAATCTCTGGGACTCGCGATACATCTGGATGCCGCTAAAAATCGGCCAAGGTAAGCTTAAACTGCCCCACCCCGAGCCTTGGACCATCAACACCATCACCGGTCAGGTGAAACTTCTACCAATCGCCCCCTGACCCGTGCAGCGCCGCAGTTGAATCATTTCTCGGCAAACATTTATAATCGTGTCTTTTCTTAAAGAGTCAATTCAGCAAAAAGACGGCACATACACGAATGCTCGCATGAGAGTCTCCCCGGCTCGCGGCAAAGCCCTTTAAGCAATACGTCTTTCATGCCGGGCCAGCGACGCCAAAGCGCGTTATAATTGCCTGTTTGTTGCCGACCGCATTGGCATGCAGTGCCATTGCGCCAACACGGAGTCACTATGCCTGAAAGTGTCCTTACAACGCCGCAAGCGAAGCTCTTGGATGGCAAAGCCATTGCCGCACGCATCCGCCAGAACGTTGCCCTGGAGGTTAGCTCGCTTACCGCCGCAGGTAAGCCAATACAGTTGGTCACTGTGCTGGTGGGTAACTCCCCGGCGGCCCGCGTTTATGCCGGTAACCAGGCCAAAACCTGCCGCGAGCTGGGTATTGGTTACTCTCTTCGCGAACTGCCGGAGGATATCAGCCAACAGCAGCTTAATGCCGTCCTTCAATGCCTCGCAGCCGACCACAACGTTACGGGCATCATGGTGCAACTGCCGCTGCCGCCCCACCTCAACACACAAGAAACCCAGTATGGCATTGATGTCATTAAAGATGTCGAAGGCGTCAACCCCGCCAACATCGGCCATGTTGTTTATGGCCATTCTATTATTGCCCCCTGCACCGCCGCCGCCGTGGTTGAAATGATTGCCAGCACAGGCATCTCGCTGACCGGCAAGGAGGTGGTGGTCGTTGGCGCCAGCCGCATTGCCGGCAAGCCTACCGCCCTGCTGCTGACCGAAATGCAGGCAACCGTTACGCTGTGCCACATTCATACGCGCGACCTGCCAAGCCACAGCCGCAACGCCGATATTGTGGTGGTGGCTGTGGGCAAGCCGGGCCTTATCACCGGCCAGCACATTAAGCCGGGTGCCATGGTCATAGATGTTGGCATCAACCGCATTCAAGTTCCCGGTCCCGATGGCCGCATGATACATCGCACCGTTGGCGATGTAGATTTTGCCTCCGTATCGCCGCTGGCGGGTTGGCTTTCACCCGTGCCCGGTGGCGTTGGGCCGGTTACCGTTGCCATGCTCCTGCGAAACACCGTGCGAGCCGCAAAACTCGTTCATGGCATCGAGAAGCCGTTTTAAATACCCTGCCAGGCAATAACGCCCTAAAGCCAAAACAGGACCCGCGCAGCCTATGCCCACGCCAACCTCCAACCCCACACCGGCCGTCATCGCCATGAATGCCGTCGGCTTCGATCGCGGCGCCAGCCGCATTTTAGATAATGTCAATTGGCATATCGCGCCTGGGCAATGCGCGGCAATCCTAGGGCCTAATGGCTGCGGTAAATCAACCATGCTTCGCCTGGCGGCAGGTTATGTGTGGCCATCGCACGGCACCATTGACTTGTTCGGCCATCGGCTCGGCGAATATCCATTGGCCGAACTGCGGCAGAGGCTCTCACTCGTTGAAGCAGTCAGCATTTATCCGTTCGATAAAAGCATCACCGCCCGCGATGTAGTATGCACCGGTTTTTTTGGCTCGCTTACCATAGCCTATGCCCACCCTACACCGGAGCAGCTTGCCCAAACCGATGCCGCCCTGACCACAGCCGGCCTGCAGGCTCTGGCCAACCGTCGCTACCTCACGCTCTCTACCGGCGAGCGCATGCGCGTACTGCTGGCGCGAGCCGTGGTTCACTCGCCCGAGTTGCTGCTGCTCGACGAGCCAACCTCCGGCCTCGACGTACCCGCTCGCGAACGCCTGCTGACCGCACTCGACGCTTTGCATCGCCAGGCCAATCCACCGGCCATGGTGATGGTAACACATCACCTCGAAGACCTGCCCCCGGCCACTAGCCACATTCTCCTGCTCGGCCACGACGGCGGCACTGTCGCCCAAGGCCCGCCGGCAGCCGTTCTAACTCATGAACACTTAACCAAAGCTTATCAATGGCCTATGGAACCAATGTTTACCGGTTCACGCTATGGCATCAAACTGGCCGCGCCATAGCCGCGCACAAATCAGCGACGTGTGTTATTATTTTTTCAGGAACCGCCAAGCACCGCAAAGGAAGTACCCATGACAGATAAAATTGAAAAAGCCGTCATCATTGGCTCCGGCCCCGCCGGCTGGACCGCCGCCATTTACGCCGCCCGCGCCAACCTTCAACCGCTCGTGCTCGCCGGCGACGGCCTCAACCGCGACCGCATGCCCGGCGGCCAACTCATGCTCACCACCGAAATCGAAAACTATCCGGGCTTCGAGCATGGCATCGGCGGCCAAAAAATGATGGCCATCATGCAGCAGCAGGCCGAGCATTTCGGCACACGCGTGGTGAATGGTTTTGTCACCCGCATAAACGTCAAAACCCGGCCCTTCACCGTGTGGTGGGTCAACGAGCTCAATGGCGATCCTGAAACCGAAGTCAAAACCCACACCATTCTGGTATGCACCGGCGCTCGGGCCAATTATCTGGGCATCGAGAGTGAACAGCAGTTTGAAAACAACGGCGTTTCGGCATGTGCCGTCTGCGATGGCGCTCTGCCCCGATTTCGCAATCAACCGCTGGTGGTTGTCGGCGGTGGCGATACGGCCGTTGAAGAAGCGACCTACCTCTCCAAGTTTGCCACGCAGGTGTATCTCGTTCATCGGCGCGACACGCTTCGCGCAAGCAAAATCATGGCCGACCGCGCTTTAAGCAATCCAAAAATAAAGCCCGTTTGGGACAGCGTTGTCGAAGAGGTGCTCGGCACCGAAGCCGAAGGCGTTACAGGCGTGCGGGTGCGTAACATCAAAACGCAGACCCAAAGCACCATCGCCTGCCGGGGCATGTTTGCCGCCATCGGTCACACGCCCAATACAGCCTTCTTAGAAGGTCAAATTGAATTAAACGACAAAAAATATGTCGTCCTGAAGGACGGCTTCCGCTCGGTTACAAGCGAGCCGGGCGTCTTTGTCGGAGGCGATTGTGCCGACTCCGTGTATCGCCAGGCGGTAACCGCCGCCGGCATGGGCTGCAAAGCCGCTCTCGATGCCGAGCGGTGGCTGGCCGAGCAAGGCGTACACTAACCAACATCACCGTTGACACATACTCTCTGGATTGCCCATGGAAGATGCACCCGCCCCGAAGCTTGCCGTTCGCGCCAGCGCCGACGTTCCATTTTCTATCATGTATGAGGACGAACATCTGCTCGTGGTTAATAAACCGGCAGGCGTTGTAACGCAGCCCGGAAAGGGCCACAGCATAGACTCGCTGCTTAATGGCCTGTTCTTCAAGTATGGCAAATGGCTGCACAACCTGGGAGTTGGCCGCGATTTTGGCCTGCTGCACCGGCTCGATCGCGATACCAGTGGCCTGCTGCTCGTAGCGCTCAAGCCCGGCGCTTACGACCAGCTTCGCCGCGATTTTGAAGAGCGCAAACTTGAAAAGTACTATCTCGCCCTCGTCGCCGGCCGGCCCAAACCCGCCCAAGGGGTGGTTCAGGCACGACTCAAAGAAACCATCACCGACGTAAAAAAGGTAATCGTCTCGCGCGGCGGCCGTGAGGCGATTTCAGCGTATCATACCTTGCAAACCGCTCTCTCCGGCAAGGCTTCGCTCATGCGGGTCAACATCAAAACAGGTCGTCTGCATCAAATTCGCGCCCACATGCTTTTTTTGGGCACACCCGTTCTGGGCGATAATCTCTACACCCTGCCCGCAGCCGCGGCGCTGCCAAAACCACCTCGGCTCTGCCTTCATGCGGCGCACCTTGGGTTTAAGCACCCGGTCTTGAACAAATGGATGAATATAGATTCACCTTTCCCCCCGGACCTCGCAAGCTACGCCCGAAAGCTCGGGCTTAACTCCGCCGCCCCGGCATAAGGCACTCAACCCGGCTTGTCCCATTGCCACTCCACATGCGGAGCTTTGCTCATCGCCTTCGCCGCCTGATGAAGACATTCCTGGCACACCAACGTTTGCGGCCGGGCCGCATGGCTCCATCGTGGCATCGCCGGTGGAATGTTAAACCGCAGGCAAAGCGTACATTTATATTTTCCTTCGCCGGGCGCGGCGTCCGCCAGCGCCTTTTTCAGGCACTCCAGACAAATCACCGAGCCGTGATGCCCCTCCACCATTGCGGCTTCACCGTCCCAATCCATCCCACAGAAATCGCAGGATATCACCACGCCATCCGGCTCTTCACGTTGCATACAAACCTCGTATCAGTGCCCCATATTGCTTAAGGGCCAAGTCATACATCCCCGTCGCTACAACCCCCGAACTTGCTCGATATTGTAATGCTAATCATCGCAGACATGCGTTTGGCTGTTCGTTTGGGCAACCAGAAATTTGCACAACGGTGGCTGCCCGGCAGCGGCAATATCCGCTTCGCCATCCAGCGACGTACTAAAGCTCTCAAGCTGAACGTAGCGCCCATCCTCGGCAATAAATGCCAATGGTACCGTCTCCGCTTCATCATTAAAAAGCTGCAGCGACCATGGCTGCACCGCCCCTGGCAGTTTCGGCGGCCTTGGCTCAGCCGTGGCAATCAGTACCGAGCCGTCTGGTAAAACTCCAACATGCTCCACTCCTGTAACCTTCATGGTGCGATCCACCAGTTCTGTATCTGGCGCGATCTTCCAGATGTAGCCCGATATGTACGACCGACTCAGCATGAGCGGCACCGAATCAATGTACTTGCTTGGCAAAATTAAATATCCTTATTCCAGCGTTTATTTAATGACATCATACGGAGTTTTACATGTCTGAACCAGCAATTATAAAGATGGTGTTTTTTGCGAGCCGGACGTAAAATAAAAATTGGTTGCCTGCGAGCCATCATTTGTCATCAGCTAAGCAGGGGTTGTTCGACCGGTTGCGGCATCGAGCCTGATTGTACTTCACAAAACCATGGAGTAATAACAGCCGTCACTATGTTCTTCTTTTGAACCGCACCAATGGAGATGATTTAGATGAATTGCTATAAACTCATACGAGGGCAACTCGATCTTGCGCAGATAACACGACGAGAGTCGTTAAAACTGCTTGGGGGTTCGCTTGCTATGCTCGGGCCAGCGGGTGAACTATTGGGCGATTCCAACGCTCGCGGCAGTCAACTCAAGTCCGAGCCAAACAGCAAGGCATCGCTTGACGGCGCCATAAGCCCTTTCAGCACCGGCCAGGGCTGTACGACATTTACCTACCGCATGGCCTTAAAGCCCGAGCGGAACGTTACCAGGCGAGATCCATCGGATATCATCAGGTACAGGGGCGAGTATTACGTTTGGTATACCAAAGTGGTCAAATCTCCCGGCCACGAGGAAAATGCCGGTTATGCCGGAGATGTATGGTATGCAACCTCCAAGGACGGGTTGCACTTTACTGAGCGTGGCCTGGCGCTTGGGCGTGGTGGCCGAGGTTGTTGGGATGAACACGGGGTCTTTACACCCAACATTCTCGTATGGCGGGAGCGCTTTTATCTATCGTACACCGGCGTTCCCAGCCCCTACTCGGACCAAACGCGCACCGCTATTGGAATGGCCTCAGCGAGTTCGCCGGCAGGGCCGTGGCACAAACACCCGACCAATCCCATACTCCAGCCGCAAGCTGACCATCCAGCCGCATTCGATTCCATGCGCATTGACGACTCCGCCTTTGTGGTTCGCGGTGACGATATCATGCTTTATTACAAAGGGCGATGTGTGCTCGATGGCCGTGCCGGCCCGGCGCACACACATATGGGTGTGGCTATTGCGAAGACACCATCAGGCCCGTTTATAAAAAGTCAGGCCAATCCGCTCGTGCGGGGGCACGAAGTCCTGGTATGGCCTCAAGAGCATGGCGTGGGCACAATGGTAACCAACATGGGGCCGCGCTTGATTTATGTTGCGCCCGACGGACTGCACTTTAAGCCTCACAACCCTGTTGCCGGAGCTCCCGCAGCGCCGGGACTGTATCGGGCTGACAATTTTCGTCCCAATCTCAACGCCAAGGTTCCGCGTTGGGGCTTATCTATGGGGCGCCACGCCGACGACATATACTTGTTACGGTTTGACATTCATTACCACAACCAGCCAACGGTTCGCCGCAGCCGTTCCGGATAGCGGACCTCTGCTCGAATGCGGCAAAGTGCGCGACCGGCTCTGACCCTATTGCACCACAGCCCCATGAGGCATACCACATCGCAAGCTTGTCGAGGCTGGTGTTGCCGGGCTATCCCAGCACGGTCACTTCCATGCCAAGGTGCTCGCATGCCGCGGTAAGCGATGCAACGTGGTCACCAAATATGCCATGAATATGGTTCGACACATAATGCTGTCCAATGGCTTCCGGCGGGCACTTGAATCGCACGTACATGTGCGGCCAGGTATAGGTCGTCTTATGAGCAAGACCTTCCATGACATCGAGACCCAGGTCCGGCAGGCTGGCCCGCACCAGGTGCATCTGGAACGCCCCTTTCTTGCGGGTAATGCGGCCCAGCGTAATTAGCTCGGCCGGGTCCGAATAAAACTGCACGCTCGCGCCGCCCGCCTTGAAGTAAAAGTCCATCGCGGGGTACAGCGTTACCGCCTCCCAGTTTTTGCGGTAGTCTTTGCTGCGCCGGCTGAACCATGGGGCATGCTGCCCGGAGTTTACCAGGTCGTACACATCATGATCGGCAAAGTAGTGACGCATGTCGGCAAACAGCACCGGCGTGCCGCTGATCAGGTGCATAAGCTGCATGGTCAGGGCGCCGTTGCTGTCGCATTCTGTCGCACAGATAAGCGGCTTTTTATGCGGCTCTTCCCAGTCGGCATTGTCGTTAAGCAGCGCCTCGGGCACATCCATAATGCACATGTGCGCTTGCTCGGTCATGTCGAGCTGGCCCGTAAGGCCGCAGAAGTCAATGCCTTCATCGCGGCAGAAATCCTTGAGGGCCAGGTACAAACGCACCTGCCGGGCCAGCGTGCCATTGGGGCCACGCGTAAGCCGCTTACCGTCCCATTTTATTTTGCCGCAGGACTTTTCAAGCCAATCGAGGCCGGCTTGTACACGCTGGCGTTCTATCTGCTGGGCAAGCTCCCAAAACCAAAGCTGTCCGCGATGGTACACATGCACGCCCAACTGGCTCATCCATTGGCTTTCATCCACATGGCCTGTGTACATGCCCATGGAGGGGCCGTCAAAACGACCATAGCGCATGCCATGAAGCTTCTTGGCAGCCGCAATGCCCGCCTTGCGCTGTGCCGGTTTCGAATCGTTAAGCCAGCCATCAAATGCCGCAACCACCGCCGGATCGGACAAATCACCAAGCGCCCGCGCAAAAGGCCGACCAATTTCAGTCATGCTGCCGGCGCTGGCAAAGTACGCCACCCAGCCAGGATAAGACGGGTTAAGCACGCCATACATCATAATGCTGATGTCCGAGCTGAAACGGATGGCAGCCTGGGCTGTCAGGTCCGGATAGCTCCAGATGGCAAAGTTAAATACCACCGCTTCAACGCCGGCCTTATTGAGCCGCTGGCACTGGCTTTGTACTGTGGCATGATTCCAAACCACCTCATTGCCGGCAACAACTGTATGCCCTTTGGCCTGCAGAAAATCCTTCAATGCGTTTTGAAAGCGCATGCAGTCGGGAGTAGAAGCTTCAGTTACGCGCTTGCGACCATCGCCAAAAGTGAGAATACCAATTTTCATGGAGGATCCTTTAACAGAAACATTTCCCTCTGCGACACGAGCGCGCACCAACATCGGCTCACTGCGTTGCGCAGAAATACCTACATGATCCCCCAAAGCCTCAATCATACGGAACAACGCAAATTGTGCAATGCCATCGCGTGCGATGGCAAAATCCGCTGCCGCAACGCATGCTGCGAAGCCCGAAACGTCGCGGCCAGACTCTGCGCACGGTGCTCGCTTCCTTCCGCTGACTGCCGCCCAAGCACCCAACCCTGCGGCAGCCATGTCGGTTCAATTACCATAAGGGGCATCCCCCATGTGCGATATTGCGCCTGCAGCGACGAAACTTTTCCACCACTTGACAACAGGATAGATACCTAACAAAATGCTAACGATTTAGCACAGATGCAGCCAAGCTATTGCGGAACCAAGGCTCTTAAAACAATACGGTGACACATGACAACAACGGCGTTACCGCTTGATTCCATCGAGGCCATCAAAGAATTGTTGCAAAATCCAAAGCTCGGCCTTCAACGATTGGATGACACCTCACCCGCGCCGCTCGCGGCGGCTGCTTCCCGCCTCCGACTCGCCCCCAATAAGTACCCCAAAAATGCCGCCGCTGACGATGCGTTCAACCCCCTGCTGCCGCGACTGGGCATTCACGAATGGTTTTATGAAAGCCCCGGCATATGCGATGCCAACGACCGCCGCCATTGGTTTGCACCGCTGACCACGCTGGCGCATCTGGCGGCAGCGGCCCGGCAGGCTTCCAAGCGACCGCTCATCTTCTGGATCGGTTCAGTCTGTCACCCAAGCATTTATCTTTTGGAATCGGTATTGCCGGGCGGCATCTGGCAATCTTGCTGTATTCTCATAAGTCCGAAAAATGCGGGCGATCGCTTCTGGGCTATTGAGCATACCCTGCAATCCACCGCCGCGGCCGCAGTGGTGGCCGATGTGTCACAATGCTCGGCAACGCAAAGCCGCCGCCTGCAGCTTGCCGCGGAAGCCGGCAAAGGCATCGGTCTTTTAGCCCGGCCACCATGGGAACAACACGACATCTCCAACGCCGCCACCCGTTGGATGGTTTCGCCGACGCCGGCAACCAGTAACCACCCCACGTGGCAACTTAAACTGCTGCGCAGCCGCGGGCCATTGCCTGTTCCATTGCATCACGTCAGCACCTGGCGGCTGATGTGGCATTGGGACAACACCCACGACCGCGGCCAACTGCAAATAACCACCCATGCGGCCGCTCCATCACCCCCCGATGATTGAATCATCACCACATTGTTACCTGCGGGCTATGGCTGTGCATCCATTGACACCAGCCACTCCTTGCTTACCCACATCATCCTCACTCCATGCAAACACCCCACGGGGCAGCCGCAAACAACTCAATCCGCAGGCGATTGGCCCCCGTCGCAAATTGTTGGCGATCGCGATTCAGATAGCTTACGCACCAGAATGGTTCATGGGGCCGGCTTCACACCGCGGGCCGCCCAAAGACGAGTCATGCGTTCAATACCCGCGGTCAGTTCAGCGTTGCCTGCCGCCCAATATTTACACACGGGCGTGCCCGACGCGGACTTACATTCAATGCCATAGGCCGAGAGCGAAACATGGGCTTTGCGGCATAAGATAATAAGCGGAGCGAGCCGCGCATCCATGCTTGCGTCCTCGTAACTGGACCAATTCGGCCCAGGCAATGCCGTATGTATGTCCGCCAGCAATTCCGATACAATTGCATGGCCCGGCGTGTGCACATAAATCGCAACCGTGTGGTCAAAAGTGCGCCACTGCCGGCTTACAAACGCAATTCGATACAGCGCGCCGCTACCATGCCTTTCGTTGCGAGCATCATCGAGCGCACACGCACATAGCGGCCCGGCATACGCTTTGCGCTGCAGCAACTTAAACGCGCTAGACTTGGTGGCCCAAAAGCAGGCATGCCGCCGCACGGCCTTAACCAGCCGCGGAACAACAATGGCTCGATCATGGTACATCAGATGCCAAACCCCATCATATTGAACATCGCTTATGGGTAGGCGCAGCGTGGTTGCCAGGAGCCACAGGGCGCGAACTGATTGCCCATCAAGCTTCATGCCCTGCAGTGCATTCATCGCCTCTTTCTGCACCGAGGGGTGGCGACTATGCAGCAGATGACATAGTATCCGCTGACTTTGCGGGCCGCTGTCGGCGGCAAGCTCACGGCACGCATCGCGCATGCTTGCCGGCGATGCCGCAAAAGCCAGCGCAACATTTTCAATGATGCTCGCTTGACTGCCCCACACAAGCATGGCCGAACGCTCACCCGCTGGCAATTGCATCGCCCAGAGGTACCAAGGCTTAATCGCCAGCCGGAATTGCGCAAGGCTCCCGCGCGGGGCCTGCCTGTTTTCATCGCCGTGCCGGGCCGCCACCGCAGGCGCGGGCAAGCCGCCGGCAAATCTTCTAAAATGCCGGCTCTGACATAGACCCCTCATATATGAGATAGCTTGCGATTGAGCCTTGTGCGACTGCGCGACAATAACAGGCGAGACTTCATGCCACACATTTGGTATATTTTGCCCGATGACCACAATGCCATGATGCGTCGGATTGGCGCCTAAGGCCAGCATCAGCAAAAACAGCGCATCCGTTCGCGAATTCTTGTAATACGACCGGCTGAATGTGGGCCGCCCCTGCGGCGAAAGGTTCGCCCCGCGGTGGACTGCCGGGTAAAACGCTGCGTTCATAAGATAGCCAACGGCCGCCCGAGGTCGGCAGGCGGCAAATAACTCGGCGTAGACCAGCTTATTGAGTCGGACGGCTCGCTTGCGATAACCAACGTGCTCCGGCCCCGGCGATTCAAAACCTGCCAGGTGCGCCAACAGCACCTGCTGCAAAGTGGGTGCGCTCCAGTGCGTTAAAAGAGCCATGATTCGATCACGGTCTGCTGCGTAAAAGCGATGGATTTCACCGCCAGGTCGAGGCGCCAGTATTACACCAGGCGACGTCTGTGGCGGCGGCAGCAGTTTATACAATGGCTTCCATACGCGCCCACCGCCATAGAATACGAAGTCGGCATCGTCATTGACTTTCGCCGCGAGCCAAAACAGCTCCTCGGCTCCTTTGGCATCCGGCGGCATCTTCCACAACACATTCATCACCGACAGCCGCACATACCGGCTCGAGTCGAGCAAAAGGGTATCAAGCAAGGCATACCGGAGCACATCATCAGAAGGTGCCAGCCCTGCGATACGCTTCAACGAAGCCGCACGCATCCGCCGACTCGGAGCAAAGGCTTCTTCAATTGCCTTTTGAGCAGTTGGCACAAGTGTATATTGCTGCAGAGACGCTCGCTCCGATGGCGGTAGCGACACCAGCCAGCGGTTCCAGTTTATTAAACCTTTCATTTGCAACCGCACGGAAGCGGATTGTTGTGTACCGGGCGGTAGTGCTCCGTTGTGCAGTCCGGATTGCTGTTCAAAACGATTCAGCGATTGCCGCAGCAAATGCGGCCAGTCGTCCAACTTATTGGCAAAGCCACCCTGCGAAGCCCGTACCCCTTGTCCAGCGCCAGCCAACAGCAAACTCACCGCCACCACAACGAGAGTGCAATACCGTGTGTGCCAATTCATGCCGCATGTTTGCATAGGCGCCGTCCAAAATACTATCTTCTTAAAACCATGTTATACTTTCTTGTGATTAGCGACAACGCCGCTCTTGGCGGCAGATGCGGCAGGCCAGCGAGGTAACGCATGTTGAATCGTCCATCATTTAAGCGACTCCTCAAATATTGCTGCGTGGCAGCCGCATCCTGCACTTTGGCTTTAGCTTCGCACGCTTGTGCCGCCCCGCACGCAGCCCACCTTATGCCGCCCCCCATCCCCAAGCCTCCACCCGCGCAACTTTACATTCGTCGCTTTAATATCCACGCACCATGCATTACCGCCCTGGCCGTATCCGTATCAGGAAGGCTCTGGTTTGGCACCGAGGGTCAGGGGATTGTCTCGTATAACCCAAAGGCGCCGACCGCACGCGTTTGGCAGCACTTCACCAGCCGCGACAATGCCCCCAACAACGTCTACGCACTGGCCTGCGACCGCGATGGACGCGTATGGGCCGGGAGTTTGAACCATGGGGTGTGTGTTTATAACGGCCGAAGTTGGAGGGATTACGCCGTGGCAGCCGGACTCGGTTACCGATCCGCCACCCACCATGGCGTGGGGCAAACTCATTCGGCGCATTATCCTGCTATTGGTCCATTGGGGTCGCGCATCTTTGCCATCGCCATCTCGCCGCTGGATGCCAGCGTGTGGCTCGCCACCAATCGCGGCCTTAGCCGCTACAACACAATTACACACGCCTGGCAGTACTACACGACCGCCAACGGATTACCCGCCAATGCCCTTTCGTGCCTCGCCTTTACGCCGGACGGAAAACTGTTTGTCGGCACGCAATGCCATGGGCTGGCGATAAGCGGCCCTGCGAGCCATTACGCCCAGTGGATCCACGTCCGCGGACCCGATCACCTGCTGACCAAGCCGCGCGGCAGTGGTTTGCCAAGCAATCTAATCAACTGCGTTTTAATTGCGAGAAATCCCGACGCACAAAACCACCACGCTTATACCGTATATGTCGGTACCGACGGTGGCCTGGCATGGAGCAAAAATGCCGGCAGAAGCTTTATATTCCTGCGCGGCCGTAACTACGCCGATAAGGTTCGCGGCATGTGGCATCGGCCGCTGCATTGGCAGTCCCCTTCGGCACACTTGCTCACGACAATGCTCTCATCTGATTATGTCACCTGCCTGGCGCAGGCAACAAATGGCGACGTATGGATTGGGCACCGTGCCACCGGCTTCGATGTGCTTAACACAGGCAACAACAACATTCGTCAATCCTTCGGCAGCAGGGGCACCACACATATTGCAGGGTTTGTCGCCAGCCTGCTCGCTTTACCCGGCAACACCATGATGATTGGCGGCTATGAGGACGGCTTATTTGAGCGCGTTACCCTCGAGTCCCAAGCGATGCACCCCCCAACAAAACCTGCCGCCAACGCCACCCCGCCACCCTTTCCGGCCAGCGCCAAGCCACCCACCGCATCGCAAATTCAACAACTGATTACCTTGGTGAAGCGCGGCCAAGGCCCCGCAACGGCTGCCGCCTCATTCGGGCAAGACTGGCAAACACAAGGCGATTGGCTGGGGCGCTACGGTGTTAACTTTGCCCGGCTCTGCGCAGGCAAGCGCAATTTCGTCAATGATGAGGAACGATTCTTCGGAGGCCTCGCTCAAGCCAATATCCAGCGACTCTCATCCCCGCACCAAAATGAAGGTGATGTCGCCTACTACCTCTCCTGGACTCATTCGCAGCTTCGCCGAACGCTCTTCTTCCCCGACGCCAGCGAACGCATAGAAGGCGAATGGAACGATGCCGGCGGCCGCTACAATCGCTTTTACCAAGGCCCGGATATGTGGCTGCGCGTAGCCGTACCGCGGGGCTTGTATAAAGTCAGCTTCTATTTTCACAACAAAGATGGCCAGTACCACGAAAACGCCCTCCGCGATTTTGTTGCAAAGGTCTATCGTGGCCTGGCTGGACCACGCTATGCCTGGCTGCACGAAAAACCCCTTGCTCGAAGCCGCGTCATGCAGTTTTGGGGTGGCGTTTATGTATCCTTCATTCTCAAAGGCCCGCACGCTTACCTGGTACGACTCCAACGCAACAATGGCTTTTGGATGCCCGTGCAAGGCATGTTTATGGATCGCCTCGCCGGGCCAAAGCTCGACGCCGGCTATACCAATCTTGATGGCCTGCCCATCACCAACTACCGCCCGCCAAACCTGCCGCCCAAACCAACCCCGGCTCTCGCGCCGGCGCTGCAACTTTGGCAACTCCTTAGCGAGCCATCGAGCTACAGCACAACAGATTTAGCATTGCAATGGCCCATGCGTGTGCTCGCATACCGATATATGCAGGCCAACCACGCCTCCGATCAGTTGCTGCAGCACTGCCGCTGGAAGTTATGCCTGTGGCAGCCAAGCGACCGCCGGAAATTTAACGCCATGATGGCCGAACTGGCCAACCGGCCATAAAATATGCTGCTAAAGCGGTTATCGTAGCCGTGACCTGCAGTCTGGTTTTGCTCAACCGCAACAACGTGCAACCTCCAAGGTTCGCTATAAACGGAAGGACTTTTATGCTAACGCCGCTAAAATACCGCCGTCTGGCTCTTGCTGCCTGTATAACAGCGGTCATGTCCGGAGCCATCGGCATCGCCACGGCCTTGGCCGCCGCGCCCGGCAACCAAATTGTTCTCACCCCCAGTCATCCAAAGGCCACCAGCACGGCTCCAACCGCAGCCCCTCCCATCAAGGTAAACATTTCGACCCTCGTCGCCCCGTTGCCGGCAACCGTAAACACTTCCACCATCGTTGCCCCACTACCAGCCCCGGCAACCGCACCGGCCGCCACACAGCATCTGCCCCCACAAAATAACCCGGCCCGGCAAAAGCATATTCAGAAACTCATTCACGCTTTGCTTAGCGACCGCTACGAAGTGCGCCACGCCGCAGCCACCAAACTTCTCGCCTTGGGCGACATCGCCCTGCCCGCCATGAAAACCGCCCTCCAGGGGCTTACGACGCCTGAAATGCGCCATTTGCTGCGGCAAAACATCCGAGAAATAACGCAGGCCGACCTCCTGCGCGGACCGCTCATCACGCTTAATCTTAAAAATGTATCCGTCAATGAAGCGCTTAAAGCCATATGCAAGCAGGCTGGCAGTCATATTTCGTACATGCAACCCAACTCGGCCGGGACGGTAAGCCTCAGTGTGGTCAAACAACCATTTTGGAAGGTCATCCAAACCATTGCCGAAAGCACCGGGGTTTCGCCCATGATGGGCTATTACAATAACACACCAGGCATAGCTTTTGGCCCAAGCGGCCTGCTGCAAAAAGGCGACTTTGCAACGTTCGACGGTCTCTTCGCCGTTACATTTCAAAGCCTCATTATGCAGCGCACCATCGCGTTTAACGGCGCCAACCCGCAAAGGAATAACTCATTCACGGCCTCGATGGACATGCTTGCCATCCCGGGGATGGTCGGCCCGCTGCAGGTGCAACAGCCCGTGATTTCCAAAGCAACCGACAACAAGGGCAACTCGCTTATATCTCACAACCCGATCAATCAATGGTGGCAGCAGCAGGGCTATATCAGCGCCGTTACCAATACCACAGCGCAACTGCAGTGGCCTAAACACCACGGAACCTCCATTCGCGAGCTTAAGGGCTATATACCCGTTATGGCCAGCATGCACCAAAAGGTCATCACCTTAACACTCAACAAAAAGGGAAAGGCCCATGCCATCGTCGGCGGCTTTACGGTATCCATCAACAACCTGCATAAGGTTGGCAACATGTGGCAGTATCAATATGTAGTGCAAACACGCTATGGCTCAAACAACCTTTCGCCGGCTCTGCAGAACATGGCCAATCAGCTTGAAAACTTTAATGCGATCCAATGCTACAGTGCCACCGGCGCTCTGCTGCCATATGGCGGTGGCGGCGGCGGGGGCAACCAAGCCCGATATGCGCTTCAGGAGAACGTTCAAAACGGTAAGCCGGCAAAGTTCGTCCTGACCGTATACCTCGAGCAGCAAAACTTCCAGGTTAAATTTGACTTTAAAAATGTGCCGATGCCCTGATTGCCTGCGGAACAATCACCGCATGAACAGCGCCAATTATTACGGCTTGCCACCCATGTTCGGCTGCCATATCGTTCTCCGCAGCCATAAGCGAGCCAAACCATCCCGGCAAATAACCAATCATCCGCGGACGAAAACGCCGTGCACTCTTACCACCTGTTTAGTAAATGTATGGACGGATTGCAGGGGAGCGGTTAACCGCAGCGGCCGCGCGCTCTCACGCGCAACACCGTGCTAAGCAGCTACCGCCATTGTTTGGTTTCTTGATTTGTTTGGCTGCAGCCTCCCCCACCGCCAAATCGGTCTTCACCTGTAATTTTAAAACCCGCACCAGCGCATGGGCCGAGCGCTCTTACTTTCTGATGCGCCGCGAGACTCACCTCGGGGCTTCACCGTCCCCACCGATTCTCTACCCATGAGGCCGCGTTAAAATGCAAACGGAACCACGCCACTGGAATAGCCACCACATTGCATCCTAAGATGCCAATTGACCGGTTTGCTCATATTGTACAGGTCACCCATGGCTTGTTCATAGGGAGCCCAGCTTACGTGGCCGTCCATATAACATTTGTTTCCACCGTAAGGCTCTCCAGCGCCATTGACATGATTGCTGCCTGATCCTTGATAATAGCCGGGGGCCGGCGCCCACTTGTTTTGAAAGTAAACCATAGCGTCGGCGATAAGCGGTATGTCAGACGGACTAAAGTTAGCGTCCAACCCGGTTGGATCCGGCGTGAGTTTGCTTTGAAACAGCGGCGGCGGCCCGTTAAACGTCACTTTGGCGAATATGCTGCTAAGGACGGGCGCAGTCGCAGTCCCCTGCAGGTTACAGCCTTCTTGAAAGAAGCTATTGCCGATGCCATAGTAGTTACCCCATGGAGCATTGCTGCTGACTGGCATCACGACAGGCCGCTGAAGCAGCCACGCATAGTCCGTAACCGCCCACCCCAACGCAGAGCCGTACACCGCGCCCGGCGGAAGGTTGGCTGGCTTAGAGGGTATGGACCCGTTGTTAGACCAGCCATTCCATAAGGTATCCATTCCCATGTCCTGTACCAAATTGGATGGACAATAGAAATTGCCTTCGCTGGCGCCGTAGTTTGTGATGCCCTGCCGCATGCCAAAGGGCAAATCCCAAAGCCAATAGCCGTCGCCAACATTCGAGTAGGGTGTCGAAGAGGGTGTGGTATCCATGACGTCCGGCAGCAGCCCTCGGTTACTGTCCGAATACAGGGCCAAGGCTTGGTAGTCGTTGTGCAAATTCGAGGCACACACGACGCGGTTGGCCAACTCATGTGCCATGCGAAGTGCCGGCAGCAGGAGTGCCATCAAGATCGCGATGACGGAAATGACCACCAGCAACTCGATCAACGTAAAGGCCCCACGCCCTGTTTTTCGTCCGACTACTTTCATCATACACCACCCTTTTTTGTAACTAGCGCTACGGCCTCATAACAGCAGGCCGAGCCATTAATTAATTGCGCTCCTGGCTGCAAAGAGTCAGCGGGGCCTGCAATCCCAGCCCCGCCGACCAACTCTGTTAACTCCAAAGCACGGCGCCCTCATCAGGCGCTCTTGCGTCTACGCAGCAGCAAAATCGCGGCACCGCCAACAGCCAGCATGCCCAGCGAGGCTGGTTCGGGTACGTTACTACCAAGAATTTGCAGTGAGCCGGTACCAGCTAAAAATGTGCCTTCATTGACGCTGTTGTAGGTGCCAGGCCCCAGCACCGTGCCACCCAGGGTCAGAGCGCTGATGATGTCATTGCCGCTGTAATTAAGATTCATCAGCGCGGAGGTATCAACCGTTACCGCCGAGGTTGAAGCGAGAAACGCGCTGTCAATTTGCAGCGTACCCGCTTCCACCAGCGTGTTGCCGGTGTAGGTATTACCTGCGCCGCTGAGTTCCAGCGTGCCCGCGCCCTGTTTGTCTAGGCCGCCATTGCCCGTGCCAGCAAGCAGGTTCTGGCCAATGGTGATATTGTTGCCATTGGTGTTGATGATGGCCCCGCCACTGTCAACATAGGTGCTGGTCAGCCCCTGCATGAAGGTTGTACTCGCAGCACCGGCGACCAGCGTACCACCGTTAAAGTGGAAGGTGCTGCTTCCACCGGTGGAATTGGTAAGAATCTGCTTCACGTTCAGCGTGCCGCCGTTCAGATTGACGGTGCCGGTACCATTAAGATTGTTGGCGAACGCGGCGCCGTCAATATAGAATTGTCCGCCCACGGTGAGCGAACCGCCGGTGTCAACGTTCAGAATGCCGGTGCCGCTTTCACCGACGTCGGCATTGAGCGAGAAACTCGTACTGCCACCGCTGAATGTCGCCGTGCTCGTGCCGCTGCCGGTGCCGCCGTTAAGGCCCAGGCGGAGCCAACCAGCAGTGGACGTTACCGTGCCGCCGGTCTGAATGAAGTTGCTGGCGGCGAATACGCCTTGGATGTCGGTAAGCGAGAGGGTACCGCCCTGCATGTTATAGGTGGTTGTAGAGCCGCCGTTGATGCTCATGAGCAAGTTACCCGTCAGACTGACCGATCCGGCAGTTTGGGTAAACGTTCCAGTGCCGGAATCGGTTCTGAGCTCTACAGCACTCAGCGAGCCGCCCTGCATCTTATAAGTACCCGTTGCGCCACCGCCGTAACCCAAGTAGATATAGTTGCTCAAGGCCACCGTGCCGCCCGTTTGGGTGACGGTGCCGTTGGCGCCGTTATTTTGGCCAAGGGTCATCCAATTGCCGTTAACTTTAGTTAGAGTCGATGTATTCTGACTGATGTTGATCTGTCCCTGGCCATTCCAGACCATGAGACCATTTTTGACGTTGAGCGTACCGCCGGTGAGGTTGTACGTACCGACGTTGGTTTTGGTGTTGTATCCCACCATCACATCGCCGTCGTACCCGCCGCGGGTGCCGCCATTTGGGTCGGTCACATTGACCGTTCCGCCAGATTGATTCACGGTACCCTGGGCAGAATTGTATTTCCCCAAGAACATGGCATTGGCCAGCACCGTGCCAGTACCACTAACGTTCAGCGTGCCGTTGCCACTGCCATCGCCCACATTAAAGCCATAGGCATCATAAGAATTAAGACTGCCGGCACTGATGGTGTAGGTTGCCGTGCCGTTGTTTGCAATATCAAAGTAGGCGCCGGTGGCTGTGGCCGACCCCATTTGCACCGTGCCACCCGTCTGCGTAACAGTGGTGGTATTGCTGGCATCGCCGGCAAAGACGACGGGGCCGCCGGTTACCGTCAGGCTGGCCGTGCCATTGATATTGACATTACTTACACTGGCAGGCGTGCCGCCCCAGTTGCCGGTGACAAAGGACTTGCCGACCGTCATAGATGAACTGTCGTTCATCGTCAATGTGCCGCTGGACGCTCCATTGCCTGCAGCTCCGCCAATTTGCACGTAGCCCGCATCCGAAAGCTTGGCCGTACCGTTCATGGTGAAAGAGCTGGCATTATTCGCGGCCGTTATAGCCCCGCCCGCATAACCGTACATGCGGCCGATGACAAACCAGTTGTTGACGGCCAGCGTGGTGCCGGTGGCCATAACAATATTGCCCGGGGCATTACCGTTGCCAGCCCAGACTTCGTTGACGTACCCACCGCCGCTGGGGTAGCCGCTATACCCTGCGTTGGAATCAATATTCACAGTAGGCTCCGCACTTGGTGCCGCCAGCCCCACGTTTGCTATGGTATAAGTGCTTCCACTAACGGCTGCAGCCGGGGGACCAGATGGATTCCAGTTCAAACCATCCCACCACTCGTTGTCATTACCCGTCCCAACCCAGTTGAATTGGGTCGTTGTTACCGCAGCCCGAACTGCCGTTGGCACCGCTGCCGCCGCCACGGCCATCAAACCAATCGTGAGAACCTTAGAACGTAACATAGGAATACCCCTTCCTCTGAATAACCGCAACATCTCTCGTAGCCCATACACCGAGCCAAACGGATGTTGCTGATGTTTCTCAAACCTCTTCAATCCTGAGCGACTCGCGGGAATAGAAACCGTACCAGAACCAACCGGTACGCCCGCAGTCACATCTGACAAGTTCAAGTTTAGACAGAAAAAACACAAATACTAGTGGCATTTTGCGCAAATCCTATCATTATTTGCGCAAAGTTCTTCGGCGGCTGCGGCTGCAGCCATAAAACGGCACTTTATGGGACATCTCCCACCCATTGCGGGTGGCGCAAGGCTTAACTCAGTCCATAGTCGGGGTTACAACCACGGCACAATGACACAAGGCATTTGACCAAAGAGGCTGGCCTCACGGGTGTTTTTAACATGTACTTGGCCTTGTATGCTTACTTTGGAAGATGAATATCGAGCCAAACTCTACCACAACAAGCGGGGCGTTTATAAATAGCGAAAACCCCTCCGCCTCTTTCTATTGTCCGCCGTATTGCGCAAGCCGGTCCGTGTAAAGACCTTCGCTGCGATTCGCTCGCGTTGCGGCATAACTGCCGCTAAACTTGCCTGCATGTCGCACAGGGCGACATCCACAGGAAAGAGGTTTCATGCCCATCAAAATTTTGTGCATCGGCGACATTATCGGCAAACCCGGCCGTCAGGCGGTGGCCGAAGTACTGCCTGACCTCATCACCCGCGAAAACATTGACCTCGTGGTCGCCAACGCCGAAAATGCCGCCGGTGGCTCCGGCCTCACCCCTCCCCTGCTGGCCAAACTGCTGGCCACCGGCATTGACGTATGCACCATGGGCGACCACACCTATCGCAAGCGCGAAATATTGCCAATCCTCCAGAGTTCCGACAGGCTCATTCGGCCCGGTAATTATCCGCCCGATTCCATCGGCCGAGGCTGGACGGTCGTCCAATCGCGCAGCGGCGTAGCCGTTGCGGTGTTACAGGTCATGGGCCGGCTCTATATGAACCCACTCGACGACCCGCTGCGTACCATAGACCGCATGCTTGCCGAGGTGCCCCGTGACGTAAAGGTGCGCGTTGTTGATTTTCATGCCGAGGCCAGCAGCGAAAAAATCGCCATGGGCTGGTACCTCGATGGGCGTGTCTCCATCAACTTTGGCACGCATACCCATACCCCCACCGCCGATGCCCGCGTTCTGCCCGCTGGCACCGCCTTTGTCTCCGACCTGGGCATGACGGGACCCTACGACAGTGTACTTGGCCGACTCAAAGACCGAGTTATTAAACATATGATTACCGGCATGCCACACTTTTTTGAAGTGGCCACCGGCGACCCGCGGGTATGCGGCATTCTCGCCACCGTTGACGAAATCTCGGGTAAAGCCCTCTCCATCCAGCGCTGCGACACAAAAGCCACCGAACAGGCCGCCGCCTACGATGCCGACGACGGCAAAGGCAACAACAAAAGCCAATATTAATTCCCGCGCTGCAGCCCCAACTCACCCCGGCGCCATCACTGCAATTGCCACTTGCGGCGAAAGTACCACTCGGCGGTCATCAACCCTATAAAAATAAGAAAAAAAGCCCGATTGTTATACAGCGCAAACGAACTGCGCTGCACCTGGGCCGTCGGTGGAAGAGCCGCTTTAATAATCCGCGCTAAATCGCCAACCCCCGCAAGCTCCGTATAGCTTCCACCCGTCAGCCGCGCTATGCGCTGCAGCACCGATGGTTCGGCCGCGAGTTTATCCATCTCGCCGCCCGGCGCCATGACATAAAAGTCGGTGGCGTCCGTGCCGAGCTTTTGATGATCTTTGGTGGCCACAAACGATACATGATACTTGCCCGAGCCGCGCGGCATAATGTTGCGGTAATACATACCCACCTGCGATTGCCGCGCTGTTAAATCAACCATCCGCGTTTTGCCATCCGGCCCGGTGATGGTGGCCTGCACATGCGCATAACGGGTAGATTGTCCGTGCATATCGGTGACGGCCACACGCAGGCGAACCGGTTCATTCGGTTCGTAGCGCTCCTTGCGAATCATGACGGTCACCGATGGACCGTTGCTGGTTTTGACCTTGGACTCCCCGGCGAGCCAGCGAATGAGCTGCCCCCAAAAGCGATTGTACGGCGACTTATCACCCATGGTGCGCAGCATAAGCTGCCAACGAAATGTTGTGTCCGCGGCAAATGCCGCTGTACGCCCTTTGCCATAGTGCTCAACCGCAAGCACCACCGCAGGCCTGCCATTCACCAGCGCGGTTGGATGCGTAAGCAAAACCGTTGCTCCAGGCTTGGCGCCCGCAAAGGCAACGCAACCGGCCAGCGGCGGCAATTGCTTCTGTGCAGGAGTACCCGCCGGCCCGATAAACCACTCGCCAATACCTTGAAATATGGGGCTTTGGGCGCCAAATGCCGTCAACTGCGGCACGAACGGCAGCGAAATTTGCGCCGGTGCCGCAACCTCCAGGTTTATGGGAAACGCCGGCCCCAAAACAGACTCACCCCAATCGCCGGCGGCAAAATTATGCTGCCCACCTATCATTAAAAATCCCGATCCATGCTCAATGGCCGTCTTAATATCCTGCTGCTGCTCGGCCGACAAAAACCGCGAGCTTTCATCTCCCAGAATAATCACCTTAAACATCTCCCACTGCTTAAGCGTGGTCGGCACGCCGATGAGATGGTCCCCCTCGCGGATGCCGTGCATTAAAAAATAGTTGGGCCGCGTGCGAATCATGCTCACCAGGTTGATGTTCGGATCCATCTGCAGCACATTGCGCAGCGGGCCGACTTCAGGGCGCACGCGGCCTTCAAGGTATAGCACGCGAATTTGCGGGTTCGTAATCAACATCGGAAACTGCTGCTGATTGCCCGCGGATGTTCGTTCTTCCGGCACAACCGGAATGTGGACATTCAGCACCACACGGCCCACCTTATGCGGTGTAAACTTCAGATGCACCAACTGCGGCGTCGGCCCCGACTGCAGCACCAGCCGGTGCTCCATCAGCGTCGCTTTGTTTTGCTGCAGGTACACCTCAACCGTGCGGT
Organism: Phycisphaerales bacterium; assembly: GCA_013044165.1. Lineage (GTDB taxonomy): Bacteria > Planctomycetota > Phycisphaerae > WQYP01 > WQYP01 > JABEVB01. The sequence goes on from JABEVB010000225.1 coordinate 35,207, forward strand.
CATTAAGCGCGGTGGACCGAATCACGGCCGTAAGCGTCACCTCTGTATCCACCGGAGCGGTTTGTGGGCCGTCCACACGCACAATTTGTATGTCCGGCACGCCCTTGGCCTGGGTGGCGGTACTGCCCACGCGTACCGTGTAAACCGGCACGCTGCCGCTGGCCAGCGAACTTATTTTGCTCGGGCCATTCTGAATGCCATCGCTGAAGAGCACCACCTGCCGGCAGCCGTTGTCGGTCGCTATTTTGATGGCGGTGGGTAAATCGGTAACGGTGCCATTGGGCGGAATGTTATTCCATTCATCCGCCGAAGCCAGCGGCCCATTGTGCTTGCCGTCATAGGCAAAACATTTAACGCGTACCTGCTTGCCAAGCTCCGTCATAAGGATGCGCGCCGCCAGGGTGCTTTGCAGGTAGCGGCTTGGCTCGTTGGGTTGGTCGCTCACGCTCATCGAGCCTGACGCATCTACCACAATTCCCACGGTATTAACGTGATGCGGCCTTTTTATAAACGCCAGCACCGGTTTAAATAGCAGCAGCAGCAGCGCGATCACCGCCAGCACGCGTAAGGCAAAAAGTACGCCAAGCCGAAAACGCCCCAGGTATTCAAACATGCGGCGGTAAAACAGCCACACCGCCATACCCGAAACAGCCAGCATAAATACCATGGCAATCGGCGCAGCGCGCATCATCGGCAGCAGTGCGGCGCCCAGGCCATAAACAATCGAAGCAACCCCCGTAACCACCGCTAGCCACATCGTGCGATCGGCGGCATCAGGCGCCGGGCCTGCTGAACTGGCGGGCAACCGTCGCCGTTGCACAACGCCATACGCAATAAGTGCCACGCCCAGAGAGCACAAAATAAGTGCCCACCAGGCAAAGCCTCGGCTGCCTAAAAAATCCAGTTCAATGCTGGCCAATATGTTCATGCATGATGCCCAGCTACGCCCTTAACGCGCCCAGCGACTCGCCAACCGTATCGGCCCATGGTCGCCCATAAACCTTAACGCTCCAGAAGGCAAAATGTTGTGCTGCTCGCCCTTCATGGCGGCCGGCATCACGAAACCAGCGTGTTAATGACCATGCCGGTCGCCAGTTTCGGATAAAAGAAGGTGCTCTTCTGCGGCATAAGCTCATGAGCGTTGCACAACTGTCGCACCGCCTCCAACGGCGTTGGTTGAAGCACAAACCCGGCCTGATACTGGCCGGAGCGGCACAAATCCACCACTTCGTGCGCCTCGTGCGGGAACGCCCAATGAAAATCCTGGCCCCCGGCAAAGTGCGGCTTTACAATGCGGTCGAAAATCAGGTGCTGCAGAATCGCCACATCCAACTGCCGCCATTCCTTCGATTTTCCAGCCAACGCCGCATCATCACTTAAACGCCCCAACGGGTCCGAGTCACTTGGCACTACCACCACCGCCCTGTCACCCGCAGGGTCATACACACCCATGGCATGGGGGCCAAAGCCCGCAAGCCTTTTCTCAAGCTCATCCAACTGACCGCCCGTAAATTGCCCCGGCAACACCTTAAGCAGTCCCGCCGCTTTGGCCACAAAGCCATCCGCCGAAAATCCCTGCAGGTTCGACACCACCCGATGCGTCGGCAGCACAATCAAACCGGGGTCTTGCATGGCCACAAGCACAAACAACCCGAAGTTCGCCGGGTGCTCTTTCGGCAAATGACCGCCATGCGATTGCGCAAGTTCCTTGCGATACGTCAAACAGGTGCTGTAACGATGATGACCATCGGCAATGTATAAATGCTTATCCGCCAGCAGGTTTTGCACATCGGCAATAACCTTGGCATCCGTCACCATCCACAATTCCGAAAGCACCTGCCCCTTGCCATCTTGCGTGGGCAAGCTGGCCGTCGCAATCGGCGGCCCACCAGCAACATGCTCAAAGAGCCGGTTCGTTACCGCATTCGTTGCATCATCATACAGACCAAAAACCGGCGAGAGGTTTGCATGGGTGCTGCGCATCAATAGCAAGCGATCTTCCTTTGGCCCGCTGAAAGTCTGTTCATGCGGGTGAATGGTGCCGCTGGGTCCGAACTCTTCGAGGCCAACGCGGCAAAAAAGACCGCGACGCTGGTATGTAACACCAGCGTGTGCGTACGTTTGCTGGTATGGGTACAGGGTGGGCTTCCCATCGCGCTTAAGCACACCGCTTTGCAGCCAGGACTCCAGCGTTGTGGCTGCCGCGGCGTATGCAGCCGCCGGCCCGGCCGTTTTGGGCGGTACATGTGGCAGGTCAACGGCCACAATGTTATGCGCGTTTTTTTTCAGGTACGCGGCCTTATCCGCCGCTGAAAGCACATCATAAGGCGGCGATATCAAATCGGTCTGCAGCGATTGCGGATACCGCACCGCTGCCATGGGTTGCACGTTGGCCATGAGTATTTCCTGTGAACTACTGACAAACCACACAGCGGAATTGCTGCTTACTATGTCCGCCGTAACAACCGCCGCGCCTTATACAGGCCATGGGCCCCGCAGCGCAGGCCCAAATTAAAACGCACCTGCAAAAGCAAAAGCCTGCTGGACGCGAACCAGCCATATCGTCGGCACAACAAACGGTACAAGCATGTCTGCCCCGATATGAAGCAAACTCGCCGCGCTATAGCTCATGAATTCCACTGCACTCCATCCCCAGCCGATGGATCATTGAATATGATGCCTTGCCTTCCACTTGGCATGACGTTTCTTGCTGCCGATTTTACGACGGCGACGAGGTTTGGGCATAACAACAACTCCTAACGTATAGGCAGGTAATTCCGCTCACCCGCGAACCCAATACCTTAGGGCCAAGCCACCTCATTGGCAAGTGAGCCAGATCAATCCCACTTTAATCGCCCCGCTCACTCAAACCCCGCAATAAAGTCTCGCGCCAAGCCTCCTACGGTTCAAAAAGCCTGTATTCGTTTATTTTGACAGTTGATTTATCCCCAAAAATGTGGTTAGCTACCTTTCAAATATGCCTTGTATGCACGGTGCCTGTGTCCATGACCAATCCATCTGCCAAACCAGCAACCACCCCGGCAGGCAGCGTCAGCCCACCACCCGTAGATACATGGGTGGATGCCTACGGCGACATCTTATTCCGCTACACCATCTCTCGGGTGAGCGATCGCAGCATCGCTGAAGATATCGTACAAGAAACCTTTGTCGCGGCCCTGGGCGCGCAAGCCAAGTTCAGCGGCCAGTGCGCTTTTTCAACCTGGCTGGTGGGCATTCTTAAACACAAAGTACTCGATTACTTTCGTGCACAACATCGCCAACCCGCAGCATCTCTCGACGACGATCAGGTCGTCGCATCCATGTTCAACAATCTGGGCCATTGGCGTAATGCCCCCAAACGCTGGCACATGACTGCGGAGCAAGCCGCCGAATCAGCCGAGCTTTCCCCGCTCATCCAGGCCTGCCTCGAAGCCCTGCCCCCCATGCAGCGCGAAGCCATCATCATGCGCCTTATGGATGATCAAGCCGCCGACGATGTATGTAAGACTTTGCAGCTTAGCGCGACCAACCTATACGTACTCCTGCATCGCGCGCGGCTGCGCCTGCGCAACTGCCTGGAAAAAAAGGGTGTAGACCAGCTTGCATAGCTGAAAAAGAGATAAAAATGTTCAATCCACTCCACATTTTTAGTTGCCGCGCCGCAGCAGAAGCCGCTTCGCTTAAGCGCGACGCAAAGCTTCCATTGGGCAATCGCATCACCCTCGCAATGCACTTAGCTATCTGTTCAATGTGCCGCTGTATGAATAATCAGTTCGCAATTATCGAGGCAGCACTGCGCAAACTAAGCCGCACCCCAGAGCCAGACAATTCCAGTCAATCGCTTTCGGCCCAGGCACGCGAGCGGCTTAAGTCGCGCCTTAAATAAGGCTTATGTGGTTTATTTCAAACCAGCCTTAACTCATACGGTCAGCAGCCGCTCATCATCACGATAATATCTATATATGCGAAAGTCTTCGCCTTCCCAAAAATCATACCGCCGACAATCGCCCCCATCCTATAAAAATCCAACCGCTAGCAGCTACACTCCAGTCGCTTGCCGCTTTTGCCGATAATGTTAGAGATTGGCGTGGTGGGGCTTATGACAACATCCAAAAGTGATCAGTGCGCAAACACACCTCGCAGCCGAGGCTTTGCGCCCGGCGGCAGCAAACTGCCAGCAGCCGCAACCTCCTCAACCGGGTTGGTTCCGCGCGGCAGCTTAGAATGGTGGCTGCTCCTGCTTGTGCTCTTACTTATCGCCACCACTTACCTGCTCGGCACCGCCGCCGCAATGTACGCCTTCAGTTCGCTCAAAGCCCAAGATCGTATCAATCAATACTATGGCGTTGTAACCGGCCTCGATAGCCTGCGCACCAATCTTGAAGCGGCCGAGGCCCATCATCGCGGCTATCTGCTCACCGGCAGCAGTTTGCAGCAACGGTTGTTCCTTCACGACCTTACACGCGCTCAAATTACGCTTAAAAGCATGCAACTCATGATGGCCGGCATGCCTCCACCGGCCGGCACCTTTGTCGCAGTAGACCAGCAGGCACGCCTTAAAATCGTAAGCCTCCTGGCCGATCGCCCCACCTCCCATCCCAATGTAAATCGCAACTTCCAACTCGCCACGCACAAGGCCACTGCATCCAGCGTTTCTGGCGAAGACTGGCGCAACGCGATTGACCGCCTCCGCGGCGTCTACATCAGCAAGACCGATCATGAACGCGCCCGCGCCCGCGGACGCTTTATTTACACCGCCATCTTTGTCATGGCTTTTGCCGCATTTTTAACCGTGCTGGTAGGCCATGGCTACATCCGCATGATTCGCAGCGTGCGCCAAACCCGCAGGCTTACAATCCGGCTTGAGCACGAAGCAACCCATGATGCCCTCACCGGACTGCCCAACCGCGCCTTTTTCCTCGAATGGGTTGAGCGACATTTAGCCCAGGTCCGACGCGAAGGTTCGCGCGCCGCCGTGCTCTTTCTCGACCTCGACGGCTTCAAACAGGTAAACGATCAATTAGGCCATCGCGCCGGCGATGACCTGCTCATTGCCGCCGCAGCTCGCCTGCAACTCATTGTGCGCGATGGCGACTTTGTAGCGCGCCTCGGCGGCGATGAGTTTGCCGTCCTCCTGCCCAGCATAGATGACCCCGACGCGCTCGCCACGCTCGTTGCTCGAATCATCGAAGAATTCAAACAGCCGCTGCTCCCAAAAATCCGTGAAGCCCCCAGCGTCTCCGTCAGCGTAGGCTACAGCGTCTACCCCGATGACGGCCGCACACCCACGGAACTCCTCGCCACCGCCGACGCCGCCATGTATCAGGACAAACAATCGCGCCGCAGCGCCGCCACCGTGGCTCGCCACACACCACACTAATTCTCAGCTATAACCTGAATTGCCCTGACCACCCCGCCAATCGCCCGGCCCCTCACTGCGTAGCCTGCTCCGCAGCTCCCACCGGCTGATTGCGATCGCGCCGCGGCACCAACACCTGATCCCCCCGAACGTCCACATAAGCCTGGCCTGCATCTATCGAACCATACAACCGATTAACCTCACTGAGCATCATCAGCTTGCGCGCTGCCGGCACTTCATAAAACCCTTCCTGCCCCGGTGGCATGCCCCACAAAACCTCGTGGCCATCACGGGTGGTCAAAACAATTTCCGGATCCGTTTTGCTCACAACACCGCCAATGTTGGAAAGGTCAATCTCGCGTACCTGCGCGTGCCAAGGCTCGGGCCTCAGCAGTTTCACCAGCGAAAGCCCCGCCTCTACCGCCGGCGAAGAAATTCTCTCCCCACGACCCACCGCAGAAACATGCGTATGAACAAGCCACGGCAGCCACTCCAGCCGCTCAAAATCAACCGGCAAATACGTCCCCGGCAAACGCACGCCCGATGCGCTTAACAGGTACCCTTTGCCCTGCGTTATCAAAAGCGCCGCGGGCCTGCGATACTCGGCGTCTATTTCTATGATCTGCTGGCGTGGCAGCCACGCCCGCCGCACATAGACAATGCTCTTGATCCAGGCATTTTCACCACTGCTCTGATGATCCATGTAGTGCTGAGCGATAATTTTAAGAATACCGCCGTCCAGCGGATCGCGCAAACGCGCCCCATACTCCGGGTGCTTTGAATTAAACACCGTAAAGTTAACCGCCTCCTGCGCCAGCTTATCGAGAATCGCCGCCGAGAGCCATCCCGGTGCATGCGTTAACACGATACGCTTAAGCGGCTCATGCAGCGCCCGGCTTAAGCGGTGCCGCGTATACCTCAATGCGGCATAACCACCCCAAGCCAACCCCACCAATATTGCCCCCGCAAGCATGCCGCCAATAAGACCGCGAACAATGCTCTTCATTTTCGGCTCGCCAGCCGACGGATGCTCCTGCTGTTCTGCTGTCATCAATGTCTACCGTCGTTAGGCCAAGGGGGTCTCTGGCCGACGCTCCGCTGCCGCGCGATCTCTGATGGCCATATTCACCAGCCGCCCGCAAAGCTCATCAAAGCCGATGCCGGCGCGAGCTGCCGCCTTCGGAACCAGCGAATGTGTCGTAAACCCGGGCATGGTGTTTACTTCCAGCACAAATGGCTCACCCAAATGTCCGTCCACCATAATATCCACGCGCGCCAAATGCCGCACGCCCATCGCCAGGCATGCTTCCAGCGCCATTCGCGTCACCGCCTCCAGTGTCTTTGCAGGCAACGCTATGTCAAACAGGTATTCAGTATCATCCCGAACGTACTTGGCCTGATAGTCGTAAAATTCGCTGCGCGGCCGAATTTGCAGCGTCGGCAGCGCCTGGCCATCAATAACGCCCACCGTCAATTCAGGGCCAACAATGCACTTTTCCACCAGCATCGCCCCATGGCGTGCCAGGCTTTGCGCCAGATGTTCGCGGGCCGACGCGGCGCTGGCGCAAATTGCGCAGTCCACGCTGCTGCCTTCGCTCACCGGCTTAATCACGCACGGATACCCAATGCCGCTGATGGGCGTCCAGCTATCCTTAAACTTATGGGCATACACCACCTGCCACGGTGGCGTTGCGATGTTCTGCTCCAGCAGACAGCTTTTGGCCGCAGCTTTATCCATCGCCAGTTTCGACGCCTGCGAGCCTGACCCCACAAACGTCAGCCCGCGGTCTTCCAGTATTTTTTGCAGTTGCCCATCTTCACCAAACGTGCCATGCAGCGCCGGAAATACCACATCGCACGGCCGATGATCAAGCGCTGAAAGATCGTCTGGTGAAATATCCGATTTAAACACCCGATAGCCGCAGCGTTCCAGCGCCGCCGCTATCTGATCTCCCGTCTGCAGCGATACATCCCGTTCCGCCGAAATGCCGCCGGCCAGCAAAGTTACATGCACCGACTGCGGATTTCGCCCGCCTTTTAACGCGCTGCTTGAGTCATCCATGACTAAGCCTCCTTCAGTGGTTCGGCCCACCCGTCATACCGGCGGCCTGTCCGCCCGGGCCTTCAAGCCAAACATAACTACCAGATTACCACTTCCGGTTCGAGAATAATATCGAACTTGTCGCGCACCCGGTCGCGCACCTGTGTAATCAGCGAAAGCACATCAGCCGAAGTTGTCCCGGCCGCCGCGGTTATAAAATTGGCGTGCCGCTCCGACACTTCCGCCCCACCTTCACGCAGCCCCTTCAGGCCCGCCTGATCTATCAGCTTGCCCGCCGAAACGCCATTGCTGTTGCGAAATATGCAGCCCGCGCTGTGTGGAGCCAGCGGCTGCGTGTTCTTTTTATACATCCATATTTCACGCAACCGCTCGTTAAGGCGTTCAGGCGCCTCGGGCGTCAACTCAAAAACAGCACCCAAAATAAATCGCGCGTTAATGTTGCTGCGCCGGTATTCAAATACCAGGTCCTCGCGCTTCCGCAAATAAATCTGTCCGTTCTGATCCATCACCTCCACCTCCAGCACGCGCGAGCCAATATCGCCAAAGGCTCCGCCCGCGTTCATCTTCACTTCCCCCCCAACCGTCCCCGGAATGCCCGCCAGACATTCCAACCCGCCCAACCCGACGCGAATCACATCTTTAACCAGCCGCTGCATGTCATAGCCCGCACCCGCACAAACCTGCGTTTCACCGCGCACCTGCATCTTCTTAAATTCCGGCTGATCAAGACACACCACCGCCCCATCCACGCCGGAATCTTTTACCAGCAGGTTCGCTCCGCCTCCCAGCACATACATCGGAATGTTATTTTCGCGCAGGCGCGCCACCACCTGCTGCAACTCCAAAACACTCCGGGGTTGCACAAAATAGCGCGCCGGCCCGCCAAGCTTAAACCACGTCCGCGGAGCCAGCGGCTCATTCTCTTTTTCAATCTCAGCGAAGTCGCCGAACCAACTCATGCGTTACTTCCCACACCGGGCCGGCACCCATGGATACCACAAGGTCCCCATGAACAAGCTCCTGCCCCAGATACGTCACAATTTCTTTAAACGTCGGAATGTACACCGCCGTTCTTCCATTACTCTTTATCAGCTCCACCAACTGATCCGCCCGTATCTCACGCCGATCTTTTTCGCTGTCACGAACAAAAAAGATGTCCGGCACAACGGTAATATCGGCACTTGAGAAGCTCCGGGCAAAATCATTGAGCAAAAATCGCGTCCGACTGTGCTGATGCGGCTGAAACACGCATATCAACCGCCGCGGATTGTAATGCTCACGCAGCGCCATCAACGTCGCGCGTATTTCTGTCGGGTGGTGGCCGTAATCATCTATGACGGTTATCCCCCCAAACTTCCCTAAATGTTCACTTCGCCGGTGTGCCCCTGTAAACATTTCCACCGCAGCGGCAATGTCCGACCACGCAACCCCCGAATGGTGCGAAATGGCTGCCGCTACCAGCGCATTAAGTACGTTATGCCGCCCCGCAATGCGCAGCGACAACGCGCCCATCACTTCGCCTTTGTACCGAACGCCAAAATCAATCCGCTGATCGTGCTGACTGATGTCCACCACCTGCCACGTTGCTCCCGCACCAATGCCAAATGTCTCCACCGGCGCTTTTGCCGATGCCGCCGCCCGCGCGCAGGCGCTGTCCTGATGATGCACCAGCACCCGCCCCTGATCGGGCACGTTACCCACAAACTCCCCAAATGCCTCAATAATTTCATCCAGATTGCGGTAATAGTCGAGATGATCTTCCTCAATATTAAGCACCGCAGCTATTCGTGGCCGCAGGTTCAAAAAGCTGCGGTCATACTCGCAGGCCTCCACCACAAAAAGCTCCCCCAGCCCGCCATGCGACGATCCGCCCAACTGCGGCGCCACCGCCCCAATCACATAGCTCGGGTCCAGCCCTGCCTTTGATAGTACATAGGAAGTCAGCGCCGTCGTGGTACTTTTCCCGTGCGTACCCGCAATCGCAATGCCGCAGCGTATGTTCATCGCCTCGCCCAGCATCTGCGCATATTTCATCACCGTAGCCCCGCGCCGCTGCGCTGCCGCCAGCTCCGGATGGTCCGCCCTTATCGCCGCGGAATACACCACAACTTCCACCTGCGGGTCCAGTTCCGCCAGCGCCCCGCCCTCCTGAATTTTGCAGCCCAGCCCCGAAAGCCTCTGCGTCGTCTCCGACCTCGCCTGATCACTGCCTGAAACAATCGCTCCGGCTTGAAGCAACATCTGCGCCAACCCGCTCATGCCGCTGCCGCCAATTCCCACAAAATGAATCCGCCGACCCGCAAACGCGGGAGACCCAGGCTCTACCGAAAAATGTTGAGGCTTAACCATCGCCGCATCCATTGCCATTTCAGTTGACATTACCATAAGCCTCCATGCTTATTTCGCGGCCGCGTCAACGCCCGCACACACCAGTTTAACAATTGCTTCGCTTATCTGCCCGGCCGCGCGCGGCTTGGCCATGGCCAATGCGGCCGCACGCATTCGCTGCCGCTTGGCCATACTCGACATCAAATCCAGCAGCACCGGCACCAGCAATGCACTCGTGCGGGCCGCATCTTTCTGGTCCGGCAGCATAACCGCAGCTGCGCCATTCACCAATTCCCGCCCGTTCGCCTCCTGATGCCTGTCGCGGTGAAACGGGTACGGCAGCAAAATCGCCGGTACGCCGCACGCCGTCAACTCCGCGCAAAGCCCTGCGCCCGAGCGGGCAATCGCCAGATCGGCCGCCGCCCATACCAGTTCCATTTCATCGCAGTAATTCACCACATGCCAGTGCGCCAGCCCAAGCTCCGACACTTCCTTCCGCACCGCCGCTGCCTGGTCCAACCCCGTTAAATGCAGTATCTGCCAGTTGCCCCCGCCCCCATCATCCGAAAGCATGGCCCGCAGTCGCGGCTCGTGCCGCGCTATATGCAAAACGGCATCATTTATCGTTTTTGCGCCCAGCGAAGCGCCCGTTATAACCAGCGTCTCACGCTCGGCAGCCAAACCGAGCCGCGCCATGGCCACCGCGCGCTGCCCATTCAATATGTTCTCCCGAATCGGACAACCCGCGGCAACAATCTCGCCGCCGCACCGCTTGCGCCATTCCGGCATCGGCCATTGCGAAAACACCGTCTGCGCCCGCCCAAGCAAAAACCGATTGGCCCGCCCCGGCAACCTGTCCGGATTAATCAGCACCACCGGCACTCCCCACCGAAACGCTTCACGCGCCGCCGGCCCCGCCGCATAGCCACCCAGCGCCACCACCACCGACACCCGCTGTTCCTTCATAAACCGCCGCCACTGCTCACACGTCCGACGCCACGCACCATAAAAGCCCGGCAGTTTGAAAATGCTGCCCGGCACCGGCTGCACCTCCTGGCCAACATAGTCGCTGCCATAGCCGCTTAGCAGCCGCCGATCTATCGCACGCGGTGTTGCCGCCCAAACCAGCCGCAACCGTCGGCCAAATCTTTCCTTTAGCTTTTCAGCAACCGCCAGCCCCGGGTACAAATGCCCACCCGTACCCCCGCCGGCCATAATCACAACCACGCTTCCGCCAATATCGTCCGCCTGCCCCACAACCGCCCCTTCACCGGCAGCCTGCGACCCTTGCAGACAACTGTTATCCGTCAGCAGTACGCTCATGCCACTCCCTTTGCCACCGTGGGCGAGTGCGTACCCACCGGCCGCAGCGGCAGGCTGCTCCGCGACTGCGAACCCGACCAGTCCGCCACAGCCCCAGACATACCCGCCCCCTCCAGCCGCGACACGCGCTCAACGCTCATCATCACCCCCACAGCCGCACATGTTAATATCCAGCCCGTCCCACCCGATGAAATCAGCGGCAGTGCAATACCTTTGGTTGGCACCGTCACCGTTACAACCGCTATGTTCATCGCCGCCTGCAGGCTTACCATCGCCGTTACTCCAAAAGCTATCATCTTGCCGAACAAGTCTTCTGCCCTTGTGGCAATGCGCCAGCCTGCCACCGTCAGCGCCACATACAACAGCACCACCACCATGCAGCCAAAAAAGCCCAGTTCCTCGGCAATAAGGCTGAAAATAAAGTCAGTGCTGTCTTCGGGCAGATATCCCATTTTTTGTATACCATTGCCCAACCCGCGCCCGCCGACGCCGCCGCTCGCAAATGACAGCAACGATTGAATCGGGTTATAGCCCGCCCCCTTCGGGTCCGCATGCGGGTGCATAAACACCATCAGCCGTTCCAGCCGGTACGGGTTGCTTAAAATCGCAAAATACCCCACCACCCCCAGCACCGGCACCAGGAGCGCCACATGCCACCACCGGCAGCCTGCCATCACCAGCATCACCATGCATACGCCGCCAATCAGCACTGTCGTGCCAAAGTCTTCCTTCAATATCAGCAGACATAAAAAACCCATCACCGCCACCAGCGGCAAAAAGCCTTTGAAAAAATCTGTAATCACACCCGCCTTGTGCACCGCATACGCCGCCATAAACATTACCAGCGACCATTTCGCCAGCTCCGACGGCTGAAAACTTATCCGGTGCCCCCCTAGCCGCACCACCAGCCAGCGCCGCGCGCCGTTAATATCCGCCCCCAAATGCGTCAGCACCAATGCCAGCAGCACAACCGCCGCCACCACCAGATAGCTCGTCACCGACGACACCATCCCCCGGCCAAGCAACCGACGATAGTCCAGTCGCCAAAATACATACATCGCTAAAATCGCAATCGCCGCGTGCACCCCTTCCGGGTTTAAAAAAAACGCCTTAATCCAGTCATGCGCATGCATACCAACACGGGCATTGGCACTCTGCGTCATCAATACGCCGATGCCCAACAGCGCCATGCACACAAGCAGCAGCACCTGATCCAGCGATAGCGCAATCGGCCGGATTGCCAAACGCCAGCGGCGCCCCAAACGGTAAGATGTCTCGCCATCGCTCACAGCAGTCGTCAACTCCATTTACAAAACGCGGCTTTGTTTACCTTACATTCATCATTCTTAAGCCGGCCGCAGCACTTAACATATCTTCACGGCCGATAACGCCTGTTCTTATTGTCGTAAAACCGGCGCTCCTGCAAACACTTTTTATAGCCGCTCATCCGGCCCCAAGTCGGCCAACCAACCATGCGGCATCTCCAATCTCTCGCCCTGCCTGCTCGCATACCTCGGCTCCAACTCCGCTGCGGCCTCTCAAAGCCTTAACAATCGCAGCAAAGCCACTACTACCGCAATTTCACGGTGGCCAGCGCCAAGGCCGCAAACAGTGCCGAAAGCAGCCAAAACCGCACCACAATCTGCTGCTCACTCCATCCCTTTATATGAAAATGATGATGAATCGGACTGCATAAAAAGAGTCGCCGCCCATGCGTGGCCTTAAAATACCCCACCTGCAGCATCACGCTCACCGCCTCCACCACAAAAATGCCGCCCACCAGCAGCAGCATCGGTTCCTGCCGAATCACAATCGCTACATATCCTATGGTGCCGCCCAGCGCTAAAGAACCGGTATCTCCCATAAACACCTGCGCCGGATTGCAGATGTACCACAAAAATCCAAGGCACGAGCCTGTAATCGAGCCGCACATCACCGCCAATTCGCCCGAGAGCCTTATATGATTAAAGTTAAGATTCGCCGACCACCGCGCATCGCCCGTCACATACGCAAGAATCATAAATGCAAAGCTGACAATCGCCATGCAGCCCGAAGCCAGCCCGTCCATCCCGTCCGTAAGGTTTACCGCGTTGCTCGTGCCCGTAATCACCACCACCGCCAGCAGCGCAAATAAATACGTCGGCAACACCCAATGGCTCGGTAGAAGCGGCCAGTTTAAATAATGCGCTGCCGCATATTTGCCGTGGTAATATATGAATATCGCCAGCAGCACCCCAAGCCCCACCTGAAACAGCAGTTTCTCCCACGCAAAGAGCCCATCCCGGCTGCCGGGGTTGCGCCGCTTCTGCGTTAACTTAAGCCAGTCGTCAACCCCGCCTACCGCCCCCAGCCACAGCAGACACAGCAAACCCATATCAATATAAAAGTTGTCCAACCGACTGAACAAAACGGTTGAAATCATAATCGTGCCCAAAATCATGATGCCGCCCATCGTCGGCGTATTCGCTTTTTCCTTCGCCTTGGCGTTGAGGCCCGCGTGATTAAACTCCGGCATATCGCCCAGCTTCTGCTTGATCAGCCAGTTAATCACACGCTTACCCGATATCAGCACCAGCAAAAAGCTGAACAGAATGGACAATGCCGCTCGAAAAATAACCAGCAGCAGCGGCGTTTGCTTATCAATCCAGCCATGGTGCACCATCCATTGCGCCAACAAATACAACATACAACACACTCCTGCCCGCAAATCGGCCTAATCGCCCGCTACGCCCGCTGCATCATCGCCGCCGGGTCCGCCGGCTCCAACGCTTTCAGCACTTCCTCCATACGCATCCCACGGGAGCCTTTCAGCAAAATCAATTCATCTCCCTTCAGCAGCCCCTTCAGCAGCGCCCCGGCCTGCCCGGCCGAATCCGCCTGCTTGATCGCCACCCCCTGGCGATGAGCCTCCTCGGCCGCCAGCCGCATCAGCGGGCCAACCGCCACCAGCAGATCTATCTGATGCTGCGCCACGCACCGGCCAATCTCGCGGTGGCACGGCTCGCTCGCTGCGCCCAGTTCCAGCATGTCGCCAAGAATCGCCACCCGCCGCCGACGCCCCGCCGGAAAGCGCGCCAACACCTCCAACGCCGACGCTACGCTTGTCGGGTTTGCGTTATACGCATCGTTAATCACAATATGTTCACCCAGCCGCTGCGACTCAAGCCGCATCGGCGCCGGCTTCAGGCGAAGCAGCCCCTGCGCTATCAGCTCATCATCCAAACCCATCCGGCGGGCCACCCCTATCGCCAACAATGAGTTTATCACGTTGTGCCGACCCAACAGCGGCACCGTAAAGCGCCGACGACCATTGAGTGAAAACTCAACCCCCTCCGGCCTTTCCACAATTTCCGTCGCCTCAAGCTCCGCTCCCGTACCGCCATACCCCACCGTAAACCGGCTGATGCGCGACATTCGCAATGCCTCTTCAAGCTCCGGCGAATCGTTCGGCATAAACACCACCGCCCCTTGCGCTACATGCCGCACCAACGATGCCTCCTCCCGCGCCACCCCCGCCAAATCCCCAAAAAATTCCAGGTGCTCCATTCCTATGCTCGTTATCACCGCTATGTCAGGCTGCGCCACCAATCCCAGCGACTCCACTTCGCCCGGCGCATTGCTTCCTATCTCCACCACCACAAACTCATGCTGCGGCTCTACCGCCAGCAGCGTCAGTGGCAATCCTATGTTGTTGTTAAAGCTCTTCGGGCTGGCATAGCCCCCAAACTTCGTGGACAACACCTCGTATATAATTCCCTTAGTCGTCGTCTTGCCGTTCGAGCCGCCCACCGCTATCACACGCGTGCGCCACTCCCGCCGTACCGCCCCCGCCAACCGGTTTAAGGCCTTCACCGTGCTGTCTGTCGCCAGCACCGTCACGCCCACACGCTCCGCCTTTGCAAGCAGGTCGGACGATGCCTCCCCATCCAGCACAATGCCCGCAGCACCTCTGCCTATAACATCCGGCAGAAATTCACGCGCATCAAACCGGGCGCCCTTTATCGCAAAAAACAAATCCCCCGGCATCGCCTGCCGACTGTCTGTACAAATACGCCCTGTAAAGCCAATCGTGCCGCGCGTGAGCCTCCGCCCCAACGTCACACGCCTTATCTGATCAAACGTCCATGGCTCCATACCCGCTACACCTCCACCATGCCGGCCCGCCGCAACCGCAGCGCGGCCTGCGCCTCGGCCACATCGTCAAACGGCAGCTTCGTTGTCCCCACAATCTGATAATTCTCGTGCCCCTTGCCCGCTATCAGCACCACATCACCCGGCCGCGCCAGGCCAATCGCCGCGGCAATGGCCTCACGTCGCTGCGCTACCACCCGCGCGCGATGGCGTTGGCTAAAGCCATCCAAAATCATCTCAATAATCTTCGCCGGATCTTCCGTCCGCGGGTTGTCACTCGTCACAATCACTTCATCGGCCAGCTTCTCCGCCACCGCAGCCATCTTGGGCCGCTTGGTCACATCACGATCACCCCCGCAGCCAAACACACAAATAATGCGACCCTGCGTCCACGGCCTTATGGCAGTCAGCACATTTTCCAACGCGTCGTGCGTGTGTGCATAATCCACAAATACCTGAAACGCCATCTCCGCTCGTCTGTACCCCGGCACGATCACCGGCTCCAGCCGCCCGGGCACACAATCCAGCCGTTCTAAACCCGCAACCGCCGTACGCACATCCACGCCGACGGCGCACAGGCCGCCCAACGCACACAGCAAATTGTACGCGTTGTGCCGCCCCACAAAACCCGTTTGCAGGTCCACCCCAGCCCCAAACGGATGCTCAATTTTCAGGTGCATCCCGCCCGCATCCATCCGCACGATATGCCCCATATAGTCCGGCGTTTTGCCCGCCCCGCCACGCCTTGGCCCGCCCGCCACGCCATAACGCCATACGCGAGCCTTGCAGCTTTGCACCATGCGGTCGCTCCACGCGTCGTCCGCATTCACCACCGCATAAGCCGATGGCGCCAAGCCCTCAAATAGCATCGCTTTGGCGGCGGCATAGTTCTCCATCGTCCCATGATAATCCAGATGATCGCCCGTTAAATTGCTGAACATCCCCACCGCAAAGCCAAGCCCCGCCAAACGCCGCTGATGCAGCGAATGACTGCTCGCCTCCAGCACCGCATAAGAAAGCCCATTACGCCGCATGCGGGCAAACAAATCGGCCAGTTCAATCGGGCCGGGGGTGGTCATGCTGCTTTCCAAAACCACGGCCCCATCATCCGTTTGCACCGTCCCCACCAGGCCGCACCGCTGCTGCGCCGCCGCCAAGCCCGCCCGCACCAGATACGTCGTCGTTGTTTTGCCGTTCGTCCCCGTCACCGCCAGCAGTCGCAGCGATGCCGCAGCATCTCCCGCCATCCGATGCGCCAGATACCCCAGCGCCGCAGCCGCATGCGCCACCTCCACGCCCACCACGCCCGCCGGCAGCCTGGCCTCCTCCAGCGTCCCACGCTCCGCAACAACCGCAACCACGCCCCGTGCCACAGCATCAGCTACAAACCGGCCCCCATCCGCCCGCACGCCCGAGCGTGCCACAAACATATCGCCCGCGCGTGCCTGCCGTGAATCTTCTATCACCCGCTCAATCACCGGATCCGCCGCGCCATGCACCGCCAAACCCGCCAACGGCAATCCAGCTAGTAATTGGCTTAATCGCATTCAACTACGCTTTCATCTTTTAACCGGCTGCTTCACCTGCCTGCCAGGTTAGTGTGCCAATCCCTTGAGCTTCTTCATCTCGGCTTCTTTACCCCACCAAGGGTCTGTCTGCGGCCCCTGGTCCGGCGGAACCTGCATGTAAAGCAGCGACTTTTCCAGAATTTTCGAGCACGCCGGCCCCGCCACCGTGCCACCATAATGCCCCAAATGTGGATTGGGCTTGTGAACCGCCACCACGCAAATTAACCGTGGATACGGCGTTGGGCCTCCCGCTATAAATGTCGCGTTGTATTGATGCGCGTGGTACCGATCCGCCCCCGGAATCGCCAAATTCGCCGTCCCCGTTTTGCCAAACAGCCGGTAATACCGCGATATCGAGTATTGACCCGTTCCACGAACCATCACCTGTTCCAACGCGCTGCGCATCTCATGGCAAACATGCCGCGAAATGATCCGCCGCCACTGCGGTGGGCCTGCCAGTTGGCTCCATTCATACACCGGGCCACCCGGTGCCTGTACCGCCTGCACAATTTGCGGCGTCGGCAACAGCCCGCCGCTCCCAAACACGCAAAAGGCCCGCGCCAACTGCAGCGCCGTAACCCCAACGCCATAACCAAAACTCGCCGAGGTCAGCGTGCCACGCGTCCACTGGGCCTCCGGACGCACCAAACCCGGCGAATCGCCCGGCAGCGCACAACCCGTCATCCGCCCAAAGCCAAACGCCCGCACACCCGCGGCCAGCAGCGGTATGCCCATCTTCCACCCTACCTGCGTCATGCCGATATTGCTCGAATGTACCAGTATGTCTGTCACCGACAATTCGCCGTAGCCATCCACGTCCGTAATCAGCCGGCCCGTCGGATCCCGATACCTTCCTTCATGGCAGTTGAACATCTCGTCCAGCGTCACCACATGATGCGCCAGCGCCCAGGCAACGTTAAACGGCTTAAAAACCGAACCAGGCTCAAACGGGTCGGTCACGGCCCTATTGCGCCAATATTTTTCCGGAGTACCCTGGTAATTGTTCGGATTCAGCGGCGGATAATTGGCCATCGCCAGAATATCTCCATTGCGGGGGTTCATCACAACCGCCGACGCGCTCGCTGCCGCAAACTTGCGGCACGCCTTGTCCAGCTCTTCTTCCGCAAATCCTTGAATGGTTGAGTTAATCGTCAGCCACACCCGCATGCCGTCGTTGGCCGGCTTATAGCCGTGTTTATCTATCCACAGTGCTCGCTCGGCCGCATCTTTTACATAAACCATATCTCCCTGCCGCCCCACCAACAGCGCATTGAGTTGGTTTTCAAGCCCCTGCAGGCCGGTTTGCGAGTTGGCAAAGCCAATTACCTGGCCCGCAAAACTCCCCAGCGGATACACCCGCCGAGTCGAGCGATCAAACCGAATGCCATCCAGCGCATGATAATAAATTTCCGCCTGCCGGCTGTGCCCATGGCGAATATCCGCCATCGCCTTCTTCTGAAGCTTGTTTCGCAGCGATGCAAACCGGGCATAAAAAGAATAATCTACGCCGCGTTTAAGCCACAAAAATCGTCGCAGCGAACCATCTTTGTAATACAGATGCGCCTTGAGTGTCGCCATCACCGCATCGGGCGTGCAGTTAAGCAGCGGGGCAATGGTGCGGGCCATAACCCTACGCGCCTCCGCAACATCATGACCGCTTAGCGCATTAAGCTTGCCCTGCGGATCCATAATGTAGCCCGGATCCGCATACATGCTGTAAATGCGCACGCTGCCGGCAATCAAGGTCGAATCACTCGTGTAGATCGAGGCGCGCCGCGCCATGATCGCCACGCGCGCCACATGCTGCGCTCGCAACTCCTGCAAATCGCCTCGCGTCACATGCGTTTGCAGCCAGCCCACCCGTCCCAAAAGCCCAACCAGCAACGCCGCCGCAGCCAGCAGCACCAGGCTCGAAAGCCAATTCGCCCGCCTTAAAAGATTCAGCATACCCCACCCTCCGGCAGGATCGCACCGAATGCAACACCCACCAACAAGCCACGGGGTTTAGCCCCATAGTCCTCCCCAGCCGGCGATAGCGCCGCCGGGGCCGCCGCTGCTCGCACCGGCTCCGCCCCCGTCTCCTCTATGCGCACCGCTCGGAGCATCCTCTGCATCATGGACCTCCCGATTGCGAAGCATCGCGTGCAAACGAACTCAGAGGCACCGGTGCAACGGGTGCCTGCACCACCGGCCCAGACGCCGCCGGCTGCGTCGCCGCCACTCCTTGCCCAGCCGCAGCTTGTGTCGCCGCCGCCTGCCGCGCCAGCCTGCGCGTAAGTGTCATCGTGTTCGTATTGGCCGCAATTTGTGTTTGTTGATCCCACAGAATGTGTTGCCGCGAGAGTATCTTGCTGTACAAATGCGCGCACTGACTGGTCAAATTAATCTGCTGCTGCCGCAGGCCCAAAAGCACTGCCGCCATCAGCAAAAAACCAGCCATCGCCGCTATAAGCTTCAACATGAGGGCCTGCCATCCCTGCAGTTTGCCCCGGCAGCGCTGCGGAGTCCTTCCACAGCAACTTTCGCTGCCGACATTTTAGAGCCGCCATCAGTATATCACGCTTCCGCCACAAGCAAAGTCAATTCCCACCCCCAGGCGCACCGGGCAGGGCAATTTTCTCGGGCGGCCAGCCGGCTGCCCCGGTAACGCAAGCATCCGGTCTGCATCGGCCCGAGTGTGAGAGTCTGCAATGCACACCTGTAATATCTTGTTTTTCTGACAAGAAACACGCCGCTTGGCACTCCAGACGCCAAGCTCCCAACTCCCGTCTTGCGGCCCACAGGCCGCGCCATGTCCCCTGCGGTTAACCCACGTCGCGCAGTGACCCTAAATAAATCAATCTTTGCATCCTGGTGCCTTTGGTGTAAATCACCCCGTCTCCGCGACACTCGTCGCGCAGTAATATATAAACGATATTATATATCTCTGTTCTTCTCTGTGCCCTCGGTGGCAAAAACGTCGCGAATCGCCCCAACAAAACATCTTCGTGACTTGGCGGCTTAGTGGTAAACCCAAATACCCTTGCAGCCACGAAGCACCAAAGACACCGAGTTAAGTAACCTTTAATACCATTGAATTTTATGCTTTATTCATCAAAGGATATCTGAGCACACTGATACCTTCGTGGTAAAAGAAAACATCTCTGCGTAACTTTGCCTTGTTGAGGCAAGGAGTCAAAGATCGGGGCTCTCGGCGCAGCCGCCGCAGCGGCACGGTATAATTTCTCCCATGATTTATCTTGATAACAATGCAACCACGCGGCCTTATCCGCAGGTACTTGAACAGATGCAGCCTTTTCTCGCCGACGCCTATGGAAACCCCTCAAGCGTCCATCGCTTTGGCCAGGAAGCTCGCCAAGCCGTAGAGCAGGCCCGCTACCGGGTGGCCAACCTGCTCCATTGTCAGCCCGGCGAAGTCATTTTTACCAGCGGTGGCACCGAAGCCGACAATGCAGCCATCGCGGGCCTCGCGGCGGCACAGCCCAACAAAAAAGCCATTATTACCTCCAGCGTCGAGCACAGCGCTGTCCGCGAGCCGCTCGCCCGCATGGCCGATTGCGGCTTCAACATTATTGAAATACCCGTAGACCAAAAAGGCGAACTCGATTACGCCACCCTGCAAAACGCCCTCGCTCGCGGCGACGTGGCGCTGGCTGCCATCATGGCCGCCAATAACGAAACTGGCGTTGTTTTCGACATTTCCGCCGTGGGCAACTTATGCCGCAATGCGGGTGTTCCACTGCATGTTGACGCCGTACAAATGGCCGGAAAACTCCCAATTGATTTCGCCGCCCTGCCCGTACAAACCCTGGCCATCAGCGCCCACAAGTTTCATGGGCCTAAAGGTGTCGGTGCGCTAGTTGTTCGCCGCGGCAGCCGCTGGCAATCCTTCATTCGCGGCGGCCCACAAGAACGCGACCGCCGTGGCGGCACCGAAAATGTCCCCGGCATTGTGGGCATGGGCGCAGCGGCTGAGCTGGCGCAGCACAAATTCCAAACACCCGCCATTTTCACACGCATTGCGACGCTGCGCAATACGCTCGAAACAGGCATCATTAACTCCATCGCCGAAACCACCATTAATGGCAACACCGCCAGCCGCA
Organism: Phycisphaerales bacterium; assembly: GCA_013044165.1. Lineage (GTDB taxonomy): Bacteria > Planctomycetota > Phycisphaerae > WQYP01 > WQYP01 > JABEVB01. The sequence goes on from JABEVB010000225.1 coordinate 56,081, forward strand.
TTGGCAACACCACCAACATTGGCTTTGCCGGCCTTGAGGCCGAAGCGATACTGCTGCTGCTAAGCCAGCACGACGTTTGCGCCAGCGCTGGAGCGGCCTGCTCGAGCGGCTCACTGGAGCCATCGCACGTGCTGCGGGCCATGAAACTGCCGGATCGCGTGGCTCATGGCTCGCTTCGCTTTTCACTTTCAGAGTTTACAACCGAAACAGAAATTGCCGAAACGCTGGAAATATTGCCTGCCATTATCGAACAACTGCGTAAGGTGCTGCCGACCGCATAAGCGGCGCAGCTACCTTCGCCAAACCGGGCCGTCGAGGCAGGCATGGTTAATACAACACAAAACGTTACCATTCAGGCTGCTTAAACCATGATGCAACCATCCCTCAAAAACCATTCCAGCCCATTGTGCACCGCCCTCCCAGCGGCTCTCTTAAGCATCTGCGTCGTCCTGTGCCGGTCGCACAACTCAAGCGCGGCAGCAAGCGGCCTTGTTTACCTGAATCCTATGGCGCAGCTCGTAAAATATAACATCGCGGTGCGCGATGGCAGCGTTAAATTCACCGGCATTATTCATACCAGCGGGCCAAACCACCTCGACAATTGCCGGGGCACGCTAAGCCTGAACGCCCCTTTCCTGGCCTGGCCCAACAAAGCCAAGCCCGTGCTCATCTGTCATGGGCTGCAGGCCAGCGCTCTGGTGCACTATTGGCACGACGCACATGGCCAAAGGCACATTCACCTTCGCAGCGGCAAAGTTACATTTGCCGCGCTTAGCCTGTCGTGGCTTACATTCAGCAACGGGCAAATTACGTTAAGCGTGCGCAAGCATATTCTTGCGATAACAGCCCTGGCAGCCCATTGCAGGCAGGCAGCTATCTCGGCAACGGGACATTACAATCTTGCCCTGCACACGGGATTGCTTGTTGCATCGGTTACAAACCTGCACGAGCATCTTTTTTTACGGCGACTGTATCCCACACATGTAGACGCTCACGGTGTCGCCGCACTTACCCTCCACCTTAACCTGAGTTCTCATGGGCAGATTTCAGCCACCGCACATCTCAAGGGAATCGGCCCTGGCCTGCTGCGACTGCGCGACCTGCCGATTGTAGCTTCGCTGGTGCACATCAAGTACACCGGCGTACTCGCCTCGGCTATTCTGCAGGACATGCGCGATTATCCATACGCCCATGAAAACGTCGCTTTTTTCGTGGGCGCTGCATCGTCCAAACTCACGCTTGAGTTCTTGCGCGGCAACGGAAATCCCGGACATATACCCAACCGCAAATTTGTGTACCAGGGGCATGTTGTCATCTTCCGACCCAATAGCCTGCGGAGCATTCGCATCAGCATCCCCATGCCCGGAGCAACCTTACCCCGCCTGCTGCAACTGCTGCAACAGTTTTCGCAGGCCAAATATTGATGCACCCGCCTTGGAGATTGGTATATAATCGCATCAACAGAAGGCTTGCATCAGGAGTTAAATTTATGATTTCAATCAAACATGGCCTGATCCGTAGCGTTTTTGTGTTGCTCACCACCGCGGCATGCAGCGCGTCGGCGGGCTGCTTAAGCACCCACAACGACGTGGTCATTCAGCAGCAAAAGCCTCTGGAGGTGGATGTTAACCTCAACGGCAAGCTCACGCTGGTGGTCCATGAGGCTCATGACGATCTTAGCTACATTACCGGCCAGCAGCCTGGCTCATCGCCGGCTGCGGCAACGGGAGTTCCAACCAAGACCAACCCCGGTTCGCCGGCCTCAACCTTGCCGGCAGCCAGCGGCACCAGCCAGCCCAGTTCGTTCAACACACTGCACAACAGCCATTCCATTGTGCTGCTCGATATGTTCGCGGCCACCGCCGGTGGGCTTCCCGATAAAGCCACCGTCCTGCATGAAATGCGGGCCAATTATCCGGCGGTTCGCAAACTTAAAGAAGCACAGCTTGTTGGTGAAGCGCACAGCGGTTATGTAGTGGCCCTCAAAGCGCTTAGCCCCACACAGCAACAGACCATTCAACGGCAAGATTTTTATCGGCGTGAGCTGTATCAGATTGTCGCCCGGCAAACGAGCCAGTCGTTTCAGGCGGTAAGTCTCATTTTCTTCAAGCAGTGGTTGAGATTCCTGAAGCCCGGCGATTGGTACCAGAAACAAAACGCCGGCGGCCAATGGGTGTGGACACAGTATAAATAATCGCCACTTTGCCGGCGACAAGCTCCAAAGCACGCACCGCGCACCGCAGCTACTGGGTCGGCGGCAGAAATTGATTGCTATATACCACCGACGCTTGCGGCAACGCAGGCTGCTTGCCCGTAATTCGACCAATTGCCCACCGACATGCCAGACATACGCGAGACGGATCATTGTTAAGGTAATACGACCGCAATATCCCCAGTGCAGACTTCGATCCCATGCGGCCCAACGCCTCGGCCGACATAATTCGCACCGAGTCGAGTTCTGGGTCTAACAGCGAAAGATCATTAAGTCGCCCTTGTAATTGCTGCGCCAGGGCTGCGTTACTGTTTCCACGATTAATTTTTCCCAGAGCCCAGACGGCAGCAGCGCGGGCCGTACCAGAATACGGCGAATGTTTCGGAATAAGCCGCATAAGCAGCGGCTGCGCCGGAGCATATCGCATCGCTCCAAAAAGCTGAAATAGCTGTGATAACTGCGAACCCAAATCGGTTTGGCGTTGAAGGCTTGCAGTCGTCGCATGCACTGACGTCGGCAACAAGGCCGAAGCCTTGGCCGTCGCCTGTGCGTACGCCAGCAGAGCCGGTAATGTCCCAACAAGCTGTAGCCTGCGAAATGCCACCGCGGCTCCAAGGCGCACCTGCAACGACGAATCGTGTCGCAGCACATCTAAAAGCCGAGACTGCAACGTCGTGAACTTCAACCTGCCGGCAACAAGCGCCGCCTGCCGCCGAGCCAGCGCATTGCCCCTTACAAGCACGCGCTCCACCGCCTGTCGTACCCGCGGACGCAGGCTTCCTGTGCCGAGGGTGCTTAGCGCGTGGCGAGCATACCAGCGGACAAAGCGCCGCCGATCACCAAGCAGCGTACTGAGCGCCTCGACGCTCGGCTCATTTGCCTGCTGCAGAAACGCTTCAGCCGCAAGTCGCCGTAGAGCGCTGTCCGGGTTGTGCAGCAACGTGGGCGCGGCTTTGCCGGCGAGTGGGCTATGGGCACGGAGCAACCCCTGCATTGCCAGCGAGGCTAACGCCGCATTGGCTGAGCCTGCCCAAACCGCCAGGTCATTTAGCGTCCCGGGCCGCGAACTCTCGACCAGCGCTGTCACCGCCAGCAGAGCATTGCCGACCGCAACATCATTCACTCGCACCGTGCCCAGCGCCTGCACACCGGCCAATCCAAGAACATGAGCTGCAATGGCCGACATACCCGTGGCATGCAGCGCATAAAGGCTCTGCAGTGCGGCCAGTCGCACCTGCAGGTTACGCCGCTTCGCCAGCGCCACCTGCCGCAGCGCTGTAATCGCCTGTTTGTCGCCAAGTTTGCCCAGCGCCTTTACCGCCGACAATCTGACGACGCTATTGGTTAGAGTCCCATTTACGCGGGCCAACCATAGCGGCAGCGCCGATTGAAAGTGCCAGCGGGCCAGCGCGGCATCGCATAGCAGGGCCATGTGCCAATCGCCATGGCTATCAGCCCTTAAGAGTGTCCCGGCTGCAGAAGAGTCATTCATGGCAACAATCGCATGAGCCGCCGCTCGCCGGAGCACTGCGTCCGCCTTTTTGTTCTGGATGATGGCGACAAGTTGCGGCATGAACTGCCCCAAGCCCGGCATGCCCGCACGGGCAGATTCAGTCAGGGCCTGGCATGTGCGACAACGCGTCAACGAATCAGGTTGCTGCAAAGCCAGCCGCCAGTTTGCCTGTGCGCTTACGTTATACTTTTGGGCGGGCCTGAGGTTTGGCAATGCCGGATCGCGCCACATGATATTGCCAAAACCTCGGTCAACGGGAGTAAACCCCGGCAGCGATGGCGGCCCAGACGGCGCAGCAAATGCCCGACCCGCAGCCAGCAGCAGCCACATTGCCAAGCCAATGCCACCGAGTCGCCACGAGGCTCGCCGCTGCGGCAACATCTCTTTGCAGTCTTTTCTTGTAAACACCATCAAAACATCACCAAAACTTCATCAACTGCCGCCCATTGACTGGCTGTCTGTTCCACCAGCCACTGCCGCAATGTTTTCGCGCTTCTACTGCGGCTTGGTTAAGCGCCAGACACACACAACCATCACGCCAACCGCCAAAGCCCCTGCCACGGCCATGATGTACCAGTTGGCCGGTATCAACTGGTATGGCGTAAACCCGGGAGCACCAATCGCCGCAAGGGTAGCCGCCAGCGGATTTATCAGCAGTGCAGCCCGGACGGCCTGAAACCCAAACAGGGTGCCGCGTCCCTGCCAGATGCCCAACGTGCCCACACATACCAATAGCAGCACACCATATGCTGTGCCGGTGGAGGTGGCAGCCTTACGAAACATGGCGCTGATGGCACTGGCGGTGAGCAACGCAAACAAAGCGGTCACCGCCAGCGCGGTGAGCACCCGCCCCACACGCGCCGCCTCGGAGGTGTCTATCACAAGCATCGCCAGATAACCGGGCACAGTAGCCAGCAGCAACAAAAACAATGTCCAGAGCGACGAAAGTATCTTGCCCGTTACAATGCGCCTGGCGCTAAGCGGCGTCATCTGCAGCAACTGCCACGATCCTGATTCCACTTCCGAGCTGATAAGCCCGCCCGCGAGTCCGGGCGTTATCAGTAGAATAAGCGCCACCTGCAGCAATACCAGAATCATTCCCATCACATGGCTGCCGGCGCTGGCCGCGCCGTACGCCGCGGCCAGCATAAGTCCCAGCGACACCACGAGGCACAACCCCACGAGGCGCATAAGCCAATGTGATCGTCCGAACCGCGAAGTGCGCAGTTCCTTAACAAAAACCGGGTTGGCCAGTGGCCCTGTCAGGCGGCTGCGACGCTGCGGATCAAAAAACCATAAGTACATCACACGCCGAAAAAACCGCACACCACCCGAGCGATCATCGGTTATTTTTCCTGCCGCCCGAGGTTGATCAAACAGCCGCTGCCCCAGCCGACGAATGGTAAGCAGACTGAACAGCAGCGTGACGCAAAGCGAAATCACAAGGAATGCTACGGTATGAGAAGTTGTGAGAGTGCCGGCATTGGTCAGTACACTTTGCCCCAGCACGCCGGCCATAGTGGCCAGCGGCGACATGGCGCCAACCCAGTCGCCTGCGGTGGCCAAACTTGTGAACATGCTGCCCTGCGTAAACTCCGCCGGCACCATGGTAAGCACCGCCAGCACAAACACCGCCGCATAAGCCAGCCGCAGGGCGCCATCTACCCGCCTGGCTCGCAAACTCATATACAATGCAATGGCACAATATTGAATCGAGGCCGCTATCAGGATGAGATAGACCGGCACTATTTCGCCGGTGAGGCTCACGCCGCCCATCACATAACATGCCGCAGCAGCCGGCAGGCTCAGCACCACCAGCATCAGCACAAAACCCACCGCGCCCAGCAGCTTTCCACCAAAGATGGCACGCGGCGTAAGCGGCGAATTAAGCAGCAAGGCCAGCGTGCCGGCCTGCTTTTCGCGTACCAGAGACACCGCTGGAAATGCCGGGGCTATCACAATGGCCCCCAACAGCAGCGCGTAGCTGAACAGCCGAAACACCTGCTGCGACTGCGCCCCCGTCAGGCTTACGTTACCCCCATGAGGCCAAGCCAGCACCACTGCTGCCGCCAGCACAGAAGCAAAGATGACCTGCGCAGCCAGAGTGCGGCCGCGCCGCAGCATGCCGGTTAACTCGCGCTCTACGACCGGATTATTCATGAAACAGCCCCCCCGGCCGCAGGCGCGGGAACATCGGCCGCCAGGCGATCCTGCTCGGCGGCGGCCCGCGTAACCGATAGAAACGCGTCCTCAAGGTCCTGCTGCACTTCCCTGAATTGCGTCACCATCACGCCGCGAGCGATAAGTTCCCGCAACACATGCGCCAATTCTTCATCTGCAAGCGTTGTGCTGAAGCGCAGCAGGCCTTCCACCTGCGAGGCTTCAACCGGCACACTGGTACCAAGCAGATCACTTAACCGCGCTGCCGCCGCTGCCGCATCAGCGGTTCCGGCCAACTGAACCTCAAAAAGTCGCTTTTGGCGCAAATCGTGCATGATGGTATCGAGGCTGCCAAAGGCCCGCAGTTTGCCACCTGTGATAATCGCCACGACGTTACAAATGCGCGAAAGCTCCGGCAGAATATGGCTCGTGACAATAAGCGTTTTGCCCATGTCGGCGAGTTTAAGGAGAATTTGCCTCATTTCCACGCGGGCGGTGGGGTCTAAACCGTTTGCCGGCTCGTCCAGAATGAGCACCGGCGGGTCGTGAAGCAATGTGCGGGCAATGCCGATGCGCTGCTTCATACCGTGGCTGAGGCTCTCAACAAATAAGTCCCGCATATGGGTAGCGCCCGTGGTTTCGAGCACCCAGTCTATGCGGGTGCGTCGCTGTTTACGCGGTATGGCAAATGCCGCTCCAAAAAAATCGAGATATTCCTGTACGCGCATGTTGTCGTATGCGCCAAAGGTATCGGGCATATAACCGACCAGCCTTTTAATCTTTTTTGATTCAGTAGTGCAGTTACAGCCCACAATGTAGGCCTCACCCGCCGTGGGTTTGGCCAGCCCCACTAAAATCTTGATGGTGGTGGTTTTGCCCGCGCCGTTTGGACCGATGAACCCGAGTATTTGCCCTTTGAGCAGTTCGATCGAGAGTTTATCCAGCGCGGTAAACGCACCGTATTTTTTCGTAAGATCAGTGGCTTTGACGACGGGCAGGTCAGGGGCTTGTGTCATGAGTTTCTCCAACATTCCCGCGGGCGGCGATGGTCCGCCTGGCCTGCGGGGACTAATTCGACTGCAGGGTACGGCCGGCCACACTTAGCCGAACCGTCTTGATCCCCCAGGCATGGGCTATGTCCAACCCGCCCCCCACCCTGATCTGAACCCAAACGCCTCCACCGGCGTCGGGCGCAACTTGTCCGGCACCGCCGTGCAGAGCCATGCGACCCACCACGCCCACCCGCCGAATCACGACCGCCGGCTTGCCCTCGCTAAACAACGCCAGGCGAACAGGACGCCCCGATGCCACTATGTCCAATGTAACGTTTACGCTCGTCAATCGAATGGGCAGTATTTGCCGTGGCAGTTGGAACCGCACAAAAACATCCGCCGGCATACTTAGATGCCCAATCCATTTGTGGTTCCGCTGATCGAACACGAGCGCGGGCGACCGCTGCCCGGGCCCCGCAGCGAGCGTGTAATGCAGCAGAGGCCACGGCACCACCACGTTGGTGTTGGCCGGCGTGTGATGAATACGCAGCGGAAGTTCCACCAGCGATTGCGAAAGGTTTCTATCCAGCCCGGCCAGTCGTATCGGTGAAGCCACGCGCGACGACCACGCCAACAACGTCGGACGTGCATAATGTTCATGACGCGTAAGTGCCCGCAGCACATCGGATCGCCATCGGTCCTGTTGGCTAAGGACCGCCGTCACGACAAATTGCCCACTGGGTAAAATCTGCCCTGGCCCGACCGCCAATAGCGAAGGGCTTTTTCGCACCGTCCGAAGCGCACCTGATGGCCCCACAATTACCCTATTGCTTAGTGCCGCGGCGGTACGAGGCCAAGTTAACTCAAGCCCATCAGGCCCATAGACGGCTGAGACGCGCTGTGGCACTTTAACGGCAAGAATGCCGCGATATTGGCCACCCAAGAGCGATCCAGAGGGCAACATCAATCCGCGGCTATGCCACTGGTTGTAATCGGTCCATATAAGGCGTGTAACATTATGCCGCTGACCTGTCATGTCCATCGTCAGCATGCCCCCAACGCTCGAGCGTATGGCCGCGGGCCGGCTATGCGGGCTAAGTGCGGCAATCGCCACATGAGCGATTACGGCATGGTCTTCGCCGGTTGCCTGAAAGAACCCCACCGTCGAAACGGTCGCCGGCACGCCCTGGCGCTGGGCCAACCCCAGCACCACAAGCAGCGCCGCCACCCCCACGGCGCCACCGCCGGCAAGCCATACTATTTTCTCAAGACGATTGCGGCGGTGCAGCCAAACGCCAGCCACGAGCAGCCCCACACAGAATAAGCCCAGAATAACCGCCACCGTACGACGGCGCATTACGCGGTACCCAATTTGCGCCCGGGCAAATTGTTTCATGGCCGCAGCCACCGATTGATGATGCTGGACCAACCGGCTTCTCTCATGATAGAAACGCTGCAGAGCAGGCCACAGCACGTCGCTCGCCTTGCCGTTAGCATTTAACAAGCCATCGCCATCCAGCGAACAGACCAGGACTCTACCACGCCCAAAACGCTCCTGCAGCACCGCCGGCCAGCCATTTACCGTCATCAGCGTGTGCATACCATTTGGGATCAGCTCAACCATTCGCACCGCGCGATGAAGTACTACGACATGATTGAGATGCGTCGCCACAAAATGCAGCCTCGCGGAGAGGGTACGGCCCGCAACAACCGCACGCCAACCGCGCCCCAACAGCCGCCGGCAGAAAACTTGCGGCACACGCGCAGCCTGCAACCAGAGGCGACCACCGCCAAGTACCCAGCGCCGCAGGGCCTGCATTTGCAAACTGGAAAGCTTGGACGGCGACGCTCCTATTACAACAGCTTTTACACCATCCCAGCCCTGGGCCACCGGCGGGAGATTATTGGCCGAGGCATACACCGCCCCACCCTTAAGCCCCTGTTCGGCAAGCATAGCCGACACCAAAGCCGGGGTCTGATTGTCGGTCGCACCAGCAATGACGACCGTCGGCTGGGAATTTTTTTCCACCATCAGCAGCCCGACTTGTCGCGAATAGACAACTTCACGCCCGGCTTGGCGGCCCAGCAGCAAGGTATGAGCGCCCACACTTTGGGCGCGGCGGTTTATATGCGAGAGTTCACACGGCACCCAGACGCGCCTCGAACAGTGGGCAGGCACCCATACCCAAGCACCAAACTGGCGGTTGGGCGACGCGTCAAAGCTGCTTACAACCAGAAAACGTTGCGCCGATTTTGTGGGGTTAGATACCACACTTGAACACAGCGTCCAACGCCCCTGTTTGACACCGATCATGCGAGCCGTCGTCCCGCTTGCCCTCGGCAGAGCCGCCCATGCGTTTGGTTGCGGCATTTGCCAAAACAAGACCGCCAACACCAACGATATCATCCACCGCGGAGAATTTTGTACACATGGGCTTTGCCGGCGTCTGAGCATTTTACGATCCGATATATTGCGCTGCTTGCCACATGCCCGGATGACATCAACTCTTACCACCCGCCACCGGGTGGTTGAATAATAGTCGCCACCAGACAAACTGCAAGGCTTTTTTGGTTTATTGCTTGGGCACCGTAAGTAGTGTCTCCGCGCACCGGAAGTATGCTATAGCGGCAGCAACTCAAACAGTGCCGCCTCCGGCGGAGCAAACATGCGAAATGGCGCGGTATAGCCTAACCCACAGCTCACATACATGATGCGGTCTTCCCGGCCAATGGCCAGCAAGCTCGCAGGGCGCTGCTCATCGCGGTGGATGCTCAACGCCGAAACGTCGCCGCCGACCGCGGCAAGCTTAAACATGCCGCTGAGCCAATTCCGATGCTGCATCGGCACATACATCGGCCCCAGCAGTGGAACATTAACCTGCCCACCATGGCTGTGGCCGCAAAGCATCCACTGCCATTGAAAATCGCGTAGCTGCGTCAGGGCATCAGGGTTATGCTCCAAACAAATGCCCACCGCGTCGGCCGGCAACTGCGCAAAGGCCGCTGCGGGGCTGAAACCCGGCGACCAAAAGTCGTCAATGCCCACCAGCCATAGTTCATCATCACCGCGTTTAATACAGATTGCCTGGTTGAGCAGCAATCGCACATGGCTTTGAGCCAACAGCGCACGAAGTCGCCTGTGAATGGTCCTGCGGGCCGAGCGGGCACCGGTATACCTGGAGGAGTATTCGTTGTAATCGTGATTGCCTAATGTTGCCAGCACGCCGTCGGGGGCCTTCAACAACGGCAGAAGTTCAGCAAGCAGACCGGGCGAATGGGGATGGTAGTGAATTAGATCGCCAGTCATCACAATCAGGTCCGGCTTAAGCGCCATGCACTGCTTAATCACACGTTTAAGGTACGTTTGCCGCGTGCGACCTGTGTGCAAATCGGTCAAGTGCAAAATGCGGTATCCGCGAAAGGCCTCACCAATTCCGCGCAATGGCATGGTGTACCGCTTAATTTGGCATCTATACGGTGCCACCAACCGCGGCCACACCAGTGCCGTCAGCGCGACCGCACCAGCGCCTCGCACGAGCGATCGCACCCAGCGACGGTGCAGCATGGCACGCTCCAGCGGACGGTGTCGCATGGCGGCGGCGATGGCAGGTTGCGGACGAAAGTCATTCATGCTTTTTAATGGTCGCTAAGTTTTGGATCCCAGGCAGGCATGATAACCACCGAGCGCACCGGTGAGCCGTTGCGATAGCGTGGGATAAAAGTATCGAGCAGCATCGCCAGACGTGATGCCGTATCCACCGATTTATGCCCACTGGATCGCAGAATGGTAGCCGAAACAACTCGGCCATCTTTGCCAATTACCAGACGCACAATTGGCGGCGTGGGCATTGATATCTGGTACTTCAACGAAAGCATAGGCATATGCCAGTCTTTCATGACAGGGCTGGGCGTATTGGCCGCGGAGGCCCCCCGCCCGCGTGCCCATCCATGCACATGCCCGCCCCCCAGATAGGCCACGCCCGGCTTGAGCAGTCCTTGCGGATGGTACACCGGTTGCGAATCATCGTTACTGGATGCTGCGCCGGAAGCTCCGCCTTGAATGATTCGAACCTTGTCGCCCTTGGCGTAAACACCCGGTGTTGGAGCGGGCCTGAGCTGTACCCGATGAGGCGGTGCTGCGGGAATTTTTGGTGCAGCGAAGGCGGGAGTCGAAAGCGGTATCGGCAGCAGCGGTGGCGCGGTGGCCGCGGTCAGCGACTCATTAAGCTCTTTTTGAGCGGCATGAGCGCGGCTGGCAAGCGTAGCATTGGGCAGGCCTGGCGGCTTGGGCATGTGAGACGGGGCTTTGGCAACCGAACGAACGGTTTGCGGATGCACAAAACCCGTTGGTCCTTGAATGCCGCCAATGGCGGTCGCGCGATCATCCGCCGCCACCGAGGCCGATACCCCTTGCCAAGGAAGAAGCTTTGGCCGATAGTGCCACAGCATATACAGGCCGACGACCATGGTCGCCTCAATTAACAGGGCCAGAAACACAGCCAAAAGCGAACTGATTGGCACAACGCCGCCGGGGCGAAGCACAAATATTTTTCGAGTTTCGCTGGTCTCGGCAAGTTCGTCAAAATCTTGCGTAGAAAGTTCGGTGTTTCTTGGCACCCACGGGTCTACCAGCTCGGCACGCGGCCCCAAGACAGAACCATCGTCGGGTGAGTTTTGATTTAGGTCGTTGGATGCCGAATAAGTCGCTTCGGTGGAACCCATTGGCTCGGTAGCGGCCGTGCGGGCAGCGCCGGCGACTTCGGCAGCAGGCAATGGACTGGTTCTGAAACGGTCTGAAATCATCACGCCATCTCAACCACTTGCTCTACAAGGCCCAGCGGCCGTAAACCGGATCTTGGCGAGCGCCCAGCCACCGTCAGATGATCTTCACTATCTCATAACGCCGCTCGCCACGCGGCAGGCTGACGCGTACGATTTGCCCCACGCGGGCACGCATGAGCGCTTCGCCCAATGGGCTACGAGCCGATACGTCCATGATGTCACTGTCGGCGTCGAAGGCGCTCTTGCCCACCTCACCCACAAGGTGAAATGTTTCTTTTTGGCCGGTTTTGACATCACGCACCTCGACGGTGCTGCCCAAAAAAACCATACCTTCAGGTATATCCGCCGGGTCCACAACGGAGGCTGCTCGCAGCCGCAACTCCAGGTCCTTGATGCGGGCCTCGAGCAACGACATTTCTTCGCGTGCGGCATGGTAGTCGGCATTTTCGCGCAGATCACCCTTTTCCCGAGCCTCCGCAATGCGCGCGGCGATTTGCGGGCGCATGCCAATCATGTCTTTTAGTTGCTGATCAAGCTTGGCCTTTTCTTCTTTGGTTAATAGTTGTACTTCCATTGACGCTTTATACCTCTGTATAAAATTCGCATTGCGATAACACACGACGGTCTGCCTCGTTGCCACAGACTGCCACCGGTGAAAACCTCTTATTTTTAACCAAGGCCTAAAAAGTCTTTCATGTGCTGATCATAAACATCCTGCGCAGCCGGTTCCGTCAGATTCAGCCGCAGTTCGTTAATAACCTTCGTACCCTGACGTATCCAAAGCTGAAAGCACGCATTGCATACGCTGGCGTAAATCTGCTCGCCCAAGGCCCCGCTGAACGGGCGCTCTTTCATCTTTGCCGCAATGCGTCCACATCGCCGACATTGAATATTGCCCGCAGCGGAGAGTTCTGGCGTGAGGGTCTCCTGGGTGGCGGCCGGCACAACAGCGCCCAGTTGCTTGAGCAGGTCGGCCATTTCGTTGCGCGGCAGCATATCGCCGCGCTCCTCCGCCACCTTATAGCCGCGTGTGAGCGTATCAATGGCACTATCGCGGTCACCAACGGCAATTTGCGACTTGGCCAACAGCGCATACGCAGGTGAAAGGCCTTTATTAAGCGACACCGCCTGCATAAGCGCCGGCAGAGCCTCACGAGGCTGACCGGCGTCCAAAAGGGCTTTGCCCAGTGAAAAAAATGCCAAGTCGTTCTGCGGATCGGCTAGAACCATATTACGAAACCGCTCGATTTTATCTGTTTCTTGCATGCTATCCTTTAAACTCAATGCCCTGATTAGTGTAACCGACCTGCAGGCAAGGCACCAAAGCCTCCGCAGCGTGTGGCCATATAATGGACAAAACAACATACGGCCGGTTGTCGCGGCTTAACTGCCAAAGCAACCGTGCAGGCCAAGCCTTTAGCTACCGACAGAGCCCCCCACTTTAATGCCCAGAGGGATGGTTTTGTAAGCCACCGCCTCTTCAGGCGTGATTTTATGCTGGCGATGCGCAAATACGCCAGGCTCTCGCGGCTGCAGGTCGGGAGCGTCCGGGCCGTCGTGCCGTTGCAGCACTGTGTAGTATTGATTGCGCTGGGCGGGTATCCAACCGCTGTCGCGGATCAGCCGGCATATCTGCGCCTCGTTGACTCGATGCGTTGTACCGGCACTGCTGACAACGTTCTCTTCCATCATAAGGCTGCCCATGTCGTTGGCGCCAAAAAAGAGTGCAAGTTGGCCAATCTTAGCTCCCATGGTAACCCAACTGCTCTGCATGTTCTGAAAATTATCGAGATAAAGTCGGGCCAATGCCAGCATGCACAGATACTCGCTCGCGTCGGCAAGGCGCACCGTGCGCCCCTCGTCAAACTCAAAGGGCTGGCCTGCATCCGGGTTCCATTTTCGCTTTTTATCGAGCGGTGTATTGTCGGGCTGATAGGGCCAGTGAATAAATGCCGTGTAATGCGCCGGCGCATGAGCCAAGGACCAATCCTGTCGCTGGCGTAGTCGCGAGAGATGATCGAGCCGGTCCTCAATGGTTTCGATATGACCAATCAACATGGTAGCGCTGGTATGCATTGCGAGCTTATGTGCTTCAGTCATTACATCGAGCCATTGTTCGCCGGTACATTTGCCCGGGCCAATGCGCAGTCGCACACGATCGGAAAATATTTCTCCGCCACCCCCCGGCACAGTGGCCAGGCCCCAATCCTTAAACATGCGAAGCAACTCGCCCACCGGCAGGCGAAAGAAACGAGAAAATTCGACAAATTCCGGCGGGCTAAAGGCATGAATATGCACCTGCGGAAATCTGTCGCGGATGCTCGTAAGCAGTCCTTGGTAGTAGCTTAGCGGCAGGTCGGGGTTCATGCCGCCCTGCATCAATATTTGGGTGCCACCAATAGCCACAAGCTCGGCAATTTTTTCGTGGATGGCCTCATAGCCCAAAGCATAGGCGTCCGGAGCCTGCGGATCATTGCGCTTAAATGCGCAGAATGTGCAGCGTGCGGTACAAATATTGGTGTAGTTGATATTGCGGTCTATGACATACGTTCGATAATCTTGCGGATGCAGGCGCTGCACCACGCCAAAAGCCCAGTTTCCGAGCTGCGTCAGCGCAGCGTGCTGATACAACTCCAAAAACTGCTCATCCGTCAGTCTGGCCTCGCCCGAAACTACGGCAGCAATATCAAAGCTTGGCGCGTAGGTCGTGGGGAGGTTTGCCTGCCGGGTTAAATCTTCAGTAAGCTTGCGAATCATCATCGTTCCAAATAAACATGGCCTTGCGGCCCAACGCCCCAAGCTCGTTCACCTTACAACGGGACTTATCATAAGGTTTCAATGCCTTGGCTCGCAATGGCACGAGACTGGCTCAGGAAAGCTGCGGATTTGTTGCCAAGTAATCAAAAACCGGCGAAACTACGTCGGCAGGTACGGCCATAGCCATGCAAGACGCAAGGATTTGCCAAATGATAGATACGCACCATCACTTCTGGCGATACAACCCTACGGAGTACGGATGGATTTCTGATGCGATGTGCGCCATCCGTCGCGACTTTTTACCCGCCGATTTGCATGCTGAAATCCTCGCAGCCGGCGTGGACAGCGTTATAAGCGTACAGGCCCGACAATGTCTGGCAGAGACAAAATGGCTGCTGGACTTTGCCTCCCGCTATAAGTTTATCAGTGCCGTCGTCGGATGGGTTCCACTGATTGACCCCAAGGTTGATGGCCTGCTGACCGAGCTTACCGCCGAACCGAAACTCCGAAGCGTACGCCATGTGCTTCACGACGAACCCGACGACAACTACATGCTTCGCGACGATTTTAACCGCGGAATCAGTGTCCTGGCTCGTTACGATCTGGCCTACGACATCCTCATTTTTGCCAGGCACCTGCCGCAGACGATAACTCTGGTAGACCGGCATCCCGATCAAGTGTTTATTATTGATCACATCGCCAAGCCCGATATTCGCGCCGGCAAACTAGAGCCTTGGCGAACGCAACTCCATGAGTTGGCTCGCCGTCCCAACGTTTTCTGCAAGCTCTCGGGCATGGTAACCGAGGCAGACTGGCGTAGCTGGACGCCCGCTACACTCGCCCCCTACGCCCAAACGGTGTTGGAGTGTTTTGGCCCCGACAGGCTTATGATCGGCTCCGACTGGCCGGTATGCCTCGTCGCCTGTGACTACACCCGATGGATTCGCACAGCCCGCGAACTTCTTGGGACTTTAAGCGCTGCTGAGCAGCACAAAATAGAACAAACAACGCCCCTGCGAGCCTACCACATTCGCTGAACTCGGCGGCGTTATTCAGTGAGTTTGCTGCATCCTCAAGCCGCCCTCGCGAGCCACTAAAGGGAAACAAAATCGCTACCCGGAGCGACTGGCATGTAGTTTATGGACAGTTGGGATTTGCGAACCAGCGTTTGGCAAACATATCCCATTATCCAGTCTGCACAAACGTAAAACGCGCCAGGGTGGCAAGAATGCCCTTCCAGTGGTACGATTTATCTTTTGGAATTGCGAGGTATCGAGATGCCCTCTTTTATAACGGTTTCATCATTATTAGCACTGCACGCGATTGACCGCGATACGGTTGAGTTTCAGCGGCAACTGGAGTCGGTGCTGAAAAATCAGGTGTCGCTCCAGAGCCGGCTTGATGAATTTCAGCGTGTGCTGGGCGAACAGGAGGCCAGCCTGAAAAAGCTAAAGGTTGCCGAGGCCTCGGCTATGAGCGACATTGAGGCCCGCAACACACACATCAATAAGCTCCGCGAAACGCTTAACACAACCCGCACCAACAAGGAATATACCCCGCTTCTGGTTGAAATATCCGCCGAAAAGGCCGAGGTCGCCAAGCTGGAAACCGCCTGCGAACAAATCATGGAGCAGCAGCAGCAGCTTACCAAAGCCATCGAAGCGACTGTAAAACAGATAGCGGACCTGCAGGCAACACTTAGCGCCATGCAATCACAAAGCGCCCATCGCGTTGAAGAACTTGAGACGAAGTTAAAGGCTCTGGCGGATAAACGCGCCTCAGCGGCGGCACTGGTCCCCAAAGATGCCATTAGACAGTACGATCGGCTGTGTCAGAAGTATCCTGGCGACGCCTTGGCCGTCGTGGAGTTTGCTGAAAACGACATGGAAAGCATTTCGTGTGGCGGCTGCTTTATGAACCTGAGCATCGAGGATGTCAACTTGCTTCGCGGTCGCGATGAAGTGCGACGCTGCAACTCCTGCGGACGCATTTTGTATCTTTTAGACATGGCCCCGCAGGCACAAACGGCTTGAGCAAAGAGCTGCCGTGCATAATAAGCCAACCTCGGTTAATGCTGATATTACTCCCGGCTTGGAACCAACGTGCAACATGGAAAAAACACCTGCGTTTCAACTTAACTTTGATGGTGGATCGCGCGGCAACCCGGGACCGGCGGGTATTGGCTTTACCATAGTAGACGCCCACGGAAACGTGGTGGATGAAGTGGGCGAATTTATTGGCCGATGTACCAACAATGTGGCCGAATACACGGCCTTGGTTAAGGGTCTTGAGGCAGCCATTGAGCGTGGAATCAAACATTTGATCATACGCGCCGACAGCGAACTGGTGGTTCGGCAAATTCAAGGCATCTACCGCGTAAAACATCCCGATCTAAAGCTACTTCATGCGCGGGCGGTGCAACTGCTTGCGAAAATACCAACTTGGTCGTTTGGGCATGTTTACCGCGAAGCCAACAGCCGGGCCGACCAGCTCGCCAACATGGCCATGGATCGCCAGACACGCATTGCATTCTCAGCGCCGTTATCGCAGGCAAATTAGCGTCGGGGTTGCAGTCTGCCATTCGCCAGCCAGAACGATGATTTATCTACGCTGGTTGACTCAAGCATTGGTGCGATACCAAACAGGTTGCGTTTGATATCAAACAGCCGGATGCGGCCCGCCCCAATCACAAGCCCACACGCAGCCCCGCGGTATTGACGCGCACGGCAAATGCAAGGCCAAGCGAACCAGGGCGCAGCGAAATGCGCGATAATTCCGTCCGCAGGCGGTGAGCTTGGTCGGGGCCGGAGCATAAAAAGAACGCAAAACCTCCACCTCCAGCTCCGGACAGGCATGCGGCAAGATAATAGGGTCGGAGTTCTAAAAACAGTGCATCAATCGCTGGAGTAGTGGAACCCGCAAATAGCTCCTTTTTGATGCGCCAATACCGGTTTATCTCCGAGGCGCACGAGAGCCAGTCGGCATGTTCAAGCGCCGCGGCACAGGCCATGGCCGATTGCTTAAGCTCATTAAACAAAACCAACGCCCCCGGCTCGCGCGACAAATACCGCCCCATAACCTCGCGCAAAATATTACGTGCCAACCTCTGACGGCCTGTAAAGTAAACGACCAGCCGATCCTGAAAGTCCAGCAACTGCCGCGGATTTATTGGCACGCGTTTCACCTGCAGCCTTTGAACCAGTCCCGGGCGGGTGCTGATGAGCTTAACTCCGCCAATGATACCTCCCACCTGATCCTGCCAACCACCGCCTGCTCCCAAGACCTGCTCAAGCTGCAGCGTCTGTTCAAAGAGTTCTTCAGGATCGTTGCGTTGTCCAGTCGCACTGCGCAGAACCGCCAACGTGGTAGCTCCCAGGATGGAACTTGTGCCCATGCCGGAACCTTTGGGCAGATTGCTGGCGGTTGCCAACTCAAAACCACCGCCGTTGGGACTTATGCGATTAAGCCAGCGCCGCTGCGAGGTTTCATGCGGCAATGGCAGCAGGCCGCAAAGCTGCATCGCTGCGCGATGCAACCCAAAAACATCTTGGGTATCTATGGCGGTACGAAGTTGCTCAGGACTGCGTATAAGAAGCATACGGCCGAGATCACGCGATATCAGACGCACCACAGGCTCGTCAAGCGGCGTAAGCGAAGACTCAATCGGCTCGACGTCATTAAGGTCAATCGCCACATTTACGACAGCGCCACCCTGTTCAAGGCAATAGGGAGGCGTATCACTCCAGCCACCCGAAAGATCCAACCGCACGGGGGCCAAGGCTCTGATACGATGGGGCAGATGCTGCAGCGCGGTGGCCTGCGCTTTGTTTTTGGCACTAGAGACGGGGCCATTGACCGCATCGCGCACCGCCGCAAACGCCCCCTGCCTCAGGACGATCGGCGTGAGCTTACCTGCCGCGTCCCGCGGAAAAAGGGGCCGCGAAATGATCTCCGCCAGCGACCAGTTAAGCCGTGCTCGGGTGAGCGGACTCAGGGCGTCATTGGCGGCCTCTGCAGCGATGGCCTGCACAAGTTGACCATAGCCCCGCACGCCAAATTGAGCGATAGTACCTTGCACGGACGACGCGGTATTACCTTTCACTGTCTGCAACCACTGCGTTGCTTCAAGCCGGCCCGCAATGGTGTCGCGATGCTCAGCCATGGCAGCGGCATCAACCAAGGCAAGGATTTCATGCATGGAGTATCGGCGAGCTTTACGCCAGGTGGCCCTCTGGGCTGCGGTTGCCGTCTGCGGTCGGGCAAGCCATAAAATGTCGCTCCAGTCCTCATTGGACCGCCACATGGGATAAAGGCGGGCTGTCCAAAGATTTCGCTGCTTTTCACCGGCAGGCCACACATCGCGCGGCCTCACCCGCGCGAGCTTAAGCCATTGATCGAGGGGCATGTTGCACAGGCTATGATCTGTTTTGGGGTCGTCATTGACGCCGCACACCACAATTACCGTTCCATGCTGGCGCTCGATGCGAATCGCCGCACCATACACCAAAGTATTCGCAGGAACCCGAAGCACGCCGCTTGCAGCCACGGTTACGTTGGAAAGCATGGCTCCCGCTTCCAACACAACCGGAGAATTGACCAGGCAATTTTCAACCACGCTCTCACGCCCTATACGCGAATTTGCCGCGGCAATGACCGATTGATAGACACGAGCCGTTGTCTTTGCCACGTTGGCCGCCAGACGCACATTCTGCTGAAACAGGCTGCAAATCGGGGAGTGATCGCGCCCGGTGACAGCATCGCGGAATTGCCGCGTCGTTCCCAAATGCTGAAAGTACGATCGCGCCAACTCATGACAACGCAGGGGCGTGGACTCAAATGCCCGCTGCATATTCAAAATAAGCGAGGCCCCAGGTTCACGAGGATTTGGCAGTGCAGCACCCAGTCGTGCCGCAGGAATAATGTCGGCGTATAAATCTATGCTGCGACGGTGGCGGCGATTCCAGGCAGGCGTATAAACTGCGCCGAGATTACTTAGTTTGCTGGTGGCGGCAGAGTCAAAATGCACCAATCCCGAGTCAATAAGCACATTGCCCCGCTCATCCACTGCGCCGACGCGAGCCAATTCGCCAGCCGAGGCCTTCTGCAAAGTGGCGGCCACCAAAGGAAACGATGTCTTTGTGGCGTTGGCCCTGTTGTTACCGGACAAACTCGGAATAAATACGCCGTGCCCCTGTCCCAAGATAGCGGGCGCTCGAATGCCCAGTGCAGTGATGCCTGATGGCTGACTCGGCATGCCCCCACCATCAAAGAGCAAAAACACGTCGCCTGCGGCCACAAGCATTCCAGGCCCCAGTTTTGGCGGCAAGGGAGCGGTCATGAGGTACAGGTGGTCAAAAATGGTCATCAGTTGGCCATCGGGCCTCACCATAGGCAGAGGCATGAATATTTTGCCCAGCGGCGAAAACTGCGGAATTCGCTGCGATGCACCACCGGAGTGAATCAGCAAGACGCGAAGCGATTCGAAACCGCGCTTATCACCTAACGCCTTCTGGCGTTTAAGAATTTGACGCAGAACATAAAATGTTGCTCCACCCGAACCGATGCGAAAGCCGGGCGGATCGGCAACTACCAGTGTTTGTTGGCTGGCCGGAAAAAACGCCCCCATCGGACCATTGCCGCAGGTGCGCAGGGCCAACTCATGGCGATAACCGGCCGCCTGATGCTCGTTGGCTGCGGTCAGCACCACATAATCCCAGGCCAAACCTGCCTGATACCCAATCAACGATCTCTTGTAGGCCTCGCCAGCGCGGCTAACAATCTGCCGTAAGGCCCGGACTTGGGCATCCGTTTGCTTTTTCTTCACCTGGCGAATCCCCCTTGCTGAAATATCACGAGTAAATAATTCAAAGTGGTAGTTTAACAAAAGAATCGTGATTCTGCCGCAATTTCTTTGAGCACGCCATAATTAAGGGCGCCTATAACAGACCAATCTTCCGGCGATGGTCTTCGATGCTGGACGACTTTTTCGGGGTGCCGACGACGATCAATTTTGAGGCGAGCCCGGGCGGGACAGATTCACCCCAGCCGGTGGCATTTCAATTATTACACAACATGAAGGCAAAAGGGCGTGCGGCAGCTTGTGGAGGATATTCACCTGAGGTGCAAGGTAGGGCCACGCGGCTGCGGTGCGGATTGGGAGCGTGAGAAAACATTTTTGGCTATTGCGCGGTTTTGAAGGATGCCAAAGGAAAAGTGCGAAATCATTGGTGATTTGCTGAAGGATGCCAACATGCGCGTACAGGGCCTGTGGCCGTGAAAGCCGGTGGCCAGGCGAACAGGTGACAGGAGACCTTGGGGAGGCGAGCGGCGCGCAGCGGTGATGCGATCAAGACCGCGAAACAGACGAAAACGACAAAAGAAGAAACGGCGAGACTGGAACCGGCGGCTGGTGACGGACAACGGATTTGAAGGCAGTTGAGCATGTGGCGCTGGTAGGCGCGGTATTGATGAAATAGCTGAACGGGAGAAAGTAGAGAGTTGAGCGCCGGACGCTGCGCGACGTGGGTTAACCGCAGGGGACATGGCGCGGCCTGTGGGCCGCAAGACGGGAGTTGGGAGCTTGGCGTCTGGAGTGCCAAGCGGCGCGTTTCTTGTCAGAAAAACAAGATATTACAGGTGTGCATTGCAGAGTCTCGCGCTCGGGCCGATGCAGACAGAATGTCTGCGTTACCGGCGCAGCCGGCTGGCCGCCCGAAAAAATTGCCACGCCCGCCCACGGGCGACAATGTACTCCGTTGCCTGCTTGAAGCGCCGCCAGCCGATAAAACAACCGCCATTATGGATGGTAACTACTGCTGCACAGCCTCAAGCGCGGCGGGGCTGGTAATGCCATAGCGGGCAAAACCCGCGGGCCACAGGCTTATGACAACGCTCGTGTTGCGAAGGTCCGCATTGTATTCCATGGTCAAACCGCTGTAAAAATGCGGCAGCCTGCGAACAATTGTCAGAGCCGAGAGAATGTTATGATTGAGGGCAAAGTCATAGCTCTGCGTCACAGCAAACGAATACTTTTCGGTCAGGCGGTAGTTGACGGTCGCGGTCCATTGGTCTGATCCAATCGCCTTAACATAACGGTTGCCCAAAAAGTAGCTTAAATTAGGAGATTGATCCACCACCACACCGGTGTCAAACGCTTCGAGTTGATGAAGGTCGGTGTTGTAGCTTTCGTCGCCCACAAAGCGAACGTTGGCTCCCGCCCGCCATACCAAGCTGGCATTTATGCTGTCGGCCACCTGGCTCAACTCCGGACGGCTGAAGTCGTAATAACCAATGAGAGGCTGGCCATAATCGCTGGTGGCAAACGGCCCGCCGGCATATACCGGATTGCCCGCATAATACGGGCCATAATTGTGATTGTTCCAGAATACATCCGCCGAAACATCCAGCGTAATCCAGTCCACAATGCTGCGTTTGCCCGGTTCTCCGCGTTTGGTTTGCAACACCTGCCGCAGGGCAAACTGTGCGCCGCTGGCATCCGTAATGCCTTCCACGGAACGGTCAAACGGCTGCAGATAGCCTCGCTGCACGTTAGCGCCGGATACAAAAACATCAACTTCCGGCTGCACAATATGCCGCAGCCTATGCACGTCAAAAAAGTTGGAGTGCACATTGTTATAAACCCGCCAGAACGTGGCGGTGGCGCGCGTGCCCGCGGACCCCCACACGCGCGTGGTTCCGCCGCTGGTTTGATTGTCTGTCACCGGAAAGTCGGTGCTCCAGTAGGTTGCCCGGCCCACCACATACGGCGTAACTTCCAGCGGCCCCATGCGCAGGGGCAGGTCGAGTTCGTGACGGGTGTCGAACCGCGCCACATTGCTCGAAGTCCAGCCACGGGCCAGATAGTACGACTCAAATGTGGCATTCGGATTCATCGCCGGAAAGTTGTCCTGAAGGCCGCGTCCGGCCGGGGTATATTGGCTGAAGCGGTCATTGACGACGCCGCCGCGGCTGCTGCTGTAGTAGGTAAAGATGCCAAAAAGCTTATCGCCCACACGCCAATACTTTATTTCGGGCGTTTTTTGCACCGAGTACTCATCGTCTTCCAGATCGGCATTGGCGACAAAGTTGTTCAGGTTCCACTTGCCCAGCGCGGTAAAGCCTTCGGTCTGATGGCGCTGCTCAACATACAGGGATGTCTGCTGCTCAGAAGACGTCTCATACTCCGGATCAAAATACTGTTCCAAAAAGTTTGGATCCGAAATGTACGAGCCTTCCACCGCCACCGTCCACTGGTCGTTGATTTTCTGCTGGTGACGCGCGGTAATGTAGCCGCGTGTACTGCGCACCAGCGGCAGGTTGTCGCGGTCGTTACCAAGCTGGTCGTTGCCATGATCGTTAATAATAAAGCTGTGCAACAGCCCGTGGCCATTTAGAATATCCCATTTGCTGTTGATGCCGCCGCCCGGCCCGCGCTTCGAGAAGTAATCGGCATTGAGGTCCGCCTGCACCTTTTTAGGAGGCGTGTAGCCAATCAGGTCAAAGAGATTCCAGTCGGTTTTAACCGTAGCGCCATAAATGCCCGAAAAGCCGACCGTGGCGGAACGCAGCGGCGTGTTGCTTTGCTGCGTATTGCCCGCAAGGTACGGCCAGTAAAATACCGGCACGCCATCCACATTCATGGTGGTGTTGCGGGCGGTGTAGTCGTACACAACGCCCTGGGCCGCAGCGCCCGGCGGCGTTGGAGCCGAGACATCCCTAATGTGCATCGAGCCGGCGCCAATGTAATAATGCGGCTGATAAAACTCATCGGTAGACAGCTTGACCGATTCCGCCCGGAAGTCTCCCCGGGCAATCTGCACAATTTTCGCCGCCCTCATGTACAGCGGAGACCGCGCCTTAAGGTCAAACGTGCTTAGCACCGCATCGAGCATAATGGCCCGATTGGTCGTGAAGTCGTAATACACACGGTCGGCACGAACGGTTTGATCGCCGCTGGTAATGGTAACGTCGCCCTGCAGATAAACACCCTGCACCGTCCGCGCAATAGAATGTACCTGCCCCTTTGCAGGCCCCGGCTCAGTAGAGTTGAGCGGGCTGAACAGCACCGCGTCATTGGCCCTCAATTCGAGGCTTTGACCATGAAAAGGCTTGCGCTGCAGAAAAAACTCGCCCTGCACAATTGTTACGCGCTGCTGCCCGATGGTTTGCAGTTGAATTTTATCGCCGGTGGCAAATATCTGCGGCGGCGGCACGCTGGGCCGACGTTGCACAGGCGAGCGGCTCGCCACAGCGCCGGGCGTAAAAATTGGCTTGGGCAACGGTTCAATAACGTTATTGGCTCCGCGGGCAATCCAACCTTCGCCCAGCGCCTCTTCGGTCTGCTGCACTTCTATTCGAGGAATGGCCGCTACGCCCCGCGGCCGCTCGATTGCTTCTTTGCGCAGGGCTTCACCGCGAACCACCACGGCGTCCAGGGCCTTGTTTTTTGGTACGGGCGCTGCACCCGTGAGTTCAACCTGTTGAATGACGCGCGTGGTTACCAGGAGTTCTTTGGCAACGCTTACCGCCCGCCCCAACCGCCCTTCGCTCACACGCACATGGCCCGCAAGATAAATGCTCACATTAAAAATCGGCTCGCCGCCGCTCGTTGCGGGCTTAAGCCATACCGCCGCCGAATCCGCCGTAAGCTGCCGATAGCCTATGTACAGAGCAACCCCGCCCGTGAGCAGCATTTGCTGCGTACCCGATGGGGTCTGCCAAATGGCTGTGTGCTTGGCCGCAACCTTAAGCGGTATATTGATGGCCGTAGACGGCCTGAGAATCGGAAACACCGTAGGCGTGATGGGCGTATAACCGGCCCCGTGCAGGTGCAGCGCCGGCGCAAAAAGCGGCACGCTTGCGGCCGTCAGCGCCACGAGCAGCCGCCCCCAGCGCCATGGCGCCAACCCCGGCTTAACCGCGATGGCAGGCTTCGGCCCCTGCTGTGGCGATAACCATTTTGCGGACGTGGTAATCAAGCGGTCTCTCGCAATCAGGCTTTGCCTGCGAATCAACTTCGAGGATGATAAGCGCCATGAGGCCTGATGAAAAGCGAAACGCAACCATTGAGTTGCCGACGCGGTAGCTTCGTGGCCGAGAGCGAGGCTGTGCGTTACAATGCCGCCCCCTGAATAGTTGGAGTTTTCATGCAAAGCAAACGCAATCTACTGGTAACCTCGGCGCTGCCCTACGCCAACGGCGATATTCATATTGGCCACCTCGTCGAATACATTCAAACCGATATTTGGGTGCGCTTTCAGCGGCTGCGGGGCCATAAGGTAACCTACGTGTGCGGCGACGACGCGCATGGCACGCCGGTCATGCTCCGCGCCCGGCAGGAAAAACTCGCCCCCGAACAATTCATTGCCCGTATGAACGATGCCCACCGCGCCGACTTCGCTCTTTTTGACATCGGCTTTAGCCACTACTACACCACCCACTCGCCCGAAAATCAGGAGTTATGCGGCGATATCTTCACCAGACTCCAGTCGGGCGGGCATATCGCCACGCGCGACGTCGAGCAATACTTCGACCCGGTGGAGGGCATTTTTCTCCCCGATCGGTTCATCCGCGGCACCTGCCCCAACTGCAAATCGCCCGATCAGTATGGCGACTCCTGTGAGGTTTGCGGCAAGCATTATTCCCCCACCGAGCTTCTTGATCCAAGAAGCGCCGTCAGCGGCAGCAAGCCGGAGCGCCGCAACAGCCGCCATTTTTTTCTTAAACTCAACAACTTTCGTGATCGCCTGCTGGAACTGCTTAAAAGCGGCTTTGTGGATGAAGCCATCGCCAACAAGCTTCGCGAGTGGTTCAGCGACGATCTCAAAGATTGGGATATTTCACGCGATGCGCCATTTTTTGGTTTTGAAATTCCCGGCCACAAGGATAAGTATTTTTATAACTGGCTTGACGCGCCGGTGGGCTACCTTGCGGCCCTGGCTAACTTCAGCAAGCTCTCACCAGCCGCCGTCCAAGACCTCTGGCAGGACAGCGACCTTGAAATTTACCACTTCATCGGCAAGGACATTGTCTATTTTCACGCCCTGTTCTGGCCGGCAATGCTCTTGGGCACCGGCCTGCGCACGCCATCGCGGCTGTGTGTACACGGGCACCTGACCGTCAACGGCGAAAAAATGTCCAAGAGCCGCGGAACGTTCATCAGCGCCCGCCACTTCGCCCAATACCTTGATGCCCAGCATCTTCGGTATTATTTTGCCACCCGGCTCACGCCCGGCGCCGCCGATATGGACCTGAACTTTGAAGACTTTACCGCCCGCGTCAACAGCGAGCTGGTAGGCAAGCTGGCCAACCTTATAAGCCGCTGCGCTCCGATGCTTATTCGCCTGCTCGATGGGCACACCGGCATGCCCGTGGTTGACGCGCTGCCCATGCTCGCCGACATTCGCCAGGCTCAGGAGAAAATCGCCGCCCATTACGAGTCGCGTGATTACGCAGCGGCGACGCGGCACATCTGCCAACTCGCCGACCGCGCCAACAAATTCGTTGAAGATCAAGCCCCCTGGACGCTTGTCAAAAGCGACGCCGAAGCCGCCCGTGGCGTGCTTACCGCCGCACTCGACGCCGGCCGCATGCTGACGGTTTACCTCAAGCCGATCCTGCCGCAGTTTGCCCAGCAGGTGGAGAAGTGCCTGAACCTGCCGCCGCAGAAATGGGAATCAGTCGAAGAATCCATGGAATCGCATAAAATAAATCCGTTTGAACATTTAACCCAACGTGTTGATGAAAAGAGGATATTAACCATGATTGAAGAAAATAAAAATCAGCAGCCAACCGCCCCGGCACCGGCACCCAGCGCTGTCAGCGCCCCCGCACCAGCCCCCGTCGGCGAACCGCTGGCACCCACCTGTACCATCGAGCAGTTTGCCGCCATTGACCTTCGCGTGGCGCGCGTTATAAGCGCTGTGGATGTCGTCGGCACCGATAAAATGCTGCAATTGGAGCTTGATGCCGGCCCCTTAGGAAAGCGAACCGTCTTTGCTGGCATTAAAAAAGCCGTCAAACCTGAATCGCTGCCGGGAAGGCTGGTCATTTTTTGCGCCAACCTGGCTCCGCGAAAAATGAAGTTCGGCACCAGTGAGGGCATGGTTTTGGCCGCCGGGCCGGGGGGAAGCGATATCTTCCTGCTCGGCGTGGATGCCGCGGCCTCACCCGGCCAACGCGTTCATTAAACATAAAAATGGTTCAGTGGGGACATCGCCATGAGCAAACGAACCGACAATTCAATACCCAGCGAGCCGGCGCCGGCAGCGGCGCCGGACGGCGGCCCTCGCCTTAAAACGTGGCTGGTCGGGCTTGAAAGCGTTCAGCAGGACTGGCTCAAGGCCATCGCCCGGGCGGTGCAGGACGGCCTTATTGAAGTCACGGCCGTCGGCCACAGCAGTGTTGCCGAAGCCCGCGATTTGGCGGAGCATTTTAATGCCCCATTCTACGATGACCTGCGCCGCATGATGCTCACCCACCCCCCGCAAATCATCATTCTCGATCGCACACCCGAACTCGGCCTCGATTTTATCGAAGCATGCCTGCAGCAACAGATCGCCATCCTGAGCCTGGGGCCTGTGGTCGGCAATTTAACCGAAGCCAGGCAAATTGCCGCCATCCTCCCACCCAAATCGCACCTGCTTTTAAATTGGCCGCTCACCCTGGAGGGATGGGCGTTCAAGCAGTGTCTACAAAGACAAGAATACTTTCTGGATGTTTCGCTGCTGACGGGAAGCTTTTTTGCCGTCAACCACGCGCTTGCCAAATCGCGCCAGCAGGCGCCTGCCGAATCGGTGGTGCGCTCCATGAGCGTACTGGCCTGGGATGCCATGCGAACGACGATTGAACTGCTTGGACTGCCCGCATCGGTTTATGCCTGTATTGAGGGCGCCGTCGGCGAGGGCGATCGCTTCAATGATGCCAACGGCTCGGCGGCGGCCACTCTGCGCTTTGCCGATGGCGGCGTCTGCGGCCTTGCCATAAGCGACCGCGAAGCGCCGGCTCGCCGCGAACTGCTGGTGCAGAGCCGGGCCGGCAGCGTCCGAATGACCGATTTTAGCTTCCAGATATGCGATGCATCGGGCAAACTTTATGAACAAGACATGCGAACTCCCCTGCTACCTGCCGAGCGGTGCCTGGCCACGCTGCAGGAATTTTGCCGAGTGTTTTCTGACAAGCGATCGGCCGACCGCGGCTGGGACCACCGGTTGGTGGAAACCTCCGCGGCAATGGTAGCTATGATGATCTCCAACCGAACCGGCGCCGCCGAATCGCCACAGCGCTTTATAGATTTGCTCGCATAGCAGCCTTCTCAACCGCTCGCCATCTACCACAGGCAGCCGTACCTTCTTCATCCATCAGATTTGCGGCAATCCAAATCGCCATAAGTGCTCGGCCGGGGTATCGGCCCGTTTGCCGCAAGGAGTCTGCGGCTCAACAGGGCGCTGCGGAGGCGATTTTTTTTCGATCATCCGTCTATTCTGCTTGGGTTTCCACAATCTCTCCCTGAATGCTAAGATTTATCAGACTAACAACGTTTGCTATTGATGGTTCTACGCTTTTGGCTGCCGTCAGGTGTCGCCTTAGACGCCATGCCAGTGAGTTTGAAGCCAGCACCGTTGCAATGCGCGAGATTGGAATATCATGACCGAAGAATCGCTTTTAAGAACATTAATGACCGAGCGGGTTAAGATTCTCGCCTATGTCAACGCCATTGCCCGGCATCCAGATTTAGCTGAGGATATTTTTCAGGATATTTGCGTACTGGCTCTGACAAAGCGCGGCACCCTTAAGGATGAATCCCACCTCTTGCTTTGGCTTCGCAAAACCGCCCGCTTTGAAACACTCAACCGCCTGCGAAAACGCCGTGAACGCCAACTCACCTTAAGCGACGAAGTGCTTGAGGTCCTTGATGTCCAATGGCAACAGGGCACGCCCGAAAAAGCGTCCATCTTGATGGACGCACTGCGGCACTGCCTTGAACTGCTGTCCCCAGCCGCAATGGAGCTTATCCGCAAACGCTATGAGCAGGGCATGAATTATCCGGCAATAGCCCAACTGCTTAAGCGGCCCGTTAACAGCCTGTATGTCACCTTCAGCCGTATTCATGTGTCGCTGGCCGATTGCATCAGCAAATACGCAGCCGCAGGAGGCGACCATGACTGAAGCCAACTCTTTTAAGCCGCGCCTCCACGACGCCGACGCAGATTTTATGCGCCGCGCGCTCTGCTACCTCGAAAGCCAGTTAACCGAAGCTCAAGTTCAACAGCTCGATGCCGAGCTTCGCGCTGATGCCTCAAAAGTTGTCCTGCTGGCCCGCCTCTCACTGTTGCGCTCGGCCCTGCTGGAAGAATTGTTACAACCAAGCAGCATAAATAATCCGCGACGGCCCGATAAATCAACCGACCCGATCACCCCCACCGCCCTGGAAGCCCTATTGCGATTACCCCTCTCGGAATTGCGCTCCGCAGACATGAACGAAGCCATGATTCTCCAGGCATTGCAATCAGCTCCGGAGCGTCCATCGGCTCCTGTCATAAACTTATCGCGGCGATCGAAACCCAGGATATCCGCGGCTGTGACCCGGCCCCGGCACCTTCTGCACAGCCCCTGGGCCTATGCGGGTATTGCGGCCATCCTCGTGGCTGTGGTGCTTATTTGGACCGGAGTGATGCATCGTGGCGCACCAGATTTACAACAATTTGGACCGCTAACACTTACGCAATCAGTCAATGCCCGTTGGGGCGGCGGTCAACCAATCATTAAGCAGAACGCGCGACTGCCCGCCGGTAAGCTCACCTTGGAATCGGGATTGGCCGAAGTCATGTTCACCAATGGCGTACGAATAATTGTTCAGGGGCCAACAACCTTTGATGCAAACTCGCCTCGGCAGGTTTATCTAAAGTCTGGGCGGGTGGTTGCCGCTGTACCGCATACAGTTAGAGGCTTTGCCGTTGCAACGCCCAATGGAACCGTGGTGGATCTGGGTACCGAATTTGGCGTCGCGGTGCGGCTGCATCAGCCCACAATTGTTAGTGTACTTCGGGGCCATGTGCGAGCGGAAATTACAACCCCGGCTGGCGCGGTGCTCGCCAGCAAAGTGGTAGCACAAAACCAGGCGGTCAAGTTGCTGGGCACCACTCAAAAAATCGGCAGAGCTGGTACCAGTGCAATGATTGTGCCGACAGCGCCGCAACCGCTGGCATTTGTACGTCCATCTCAATTGGCCATGGCCGCTCTGCCGCCCGGCTACCGGCGCTGGCGGGCCTTCAGCGATCAGTTGCGAACCGATCCTTCGCTCCGAGCCTATTACACCTTTAATAACCGCCATACTGCGCCCCATGAACTGCTCAATCGCGCCGCAACCACCACTGGACGATACAACGGCCTGCTCGGTGCGCCAGGCGATAACCATTCGAATCCGCAATGGAGTCGCGGGCAATGGAGCAACAAGGGATCACTGGCATTTAATGCAGACCGGCACACTGCGGTAACGCTGCATGTCGGAACACATTTTATTCCGCAACATGCCATGACCGTCGCGGTTTGGTTGCGGCCGACGGACCCGGGCCTTACCGGGCATATCATCAACGAGTCAATTAACCAGTGGACGCGATTTGACCTTGTGTGGTTGGGCAGCCGCTGCGCTGAGTTCCCGAAAAGCCCAATGGGGTTTTATTTTGATTGGGGGGGTGGTGCAGTCATCACAAAAACCATTGCACCGAGCACCCCTGGCTGGATCTTGCTGGTCGTTACGGCGCGCAGAGGTGGTACGGCCAACTTCTATATCAATGGCCGGTTGATGCAGCGCCTGCCATGCACAGGGCCGGCTCATCCACACGCTGCCACCATCCTCATCGGTCGGCCGGAGCCTATGGCAAACCAAAATGAGTGCTGGGATGGCCGCATGGACGAATTGGCCATTTTCAGCCGCGAGCTTTCAGGGGCCGAAATTGCGGCCATGTACCACGCGGGTCGGCCTGGTTCCGGGCGATAAAACCAAACCAGCCCATTCGAAACCGGGTATGGCCCGTCGGTATTCTGGTATGAACATCGCGGAAAAACAGAGCGCTGCGAAAAATAATATAAAATCTAATCTCGCTGTTTTTTTAATAATGATAGCCGAGGATTACTGGTGCGGCTCTATAATTTTCAGCCCGGCTACCAAAGAAAAATGACGCTTGTTGAATGTTGCCAGTTCACGCCCCTGATCCAGGGCGGTCGCCGCAACGATAAGATCGTAAAAACCGATCATTTTACCGGAGGCTCGTAAATTCGCCCAAATTCGCGCGTGCTCCAGCGCAGTGCTTTGAGTATAAGGAATTATCGGCAGCGATCGTAACAGCGCCTCGATGTATTGCTGCCGCTGCGGCCGAAGAGCAGCGGAGGCCCGCTCGACACCATGCCAGAGTTCTGCAAGTGTGATCGCGGCCATTGCAAATTGCTCGGCTGGCCGAGCCGCAAGCCACGCGGCGAGGTCGAAAGTTCCCCGCTCGCCGCGAATGATCACGTCCGCATCGAGAATTACTCCCACTTATCCGCCTGATCTTTGAGCCTCCTGCGGGCCATTCGCAAATCTCGGCTCCAGGCGCTAGCATCCTTGGCCGACAACTTCACCGCCTCCAATACCCGTGCGATCTCTCGACCGGTACCACGCTTTATTCGGTTTCCCGGCACAAGCAGAGCGAATGGGACTCCATTTTTCAGCAGGGTAAATGAAATATTTTGATAATGAACCCGGTTCACACAATCGGCAAAATTGCGCGCCGCTTTAGTCACGCTGATGGAAGTCGATTTCATGCAATCAGATTATCAGATTATTGCTGAATTTGTCAAACTATGCTTTCGGCATATCGCGGCATACAAACAAGGTATGTGCCCGCATCAATTTATTTTCACGCGGGACGCATCCCAAATGGCCAAGAGGCCAAAAGCGGGTGCCTCCG
>JABEVB010000226.1 GCA_013044165.1 Phycisphaerales bacterium
AATTCCTGCCAACTCGTTTGACCAACATGCGGCCATGCGGGCATTATATGGCAGATTGGGTAACCTTACCGAGGACGGTGTGATGACAGATACCTCTAGGAAGTCGGCTGCAAGCAATGTTGCGGAGCCTTGTGTTGTGGTTATTTTTGGAGCAACAGGTGATTTGACGGGGCGAAAGCTATTGCCGGCCATCTATAACCTGACGCGGGACGGAGCTTTTCCGAAGTCTTCCGTTGTAGTTGGGTTTGCGCGTAGAGCCAAGACGGACGAGCAATTTCGCGATGAAATGCTGGACGCGGTTAATAAGTTTTCACGGGTCAGGCCGGCTGACAAAGAGGTATGGGACGATCTAGCCCAGCGCTTATTTTATCATCAAAGCACATTTGAGGATGCTGGCGGGTATCAATCGCTTGCCAAACGCCTCTCTGAATTGGATAAGCGTTTTGGCACTGGCGGGCGCAGGTTGTACTACCTTTCCACCAGTCCGACGGAATTTGCACCGATTGTAGATCACCTCGGCGAGTCGGGCTTGGGTAATATTGATCCGTTCAGTAGCGGTGCCTGGCGTCGCATCATCGTGGAGAAGCCATTTGGCCGAAATCTCGCCACGGCGCGAGAGCTTAATGCGCATATCAATCGCGTATTTGACGAGTCGCAGGTATTTCGCATAGACCATTACCTCGGCAAGCAGACCGTGCAGAATTTCTTAATCTTTCGCTTTGCCAATGGTATTTTTGAGCCGATCTGGAATCGTCGGTATGTGGATCATGTGCAGATCACCGTTGGCGAAACTCTTGGGGTAGAGGGGCGCGGTGGTTACTTTGAAACAGCCGGCACGCTTCGGGATATGCTGCAGAACCATCTGATGCAATTGCTGACACTCATTGCGATGGAGCCGCCGGTGGCGCTCGACGGCGACGCCATCCGTGATGAAAAAGTTCGTGTTCTCAAGTCTATTCCATTGTTTACCCAGCAGGAAGTCGCCGATTACACGGTACGAGGTCAATATTTGGCTGGGCAGATTGATGGTAAGCAAGTCATGGGCTACCACGAGGAGCGTGGCGTGGCACCGCAAAGTGTTACCGAAACGTACGCGGCGGTAAAACTGTACATCAACAATTGGCGGTGGCAGGGGGTGCCGTTTTATCTGCGTAGTGGTAAGCATATGCATCGGCAGGGGTCGGAGTTGAGCATCCATTTTAATTCGGCACCCGGGGTGTTATTTAATGCACAGGCTAATCGCGTGGCGCGGAACGTGCTGACGCTTCGGGTGCAGCCGAATGAGGGTATTTCGCTTTTAATCAATGCCAAGCGACCGGGTACCGCCACCCGCATAAGTCCGGTACACATGGATTTTGAATACCACGAGGCATTCGGCAGCTATTCACCGGAAGCGTACGAGCGGCTTCTGCTGGATGCCATTCTCGGCGATTCCACGCTGTTTATTCGCCGCGATGAAGTTGAGTGTTCTTGGGCGATTATAGACCGTATAGAAGAGGCTTGGCAGACTGGACTTTCGCCGCTGGCAGTTTATGAACCTGGAAGCTGGGGCCCTGCGGAGGCCGACATGCTGCTGGCGCGTGATGGCCGATCCTGGGACAGGCTTGGCTCTGATGGGGCCGCGGCCGCATCTGGCAAATAATTGTGCATCGGTTAAACTTTGCCCGCATGATGAGTAATCGAAAACAGAACGTAACATACAAAACCGCCGGTGTGGATATTAACGCCGGCGATGAGATGGTGGACCAGATAAAGCACCTTTGCGGGAGAACCTACAGCCCGCGAGTGCTTGGTAAGTATGGGGCTTTTGCCGGCCTTTTCAGGCTGGATTACAACGAAAAGCTCTTTGCTCGAAACTATCGAGAACCGGTGCTCATTGCGTGCACCGATGGCGTAGGCACCAAAATCAAGGTCGCTGCCCAGATGCAGAAGTACGATACCGTGGGCATAGACCTCGTGGCCATGAGTGTCAACGACCTGATAGTGCACGGAGGCGAACCGCTTTTTTTTCTTGACTATCTGGCCGTGCACAAGCTTGATCCGGTAATTACAACGCAGATGGTCAAAGGCGTATCGGATGGTTGCCTGGAGTCAGGAGCCGCGCTGCTCGGTGGTGAAACCGCTGAAATGCCTGCGGTCTACGCGCCTGGTGAGTTTGACATGGCTGGCTTTGCCGTAGGAGTTGTGGAGAAAAGCCGCGTCCTCGATGGCAGTACGGTGGAGATTGGCGACAGCATTATTGGTTTACCTTCAAGCGGATTGCATTCCAATGGGTACGCTTTGGTGCGGCATATTTGCTTCGATAAAATGGGCTTGTCTCCTGATGCATATATTCCTGAACTGCGCTGTCAGTTAGGCGAGGAATTGCTACGGCCAACGCGTATATATGTAAAGTCGGTACTTGGATTGCTGCAGCACTATAAGGTGAAGCGAGTGGTTAAAGCCATGAGCCACATTACCGGCGGGGGCTTGCCGGGCAATCTTCCGCGTGTTTTGCCAGAAGGTATGGCCGTTCGCATCAAACGGGATTCATGGACGCCGCCGCCGATTTTTGATTGGTTGCAGAAAAATGGCCCAGTGGATAGCGACGAAATGTTCAGTGTGTTTAATATGGGAATAGGCTATTGCTTTGTGGTGGCCCCCAAGTTTACGCGCTATGTAATGTCGCATCTACGGCGTTTGGGCGAAAAGCCCGTGTTTCTTGGTAAGGTAAAGGCCGCGACCGGCTCTGTTGATTTTGAGTGGAGTTGATCAGGCTGGCACTGAAAGCCAAGATAGTCTTCCTGCTGTGAAGGCAACTGTCAGGTGACGGTTGAACCGACAGGCTTTTCTTTTCTTTGGCCGGGTAAGCCGTCTATAAGTAGTGATAACAGCAGTCCTGCAATGGCCATTATAGGTAACGACTTAAAATCCATATATGCGACTGCCGCACCGGCGGCATACGTTCCCGCAACGGTGCCGACAGCGTTGGCCGCGTTGTAAAGTCCCTGGGCGAAGCCTTGTTTCATGGGGCTAAGCTCGGAGGTCAGTTCAGTTGCGGACACGCTGATAAGAGGCCATGCGAGAATCACCAGCGAAAAGCTGCCGAAAGCCAACACCATTCGCACCATTTCGGCATTCACTACAATTGCGACAAGCATAAGCGCAAAGGCAGCAAATCGAATGATGCGACCCAGAAGATAGATGGTGCCGGCACCAAGCCGGCTGCACCACCGCCCGGCCAACGGATATAGAAAAACACCTAAACCTGCGGTTATCGCGTAGTCAAACGACGTTACCATTGGGGAAATATGAAATGACATGTGGAGAAAAACGGGAAAATACGCAAAGAAACCCGCAATGCCAAAAAAAAGAAGAAAAATTGAAGCCATAAAGCGGCCGAATCGCGTCGGCAGCAGGTCAGCAAAGGCCTTGAGGCTGCGAATGTTGATGATGGAAAAATGGCGCAGGATGCCGCCACCCAGTAA
Source organism: Phycisphaerales bacterium (assembly GCA_013044165.1). Lineage (GTDB taxonomy): Bacteria > Planctomycetota > Phycisphaerae > WQYP01 > WQYP01 > JABEVB01. Next base: position 3,468 of record JABEVB010000226.1, read on the forward strand.
TTCCACGCGAGCAAATCGAGAAATTGGCGCCAGATCGCCATGAGCTCGCAGCCATCGAATAGTAACGGAAGGGTCCAAGGCATAGCGCATCGCTATCCTGCGTAAAGCCCAGATACCTAAACCAATTGCGGGTAAAAGCAGTGCCGCCCCCGCCCATAGCGCAACTCGGTAGCCTGCTGTTACCAAGACGCCGGCCAGCAACAGGCCGATTGCCTGGCCAGCACCATTGAATGTCTGAAGCCAGCCGATACGGGGAGTCCATTCCTTTACAGGATGAAATTCTACTACCATCAGGATAGCACAGGTGGCTACCGCCGCCGTACTGATGCACATGATCAGCGCGATTACAAACCATGCTATCAGGCCATGTACCAAAGGAAACGCCGCCATTGCAACTGCTTCAACGGCCAATCCGCCAAAAAATATTGCCCGAAAGGCTTTGGTTTTGTCGGCGATGTTGCCCCATATGGGCGAGGAAATGGCGCCCAAGTTAAACGCTCCCATCACATATCCGACGGTGCTAAGCTTGCCAGTCGCCTGGGCCATCATCAGCGGCAGCGTGATGGGGATGATGCCCGACGAAACGGCACCAAGAATGCCGTAGGCTCCGTACCAGCCTTCGATCCATTGGCGGGGTGCCATAAGCGTGTCACGAACAAAATGTGTCCGACTATTTATTTTCTTTTGGCGGTCCGCACGGTGTAACACTGTAGCGCTTGGTTGGGATGGGGGCGTATCGGAAGAACTTCTAGTCATGTTGGCTAATTTATAGAAAAGTCCGGCTGACGCCAAATCTTATTTCGTAACATCGGGGTGTTGGTATCAGTGCTTTGTTAGTGCTCATAGGAAATCGTTAAGATCATTTGGAACTAAACAATGTGCGGTTCTATGGATCAACAACCTCGCGCGAAACTATATTGACGCGTTCGATTACACGCGCTGCTTGAGTGTTGCCGGCCAGGAGTAGGTTGACGAGGCTCTGCTGACGAAAGTTAAAGATACCCTCAAGTTGGCGGCGTACCAGCAGTGTGTGGGCTATGTGGCCTGCAAAGCTCCATGGCAAACGGTATTCCACCTCGTCATGAACGACCGTTCCGCCGTCTTTTGACTCAAATGAGTGCAAATGGACCCACTTGGCGTATGGTCCGGAAATCTGTTGGTCCTTAAATCGAAGTGGCGGCTCGTACAGGGGTATAAGCGTTCGCCATTTCATGGGTATACCCAGCCAGCGAATGGTGTAGTCAATTGTGCAGCCAGTCTCAATAACCATAGGTTGGGGTGATGTGACAGTAAACCTTAGCCAAGGGGGCGTAATGCGTGACAAATTGGCGGCATCGGCAAAGAATGGAAACACCTTGTCAACGGGGATTGGTAACCATAAACCACAGGTGAGTTTGTACTCTCGCATTTATTTAAGTCCCCACGACGAAAAAGCAGGGCTGTGCCACACATCGCGCCCCTGACCTTAGCAGTGCAACGGATATGGTATCAAATCAACCCCAGCCCCTGAAGCAGTGCAAAAAGAAAAAGTAACAGTAAGCCTGCAGCCGTCCATATAAGCCAGCGTGACTTGCGATTGGCCGTGGACACCATTGCGTGGCAAAATGGGCATTCATCGAGATCGTCAAAAACCAGTTTTCCACAATGGTTGCATTTGACTCCATTGTGTTGATAGCGCTGAAACTCCAGCGCATCAGGGGCATCGTCGTCATCGTAAAGGGATCGGGCCATATGGTTCCTGCTGAAAGCTAAAGTTGCGATTGCAGCCAAGCGGCAATGTCGCTGGCATGTGGTAAGGCGCTGCTGCTTCCGTTGCGTGCCGCAGGCAACGGTACATCGGCGAACAGCATCGGGAAATTTTCGGGATCTGGCGGGGCGCCATGACTGCCCTTGACGCGCCGAACATCCTGACAGATACATTTTTTTTCAGGGTCGAAAAAGAGTTCCCGCGGGTCGTATCCAGGCTTGCGATGAATATCCACCGAAAACTGCCACGCTGGCTTTTCCGCATCTGATTCCCACCAATCGTGGGCGAACCAGGCGTTACGGCGAGACAGCAGTACCACGGTGCCGGTGCGATCGCCGCCAAGCCCCACCGAGGCCTTCTCGGAGGGCGTAATCAGCACGCGATCCACTGAGGGCAGAAGCCGGAGTGATTCTACAGCAGCTTCCAGGGTATGGGGGTCGCAATAAACATGGGCGATTTGGTGATCTACCATGGCTACAGCGCGGCTTTTGGCGTAGTCAATCAACAACTTGCCTTGCTCGTCGGGCATGGTTGTTAAAAGTCCCGCTCGCCGAAGTGCGAGGTTGGGCATATCCGCTTGATTGACGGCCGTAATACCGTAGTCTCCAGCTACAACTGGAATGCCGCCATCGGCGCGAACTTGCTCAATTAGCGGCATCAGCAGGCGGCTGACGTCGGTTGCCTCTTTTGCCGGCACGGGAGAGTCGGGGCCTAAACGCTGAAGGTTATAATCGAGTTGAGGAACGTATAGGAGGAGAAGATCCGGACGTTGAGTCTGCCAAACTTCACGAGCTGATGCGATAATCCACTCGGAACTGGGCCTGCCTGCAATTGGCCCCCAATAGTGATGGAGCGGAAACTGGCCGAGTTTGTCTGCCAAGCGGGGATACAAATCGGTGGGCCGACTCCAGCATATACTGATGGTCTTGCCATCGGGGGTATGATCCGGCTTAGGGGTAAGGATAATGTCGGCTGCATCGGGCATAGATTGTTGCCAGAACATCATGGCTGTCTTTTTATTCGTGTCGTGCCAAAATCGGGGTCCATTCACCAGGGAGTTGGCTTGTTCCCAGAAACTGGTTTGTTTGCGAAAAGGTGCGAAATTGCTCAGGTCGAGCTTGGCGTGCAAATCGCTTCGGGCGTGAGTAAAAAGGCCATTGGCTATGATGCCGTGCTCAGCCGGGCTAAGGCCTGTCGTGAGCGTGGCCTGCATTGAAGACGTTACCGCCGGTACGACAGGTTGGTAGCTGCTGCGAAAGCGAAAGCCGGCAAGCTCCGGCGGCGAACCAGCTTGATTGAACAGATGCTGGTCCAGTCCGGCAACTAAAATAAAAGCGACTCGCGGCATAACGGCCTCCGTTAAAGTTCCACTTTGTAACGTCGAGCAAAGCATAGTGGAAAACAGAACACGCATAAAGTGTGTCGCATCTGATATTGCGGCGATGGATATTTGGGCTTATTGTGAATTAGTCATGAAGTACTGCCACCGGGTTTGTGGCCTCATCGGAAGGATTGTTGATTGAAGCCTATCATAGTGATGACAGAAGGCCTGGAGGCCGTACCGTTGGAGTGGGCGCATAAGCAAGCCCGCATTGTTGAATCGAGTTGGAAAAATCCGGAGCAGTTGCACCGAGATTTAGCAACGGCTGAGGGGTTAATTGTTCGCACCTATACGCAGGTAAATGAGCTGCTGCTATCACAGGCTCGGTCTTTGCGTGCGGTTGGGCGGGCGGGTGTGGGGTTGGAAAATATAGATCAGGTGGCGTGCCAAACACATGGCGTAAAAGTGTTTTCAACCCCGGGGGCTAATGCACATGCTGTGTGCGAGTATGTCTTTAATTTGATATTTCCGCTGGGGCGACCGGTGATTAACCTCCGACAACCGGTGGCCGCAGAGGCGTTTCACCGGTATCGCAAGGTTATCCGCGGGCTGGAGCTTTGCGGCAAAACCATCGGGATTATCGGCATGGGTCGCATTGGCCGGCTGGTAGGGCGAGCAGCCTGTGCGTTTGGCATGAAGGTTATCTACAACGATGTTGTGGATGTGGCGCAGCATGTTGATTTTTTGGCAACGAGCGTTGACAAGCCGTCACTGTATGCACAGGCGGACGTCATAAGCATTCATGTGAGTCATCGGCCGGGCAATCGGGGTATGATTGACGCACCGGCCCTGGCACAATGCCGGCCGAATTCATTGTTAATCAACACCTCTCGTGGCGAAGTGATAGATGCCGCGGCACTCGCGGCAGCGCTAAGGCAGAGCCGCCTGGCAGGCGCGGCACTGGATGTGCATGACCCCGAGCCACCGGGGGCGGACTATCCTCTGTGGGGTTGTCCAAATTGCATCTTGGCGCCCCATCTGGCAGCCCGAACGCAAGGCGCTATGGACGCCATGAGTTGGGTGGTGCGTGACGTGGTGGAGTATTTACAAGGCACACCAAAGGCATAAAAAAGAGTTTAGGAGACTAACATGGTCGCGTATTTGGGTATGGACATCGGGACCTCCGGCACCAAGGCATTGGTTTTGGCAGAGGATGGTCGTGTTTTGGCAGCAGCCGAGGCGGCACACCCGATTTACACGCCCAAGCCCGGATGGAGCGAGCAGATTCCTGAAGACTGGTGGCGGTCGGCAATAACCGCCACGCGGGCCGTACTTAAGAAAGCGAAGCTGCGGGGGGCGGAAATTGGCGGCATAGGCTTATCGGGCCAGATGCACGGGAGCGTATTTTTAGATGGGCGTGGCAGGGTTCTGCGTCCGGCGCTTTTATGGAACGACCAGCGGACAGCCGAGCAGTGTTTACAAATTACGCAGTTGGCCGGTGGCCGCGATGAGCTGCTGCAAATGGTTGCCAATCCGGCGCTTACGGGTTTTACAGCGCCTAAGATTTTGTGGTTAAGGCAGCATGAACCAAAACGTTACGCGATGCTTGCGCAGGTGCTGCTGCCAAAAGATTACATTCGCTATCGTCTTACAGGTGAATACGCAACGGAAGTTTCGGATGCATCGGGTACCCTGCTGTTGGATGTCAAACGCCGGAAATGGCATATCGGGCTTATCGAGAAACTTGCCTTAAACCCACTGATACTCCCCAAAGTTTGGGAATCGGCGGAGATAAGCGGCGTACTTACCACATCAGCCGCAGTCGAGTTAGGCTTGCAGCCGGGCACACCGGTGGTGGGTGGGGCAGGCGATCAGGCGGCCGGGGCAGTTGGTACGGGCGTTGTAGCAGCAGGACTTATCTCGGCGAGCATGGGCACGAGCGGGGTGATTTTTGCGGCCAGCGACGAGCCACGCACGGATCGGCTGGGCCGGGTTCACACTATGTGCCATGCGATACCATCAACTTGGTGTGTGTTTGGTTGCATGCTTTCAGCGGGGGGATCACTGCAATGGCTTCGTAATACACTTTTTGTGGACCAAATCGCCGCCCTGCAGCGCAGCAAGAACGACCCTGGTAAATTGTATCCGCTGATGATGCAACGTGCGGCGGGGGCCGCCGCTGGATGCGAAAATCTGTTCTTTTTACCCTATCTTACGGGTGAGCGATGCCCCCATGCCGACCCGTATGCCACAGGTTGTTTTGTGGGGCTTACGCCCCGACATGGGCAAGCCGAGCTTATTCGCAGCGTGGTGGAGGGCATAACCTTTGGCATGACGGAGCAGGAAGGCATTCTTCGTGAAATGGGCGTCGCCATCAAGCAGGTGCGAGCCAGTGGAGGCGGCGCACGCAGTGAGTTTTGGAGGCAGTTGCAGGCCGATATGTATAGCGCGCCCGTCGTTACTGTAAATGCGAGCGAAGGCGCGGCCCTGGGCGCGGCTGTGCTAGCTGGCGTGGGAGTTGGGGCCTGGCGCGATGTGGCTGCTGCAACGCGAGCGGTGATTGCGGTTGAGTCGGTATGCAAACCCAACCGAAAGAGCGCAGCATTTTATCGGCGGCAGTTAGCCAAGTATTCTTCGCTGTACAATGTGCTGCGCGAGTCATTTACTAAACTGGCAACTCAATAATCTGCGTGGTTCGGGCTTTATTCAGGTGGCTTGCGATGGGTGGCATGTTCAAATTCCTGCTTGCCGTAAAGGACGCTGTACTTAAGCATGACCCCTATGGTTGTTTTGTAGGCTATAACCAGACCAAATCGGCCCTGTAGAAAACCTCCTCGGAGAATATAGTACTTTAGAAATGTAAGTGCTGGTCGAAAAATAAGATTGAGCAAGTTGGCTTTCTGACCTTTGCCAGCAAGGCTTTGTGCCAGCAATTCGGCATGTTCCTGCATTCGCGGCCCGTCATTAAAATCGGATGGTTGGAAGGCCGTCAGGCGATTGTGTAGAAGCGGTCCGGTCAGCTTTACTATGTGAAAACCGGGCATTGCCACACGCTTTTCAGGAACAAAGTTGCCGGCGATTGTCATTCGATTTTTGTGAAGCAGACGTGTTTGGTAGTCCGGAGACCAGCACCGCACGTAACGCCGAGCGATGTAGTTGCGGCGTGGCATGCTAAACATGGCAACATCTGAATTGGACGTTTCATTTAAGGCGGATATCTGCTTTGCAAGTTGAGGGGAGCATTCTTCATCGGCATCGAGCGCCAGCACCCAATCATTGAGGCATTGCTGGATGGCAAAGTCCCGTTGCGCTGCATAACCAAGCCATTGTTGATGGATGATGCGAGGTGTGGTCGGGTGAGCGGCGGCAGCCTCAAAAGTACCATCTGTTGAACCGGAATCTACGACAACAATATCGCTGCACCACGCTACCGAATCAAGGCAAGTGGTAATCACTTGCTTCTCGTTGCAGCAAATAATGCAGACTGATACCTGGCAACCCATGAAAATACTTCCTGATGTTGGCCGCGTTACGGGAACTATGTAAGGTTACGGCAGACGGTGCTTAGGCCTGGTGATATAAGTTGTCTGCCTAAATGGGGGTTTTTATTCCAATGCCTCGGAGATAACACCACCCTTTATGCGCCTCAATGAGCGTAATTGCTCCGAAGGCGAAACAGGCTGCCGCGGGCGCAAACCACAAAGTCTTGGCGGTTATCCACGATGCGATGGCGCATCCGACCGAAAGTACCAGCAATGCGTAACTTGTGAATCTCCGCAAGGCCCGCCCCCGATGATCTATATTACAGTTGTTTTTCATGCCCTTGATTTTACCGTTGATAAACCCTGCTGGCCATCGTAGGACTATTTCATAGTCGCGGCCAACGACTACTGACGAGGCAATAACGGCCGAGTTCAAGCGTTAGAGATGTGTCTGAATATTGGCTTTACTGCTGCCGCATTCGGGCTCGCTCAGAGTGCTGAGCAAGGCAATTAGATTGCGGATTTTGCATCTTTATTAGAGGTACTCAAATATGGCATGCGAAACTTTTCCCAATCACCTTGACGTTTCTCGTCGCGATTTTCTCGCAACTGCCGCAGCCGGCGCTGCATTGGCGTTGGCGGGCTGTCAGGAAATGGGTGCCCAACCTGGCGGTGGGGAGCAAGCCATGCCTGCCGATGGTGGGTTGGATACCGGCGGCATTTCATTAGTTAATTTTGAAGCTGCCCGCAAGCGAGCGGCGGCTATCGTTGCCAAAATGACGTTGGCGGAAAAAATTACGCAGTTCGGCACAGGCGCTGCGGCAATTCCGCGAATTGGCCTGCCTGGTTTTAATTTTTATGGGAGCGAGGGTCTGCATGGGTTAATTCATGCAGGGCCGATTACCTCCTTCCCGTTGCCGCTCGCGATGGGCTGCTCGTGGAACTGTGAATTGATCAAACAGGTATTTACGGCAGTGTCTGATGAGGTGTGGGCCTGGCACAAGGTAAACGGCCAAAGCCTGGCGCTTTTTTCACCTCCCACGGTCAATATGGGCACGCGCGATCCGCGTTGGGGACGCATCGGGGAAAATTATTCGGAAGACCCCTATCTGGTCGGAGAGATGGCAACTTATACCATTCATGGCATGCAGGGAGATGACCCCAAGTATTTAAAGACCATTGCCTGCGCTAAGCATTATATATGCAATGATACCGATTCTGATCGAGTCACAACCTCAGCTTCAGTAGATTCCCGCAGTTTTTGGGAATATTACACGCGTGGTTTTCATGCGTGCGTTACCAAGGGAAAAGTTTTTACAGTGATGAGTTCTTACAACTCTCTCAATGGCGTGCCCACCACGGCGAGTCGGTTTTTGCTGACGGATGTGCTTCGCCGTCGCTGGGGCTTTAAGGGGTATGTGGTATCGGATTGCGATGCGGTGGGCTGCATCTATCAAACGCATCACTTTGTGCCGACCGGTTACGAAGCCGCTGCCTTGGCAGTTAATGCGGGATGCGATATTAACTGTGGCGGCACGTTGCAGAGATTTCTGGGGCAGGCCGTGGATAAGATGCTTATTAGTGAGCAAGTCATTGATCGCTCGCTGACCCGTTCTATCACTGGCCGCATACTGCTGGGCGAGTTTGATCCGCCGGGACAGGTACCCTATAGCAAGATTCCGATAGATTGTCGTGAAAGTGCGGCTCACCGTGCGTTGGCTCGCGAAGCGGGGCGACAAAGCATTGTATTGTTTAAAAATGAGAATAATCTTTTGCCGCTGAACAAAACCAAACTCAAAAAAATAGCAGTGATTGGACCAATGGCATCTGTATGCCATCTTGGTAATTACAGCGGCTCACCAATGCACCGGGTATCGCCACTGCAGGGGATATTTGACGTTTTCGGCATAGAAAGCCAGCCTTCGTACTCAAAGATGGCTGCCAACTTCGATTCGTTGGGTGGCAGCCCTCAAGTTGAAAGCTGCGCTGAAGGAGGAGAAGACTTGGGCTTTATCAAGGCTGGTTCATGGACCAGCTATGGCAAAGTCCTATTTAATGGGGCGACTGAACTTCACGCTCGCGTTGCGAGCCAAGGCGAAGGCGGGTCTATTGAAGTTCATTTGGATCGTCTGGATGGTCCGGTGATATGCAAATTGGTGGTCCCGGTTACAGGCGGCTGGTAAAAGTGGGTGGATGTGTCGGCTCCGATATCGGATATTAGCGGCGAGCACAAAGTTTACTTGCGATTTTTGGGCAAGGCCAGGCATTTTCTATTTAACCTAAGGTCCTTCAACCTGACACCGGCGGAACCGATTCCGGCAGCGGCGACCAAGGCGGTTGAGGTATCCGTTGCACTGGGCTGTGCAGTGAATGGTACAGCGCAACCATCGGATATTGCCGCGGCCGTAAAGATGGCAAGCCAGGCGGATGTGGCTCTTGTATTTGTGGGCGTTGATCAGGCGATTGGTGCCGAAGGGCATGACCGTTCGCATATTGGTTTGCCGGGCGTGCAGTCCGACTTGATAAAGGCCGTATTGGCCGCTAATCCCAGGACGGTTTTGGTGATTTCATCGAATGCTCCAGTGGCTATAAACTGGGAGCAGGAAAATGTGCCTGCCATTGTGGGCGGTATATTCGCAGGCCAGGAGCAAGGGCATGCGATTGCCGACGTACTCTTTGGCGACTATAACCCGGCTGGCAAAATTACAACAACCTGGTATGCCTCCGTAGATGATTTGCCACACTTTCATGATTACGACGTGCGTAAAGGCCGCACTTATATGTATTACCAAGGCAAGCCGCTGTACCCGTTTGGTCATGGGCTGAGCTACACGACGTTTGAGTATGCTAATCTCGAGGTGACCGCGTCGGCACTTAAGCCACAAAAGGCTGTGGGCATCGCACTGTCTATTACCAACACAGGCCGAATTGCCGGTGATGAAATTGTGCAGTTTTACGTGCATGTCAATGGGAGCAAAGTGCAACGCCCCATCAAGCAGTTGGTGGATTTTGCCCGCGTCCATTTGGAACCCGGGGAGACCAAGACGGTAAGCTTTGCGCTCGGGCACGATGATCAAGCCCTCAAGTACTGGGATGAAGCCCAGCAGGATTTCGTGCAGGAGCCAGGCAAAATAGACATCTTGGTAGGGGCATCTTCTGCGGACATTCGGTTAAAAGGAGCGGTGAATCTGATGGTGTAATGCCGCAGCGACGCCACAACGATGAAGCTATGGTGTTGGTGGTAAGCTGGCTACCAGTGGAGTACGTGCTTCGGTATACTGTCAGACAGTAAGGAGCATTGCTATGGCTGCCAAAGTAGTATCGGCGTCAAAGAATCTTCAACAGCATCGCCATAAGGGTGCAGGTGCTCCTATCGGTAAATCCAGTATGACCGACACAACGGAAGCAATGATTCTGGAATATATTCGCGGCAGCAGGGTTCCCAAAAAGGCTATAAGCAATCTGACCTTGGCGCAGATGCGAGCCAAATCCGCAGGCGGTGGATGGACCATTGCAGAAATTGTCCTGCATCTGATGGACAGCGATCTAATTTTAGCCGATCGCATGAAGCGGGTGATAGCGGAATCAGAACCGACGCTCATTGGCTTCAATGAATCTCTCTTTGCGCGAAATCTTTTCTATCAAATGTTGGATCCCCAGGCGGCTGCGGATTTATTTATGCGCAATCGTCGCCTTATGGCCGAGATTTTAAAGAGGCTTTCAGACGAAAATTTTCAGCGCACGGGTATGCATAATGAGCGTGGCCGTATTTCCCTTAGGGAATTGCTGGCCATGGCGATCGCGCATTTGGATCATCACATGGTGTTTTTGAATCATAAAAAGCGTTTGCTGGGGAAGTTCGGGTGACCGGCAAAGACACTTCATTCGCAGGCAAGGCGAGAAGGCGCCCTCAGAGGCAGGGCCGAGCTGTTGCGCGTGAGCAATCGGCAGGTTTTATTATTTTTAGAGTTGAGCAGGACAAACGATTGTATCTGCTGCTGGACTATGGCCACCATTGGGACTACCCCAAGGGCCATCTTGAGAGAGGCGAAACGGCTTGGCAGGCGGCAGTGCGTGAATTGAAGGAAGAAACCGGCATCAGCCAATTGGACCGCATCAGTACTTTTGAGCGGTGCATGGAGTATGAATTCCAATCCGGTAGTAAAGGGCGTGTGCGCAAACGCGTAACCTACTTTTGCGCTCATACAATGACTGAAGATGTCAAGCTTTCGCACGAACATAGTGGTTCCGCTTGGTTAAACCTGCACGATGCTTTGGCGCGGCTGACATTTGAGACCGCTCGGCGGTTACTCTTGCTTGCCGATGCAGCTATCACACAACATCTAGCGGCTGCGACGTCAAACCAGCGGTCATGATTCACTTGAGCGATTTACTTTTTCAGGTAGCATACAGGTAATGTGCGGCCGCTTTAAATACAGCCGCGCTTTAGTTGAGGTATGAACAGTTTGTCTGTCCAGTCGCAATCGGCCGATGACTATGTGCTTATGGAGGCAATTGCTGCCGGCGATCCGACTGCGATGGATCGGCTTTATAACAAATATTCAGGTTTGTTGCTGGCTGTGTGTCAGCGCATCGTCAATAATCGCACCGACGCAGAAGAAGTCTTGCTTGACGTGTTCTGGGAATTATGGCGTCGCGCGTCGCGCTATGAGGCGGCGCGGGGTGCTCCGGTTACTTATCTGATTACGCTGACCCGCAGCCGCGCTATTGATCGAAAACGCAGTTCCAAAACCGGAAGTCTGCATCAGGTGGATATTGGGGAGATGGCAAATCTGAATCTGCCGGCAAATCAGGCGGCGGATAACCCTGGAAAAGCTGTTGAGTTTGCGGAGCAAGGTGCACTGATTCGAAGTGCGATGGAATCGCTCCCCGGCCCACAGCGAAAAGCGCTTGAGATGGCCTATTTTGACGGCTTAAGCCATAGCGAGATAGCCGCCAAAGCGAGGTTGCCTTTGGGAACAGTGAAAAGCCATATTCGGCTTGGCTTAATCCATCTTAGGGATATTCTGCGTAAAGGATAATTGAGTGTTGAGGCCCTTATTGTGATATGTCAGCAAGCGAGCGAGTTAATACCGTTATACGTTGTCGGTGGATTGTCCGATAACGAGGCGCGGCAATTACAATCGCACCTTGCGACAGGCTGTCCGGGCTGCAATGCCATGCTCACGGAGTTTACCACGGTGGGGGCGAGCTTAGCCCTCATGCTGCCGCAGGCGCAGCCGAATCCTGACGTACACGCATCGTTGATGGCACGCATTGCAAGGCATACCGACAACACAGAGCCACGAAAGCCGGAGCAATCGTGGCGTTGGTATGCAATGAGCGGTCTGGCTGCAGCAATTGTACTGGCCGCAACTTTGATGGCCGTGAGCGCCTACTGGTATAGGATGATTAAGCAAAAGAACCAGCAACTCGCGGCAATGCAAGAACGCTTCGACGCTGTTAAAAGCAACCTTAATTCGCTAACCGCAAATTACCGATCGGCAGTTCAAACGGCAGCGCTTCTTCAATTGCAGCTTAAGCAATCGGAGATGACACGTAAAATGTTTATGGCCAAACAACTCCAGGTTGTGGCGCTTTCGGGCAAACCCGTGGACAAGCATGCAGTTGGCCGAATCTTCTACAATGCCAAAACACATATGTGGCAATTTTGTGCCATGGGACTTAAGCCACTTCCACCGACAAAAACCTACGAGCTTTGGTTTATCACCAAAGATCATGCGAAGAAAGCTGCAGGAACATTTAATGTTAATGCCAGTGGCGATGGCATGCTGACCGCTGCTGTTGGGCAAAATATGGATCAGATCAGTGCGGTGGCTGTAACGGATGAACCCGCAGGTGGTGTTGCGGTGCCCACCGGCTCAATTCAACTCATCGGTACGGTTCAATAGGCGGCCTTTGCCGCGCCGCTTGGCTCTATCATTGTAATCTGAGTTCTGCGGATGCCAATTCGTCGCCGGGTTTGGTGTTGATGGTAAAACCGCTGCGCCGACACAGGTCCTGCATGTCAAAATTAGACGCTAGCATCTCAGCGGTCAAAACACTGATCTTTTCTCCACGGGCGACGGCGATGAGCTTTTCCAACAGTTGGCTGCCGATGCCTTGAAACTGATATTCATCGGCCACAACCATCGAAAAGCGGGCTTGCTGGGTTCCCGGAAGCCGCGTCATTCGGCCGACGCCGATGATAGCGGGGCGATTGGTGGTTGGCTGTATCATCTCGACGACCAGCGCGATCTCGCGGTCGTAATCATTAAAGCATTGCCGAAGCAATCGCTCATGCACTACGCGGGCATCGTAGTTGAGCATGCCGAGATATCGTTGGTGCACTGTTTGGTCAGACAAGTGGCGGTGAAATTTGACCAGCAGGGGTTCATCCTCCGGTCGGATGGGGCGGACTGTCATTTTCAGCCCATGGCGATTGCTGATGCTGCTGACATACTCGCCGGGATACGGGCGAATCGCAGGCCGGGGAAGCCCTGCCGCCACTGCGGCTGCATCGTGAAGCACAATGCGGGCGTCGAGGGCAACAGCGGCGCGATCTGACGCAAGTAGTGGATTAATGTCCACCTCACGAATTTCGGGTTGTTCGATAACGAGTCGGCTAAACTGGACGATGGCATCTTCAAGCAGAGCCATATTTGCAGGCGGCCTGCCACGTACGCCATGCAAAGCCTTGAATATTCGGGTCTGTTCCATCATGCGGCGGGCGAGGGTACTGTTGAGCGGCGGTAATGCAAGTGAGCGATCTCGAATGATTTCCACAAGCTGGCCGCCAGCACCGAAGACGATCACCGGCCCCAACTGCGAATCCACCGTGCTGCCAAGCAACAGTTCATAGCCGTCTGCGCGAATCATCGGCTGAACTGTAACGCCTTCAAAAGCGTCGTCTCCGCCATGCTTATGGGCGGCTTGCTTGATCGCGTCAAATGCCTCGACAACATGCGCCTCGGACTGAAGATTCAAACAAACTCCGCCGACGTCGCTTTTGTGAGTTATCTTATGGCTGAGCAACTTGAGCACGACCGGAAACCCTATGGTCTTAGCTGCCTGAATTGCTTCGGCTGGAGTCGTTGCGGTGTGTGTTTGCGCAATGGATATGCCATATGCTGCCAAGAGTTGTTTGGCCTCCGGCTCCGTCAGGATGGTGCGTCCGTCGCGCCGCACAGTAGCGATAATTTCTGCGGCTGTGGCGCTGCATTGAGGCAATTGTTCGGAAACAGTTGTTGGAGTCTCGTAGATTCCACGCAGGGCGTAGCTCCAACGCCACATGAAATTAAAGGTGCGTGCCGCCAAATCGGGGTACTCAAAAACCGGGATTCCAGCGGCGTTTAGGCGCGCTGCCCCCGCAGCGACTTCGTCGCCTCCCATCCAACTGGCGAGAACGGGCTTTTGCGCACCGCTGGCCAGCCTGCAGATCAGATTGGCCGTAGCGGTAGCGTCGGTCATAGCCTGCGGGGTAAGTACAACCAATACACCATTGGACTCGGTATCCTCAATGGCCAATTGGGTTGCGGCGGCATACCGCTGCGCGTCGGCGTCGCCGAGCACGTCAATGGGATTGGCATGGCTCCATTGCGTCGGAAGCGTCTCGTTTAGTTTGTCAATGGCCTCGGGGCTTAAGGAAGTCAGCTCACCACCTCCAGAAATGAGCGCATCAGTTGCAAGCACGCCAGGCCCGCCTGCATTGGTGACGATCGTAAGTTTGCGCCCGGCCGGTCGTGGCTGCTTGCCCAAGACCTCCGCCATCGAGAATAAGTCCTCGATCGAATCCACCCGCAGAACCCCTACGCGTCTGAAGGCTGCCTCTATGGCATCGTCGCTGCCGGCAAGCGAACCGGTATGGGAGACGGCGGCTTTAGCGGCCGCATCGGTACGGCCGGCCTTAATTACAATGATAGGTTTGGAGAGAGCGACTTCCCTCGCCGCTGATAGGAACGCACGCGCATCGCCAATGCTTTCGATATACATGACAATGCTGCGCGTTTGTGGATCGTCACCAAAATAGTCTAATAAGTCGCCAAAGCCGACGTCCAGCATCGAGCCTATAGAGATAAACGCACTGAAGCCCACACTTTCGCGTAAACTCCAGTCGAGTACAGCCGTACACAGGGCACCGCTTTGGCTGATAAACGCAACGGAACCTGGACGTGCCATGGCATGAGCGAAGGAGGCGTTAATTCCCGAGGGCGGACACATCAGCCCCAGGCAGTTAGGCCCGATGAGTCGGATGGAGTGTTTGCGCGCCGCGGCCAATGTTTTCTCAGCCAGCGCTACTCCTGCTGGCCCGGCTTCTTTAAAGCCGGCGGATATAACGATGACGCATCCAATGCCCGCGGCACCACATTCAGATATAAGCTGGGGTACGGTTGCTGCTGGGGTTGTAATGACGGCCAAGTCTGCCTGTATGGGCAATTCAGCTACGCTTGGATAAGCACGAATACCTAGCACGCTTGGACGCTTTGGGTTTACCGGAAGCACCGCGCCGCCAAAAGGGCTGGCAATAAGGTTGCGAACCACTGCTTGTCCAACGCTGCCGGGCTTTTCCGTAGCCCCAATGACAGCAACATTTTTGGGTTTAAAAAATGCATCCAGTGCATGGCGCTGACGCCGCCAGATGGCTCGTGCTGGATCAAGTGCGAGGTTTATGGATGGATTGTTTGTCATAAAACTATCTCCTATACAGTGTGAACCTGCGCGGTTCTTACAATCCTATGATAAAACCTTGATCGCATGCTAACATCGGGGAAAGTCCTAGGAGCCACTTGGTAGAAAACAGGGGGCTTGCCTCGGATAATTGCCAGGCTGAATGGTGCCGGAATAAAACGTAGTCTGCGTAAGGCATGGTAGCTGCGGCGCTTGACCGGTTTTCGGAGTAGAAAGGCTTATGGCCATAAACATAACGAAGGCCGCACAGGGCTGGCTTCTTCAATTTCGATTGCGACTGTTGCAACGATTGACCCGTTGGGGCGTTCGTGAACAAACGCTGCTTGTGGTGCTGAGTTTTGTGGTGGGAGTGCTCAGCGGCAGTGCAACCTGGCTGTTCAAGGTATGTACGAATTTCGTGGAGCGCAATTACATGCGCCCTTTGGCTTTGGTGTCGCATGCAACATCGTGGCCCGCCTTTTGGGTTCTGCTTCCTCTGATTCCCGCCGGCGGGGCGGTCATGCTGGTGTTGTGGCGACGACTTTGGCCCAGACGTGATGCACGGCTCGATGGGCTGGCAGGCGTGCTGTACTCGCTCACACGCGAGTCGGGCCGACTGCGATTTGCCCTCGGCCTTGAAACAATGATCGGCAGTGCGTTGACCATTGGCTCCGGCGGTTCTGCGGGGCCGGAGGCCCCCATTGCGGTTATCGGATCGTCCATCGGCTCGACGGTCGCGGCTACGGTTGGCATTTCGCGGCGCAACATGCCGGTACTGATCGGTTGTGGCGCTGCAGGCGGCATTAGCGCGGTTTTCGGTGCGCCGATTGCCGGGGTGCTCTTTGCAGTGGAAGTTCTGCTTCGCGATTTTTCCGTTTCTACACTTACACCGGTGGTTATAAGTTCGGTCACCGCCACTACCATGTACGAGGCGATTGTAGGTTCCAAGACAACGACGGGCTTGTTTCAGATGCCGGTTCAGGGCAGCAATCTGGTATTTACCTTTCACGAGTTGCCATACTATCTTGTACTGGGGCTATTTTGCGGTCTTCTGGCTGTGTTTTTTACGCGATGCATGGGGGTCATTGAAATGCTCTCGCAGCGAGTTGCAAAAAAAATACCCGCATTTGTTCTTCCGATCATAGGGGCGGCTTTATCCGGCGCGTGCGGCATCGTTCTGCTGGCACTGTTTTCGCACGATCCGTTTCTGCATCAGCGATTTAGCGATGGTTACATTCCAATCTTCGCCGATGGCTATCCAACCATTCACAGAGCCTTAGATCCGGGCTGGTATGCGTCAGGCCATATTGTTGCTGGTCAGGCCGTGCAGCTTACGCTAGAGTTTTTAGCAGCCGTATGCTTACTGAAAATTGTTGCCACCGCCTTTACGCTCGGTAGCGGTGGAGCCGGAGGGGTATTTGCGCCTGCGTTATTTATTGGCGCAACCGGTGGTGGCGCTCTGGGCATTATTTTACATCATTATAGCGCGGCCATAGACCCGACGAGTTATGCTCTGGTGGGCATGGGTGCCGTGTTAGCCGCAGCTACGCAGGCTCCACTTACCGCAATTATACTTCTGTTTGAACTAACGCGTAATTATGGCGTTATGCTACCGGCAATGCTGGCGACGGTCACCGCCACCGTGTGCCAGCAGTTTGTAGTTGGTGAAAGTCTTTATACGCTGCCTCTGAGGCACATGGGCGTAAAGCTTGGCTCGGCAGTAGGCATCAGCGCGATGCAGCGCCTCACGGTTGACCAACTCTCGCTGGATAAGGCCGATCTGGCTCGACCTGATGAGCCGCTTTCCAGCATTCTTGATCGCAGTCATGCCAGTGACATCAACGATTTTATCGTGACGGATTCTGCTGGGCATTACCTTGGTATGCTAACCATCAATGAATTGAAAATTGTAATGCTGGAGCCGGAATCCGCGCCACTGCTTCTGGTCGGGGAAGTGGTACGGACAGATATTCCTCCCCTGCGATCCACGACGCCGCTGGATGTTGCATTGGAAATGTTTTCCCGCCATGAGGTATCTCGTCTTCCTGTGTTGGACAACCCGGTAGGGAATAAGGCATCCGTTATCCGGGGCCTGCTTTCACGAGCAGAGTTGATGCGACGCTACTATCGGGAAATGGGTGGATAGTTAATGCGGGATGACGGCTTGCTTTTGCAGGCAAATTATCGCGTGAGCACCGATCGTCGGCCCGAACTAAGCCAATAATATACGGTTTTTACCTGGTATGTTGTTGCGGCCCCTGCCTGCGGCTTTGCCTTGGGCATGGGCTTACCAATAACTTCAATTTGATCGCCCGGTACCAAGCAATTAAACATCTGTGTTGGGCTAAGCAGAAATTTGCCACCATATGGGTCCGGAGTGGTAACAGACTCATAACGCAGCACCCATTGCGAAACAGTGGACTGGCTATGCTCGAGACGTCCAAAAACCACTGTGTAATCGGGGGTGTGCCAGCCAGGCTGCCCGGGCGGATAGTTTTCCAACTCGCCACAACCAAGCGCCAGCAGGCAGAAAATTGCCAGTACCATTGCTCGCAGCTGTTGAGTCCAGTTTAAGGGCATTACATTAAGCATCCTTACCACCAAATATTCACAGTTATTGTTAAGCACCCACAATTTTGGGCGTCAAGACATCAACTCATCGCCTCGCCTACCGTATGCACGCTTAAGCTGTTGGTTGCCCCTGCGGTACCCAAGGGAGAGCCTGCCGCAATTAAAATTCTCTCGCCGGGCTGGGCCCATCCAAAACGCTTTACCAAATCATCCACCATGCCGGGCAAGTCGTCAAAGTGGCGTGGTATATCCATGCGCATCGGCATAACGCCGTAGTACAGTGCCATGCGGCGAACTGCGGCGGCGTCTGTTGAAAGTGCAACGACGTGCATTGGCAACCGATTTTTGGACAGGTATCGGGCGGATCCGCCTGCCTGCGACCATACCACCACCAGTCGCGCGTTGATATCTTTGGCAATGAGCCTGGCGCCGTGGGCGATAGCCGCTGTGCGGTGGTGGGTAAGTTGGAGCAATTTAGGAGGTTCAACTTCGATGTTATGTTGCACCATATAACGCTCGGTGCGTTCGGCAATATCACGTAACGTTTGCACGGCTTCTAGCGGATATTTGCCGACAGCGGTCTCGCCGCTGAGCATGACTGCATCGGCGCGATCCAGAATGGCATTGGCTACATCAGAGACCTCGGCCCTTGTAGGCGATGGATTATCCACCATGGACTGAAGCATTTGCGTAGCAACAATGGCCGGTTTACCGGCATCGTGGGCGGCGGCCACAATCTGCTTTTGAATCAGCGGCACAGAGGTCAGTTCCATCTCGACCCCCATATCGCCGCGGGCTACAAGCACGCCATCCGCGGCATCGAGAATCGCGGGAAGATCGTCCACCGCCTGAGGCATTTCAATTTTAGCTATTATGTCAATATTGGAACGCCGCCGATCCAAAAATTGTCGTACTACGTTTATGTCATCACTTGATCGGACGAATGAGAGAGCGATGTAATCGAGGTCTTGGTTAACGGCCCAATCCAGGTCCGTCCAGTCTTTATCGGTAATGCTGGGTATGCTCAGCCGGGTGTTGGGGAGATTAAGGCCTTTATTGCTCTGAATAAGTCCACCGTGGGTAACCTGGCAAATGATTCTGCCCGGTAGTTTGTCCACCACCAGCATACGGATCATGCCATCATCAATGAGCACCTTCTGGCCAATTTGAACGTCATCCACGAGGCAGGCGGTATTGGAGCTTAAGATGCCGTTGGCACCGATAATTTCATCACGCTGTATGGTTATTTGATCGCCTGTCGCGGCCTGCATGCCGCCATCCAGAACTTTACCGATGCGTATTTTAGGTCCGCAGAGATCGCCCATTACGGCCACTGGGTAATGGCTTTGGGCCTTGCGAACGGTCTGTAGATATTGCATTCGCGTTTCGACCGATCCATGGGAAAAGTTCAGCCGCGCAATGGTCACTCCGGTGTGAGCCATTTGGTTGAACAGTTCCGGGTCGGCGCACGCCGGTCCCAGCGTGGCAACAATTTTTGTTTTTGTACAGTTCAGCATGTTTTTAAAACTAACCTTCGCTGCAAGGCGCTCCCGTCCCAAGCGGTTGCGCGTGTTTTTGGGTATTCCTCGGCCAGTTGCTCTTGCGTGTTATTGTAGTTGCTTCCCAGCGCCCAGCCTAGCGGTTACGTCGAAGGGTCTTATGCCACGGGCGCACCGCCGGTGAAAATCAGCATCCTTTGGGCATCTGCTAAGCTTTGACCAGGGGTTTGATGGCGGCAATCGCCAAATCCTGTAATTGTCGCGGCTCGACCGGGGACGGAGCCTCCGTCATTAGGTCACTTCCACTCTGGGTTTTGGGAAATGCTATAACCTCGCGGATGCTTGCGCGGTTAAGCATCAGCATTATCAACCGATCAAGGCCCAGAGCAATGCCGCCATGAGGCGGTGCTCCAAAGCGCAAGGCATCGAGGAGGAATGCGAATTTCTTCTGTGCCTCATCCGGGCTAATCCCCAGAAGCGAAAAAATCTGCGATTGCACATCGCGCTGGTGAATACGAATTGACCCACCACCAATTTCAATACCGTTGAGCACAATGTCGTATGCCTTCGCCCGCACCTTATCGGGATTGGTCTTAAGTAACTCCAAGTCTTCATCCAGCGGCGCCGTGAAGGGATGGTGCCGCGCAATATACCGGCCAGCTGCTGCGTCACGCTCAAAACTCGGAAAATCAACAATCCATAAAAAGTCGTGTCTGTTGGCCGGGATCATGTTGAGTTGCCGCGCCAGCAATTGGCGAATTTCACCCAAGACTCGCCAGGCCACCTCTTGCTTGTCGGCAACAGCCAACAGCAGGTCGCCATCACCAGAGCTGGTCAGGCGTCGCAGTTCCTGTTGCTGCCCGGGAGTAATAAATTTGGCGATCGGTCCACCCATGTTTCCGGCACCAGCTTCGCCACCAAGTTTGATCCAAGCGAGTCCCTTGGCTCCAAGCTTTTTGGCTTCCTCGGTCAAAGCATCTAGTTGCTTGCGCGACAGACTGCCGCCACCAGGAACCGCAATCATTTTTACGCAGCCACCGCCAACCGCGGCATCGCGGAACACGGCAAACTGGCTTTGCGCGGCCCAATTGCTCACATCAGCTAATTCCATACCAAAGCGAGTATCCGGGCGATCTATGCCAAAGCGATCCATGGCTTCCTGCCAACTCATGCGTTTAAAGGGAGTAGGAAGTTCAATGCCCAACACCTCCCGCCAGAGGCGTACAATTAAGCCGGTAATAAGCTCAATAACATCCTCCCGCTCGACAAAGCTCATTTCCAGATCAAGCTGGGTGAACTCGGGTTGTCGGTCGGCGCGCAGGTCCTCATCTCGAAAGCAGCGGGCAATCTGCATGTAGCGATCCATGCCGCCCACCATCAGTACCTGCTTAAACAATTGAGGGCTTTGAGGCAGGGCATAAAATTGTCCGGCGTGCAGCCGCGATGGCACTAAAAACTCGCGAGCACCTTCGGGTGTGCTTTTGTATAGGATGGGCGTCTCGATTTCTAGAAAACCATGCTGATCGCAGTAGTCACGCATGATTTTCACCACGCGATGGCGCAGCACCAGGGCCTCCGTCATGGGGCGGCGGCGCAAGTCCAGATAGCGATATTTAAGCCGCGTGTCTTCATTGACGACATCGTGGCTCGTCGGCGAAAAGGGAACCGCGTCAGCCTTGTTGATAAGCTCGGCTCGCTCCACGATGACTTCAATGTGGCCAGTTGGCATTTTGGGGTTGATGGCGGTGCCTGCACGGGCGGTCACGCGGCCATGTATACCGGCCACATCCTCGTTGCGGAGTTGTCGGCCAATAGCATACGCCTCGGCATGCTCCGGATGAAAAACCGCCTGTGTTAAGCCCCATCGGTCACGCAGGTCTACAAAGACGACGCCGCCATGATCGCGATAAGAGTTAACCCATCCTGTAAGCGTTACCTGCTTACCGGCATCTTGTTCGCGTAATTCTCCGCAGTTGTTGGTGCGTTTGAGTTGCAAAGACTGTTCCCTTTCATAGAGGTTTACCGGCCGTCATTGGCAGGTCGGTGTTGCCTGCCGGGCATGCTCAACGCACTGGTGGCAAACAACTGGGCGGTATTCTACCCGCTACGTGCGTTGCGTCACGCAATTTCTGCTCCGGCGGTTACGGGTTGTTGGTGGGTGGCTTCGAAGATCCAGCGACCCAGTGGAGCACCACTGGCAGGGCGGGCTGCCCCTGGAGGGAATAAGACCCATATTCGCCGGGCTTTGCTCCAGGAACCCATTCCCAGATGAACGCGCCGGCAAATAACTTGGGCGAAATTCCTCGCCATACGCCTGCAAAAGCTTCGTAGGCCCGCCGCTGTTCGTTAGGGTCCATGGGGCCGGTGCCAATATAATCCCATGGGGCCATAATTGTGTTTTGCAGATTATCCCAGCCGATTTCCGTAAAAAACATCGGCTTATGATGTTGCTTGGCAAACTGTAGAACTTGGTGCTTTACCGGTTGCCACGCCCGTTCGATATGCTCTACGCTGTAGCCGGGATGGCGGGCGAGTTGATAGTAGGCATTCATTCCAATATAGTCGAGCTTATTCCATATTCGAACATATTGGTAATGATCCCAGTTGGCGCTGTAAGTAAGTTTGCCATGAAAGCGCTCGCGGGCGTCGTGGACAATGCGCAGCCACTGGTTTTCAAACTTTTCTGTGGTCAGCAGTTCGCTCCCCACAGAGAACATGGCCGCATGCCCTTGCTGTGCGGCGCGGGCACACATCTTGATGTATCGCCGGTAACTTGCGAACCAGGTGTTCCAGTTGCCGGGTTTAATGGCGCCGCGCCACTCGTCGCCTACGGCGTTGTCAATCAAAAATATGGGCATGACCATCGTATGGAAGTGATGTTTGCGGGCATACAGCAGCAGATTTACCATCTTTGCGGGGGACGGCAGGAGTGTCTTGTTCCAATAAATGCGGTTGCTTGTTATGTGCTTCATATGAGCCTGGAAAACGATATTGAGCCAGCGAACACCATATCGCTCCAGCGTGACCATGGCGCGTTTGTAGGCATCTAAATGTTCGGGATCGCTGATCTGCATTGAAAATCCCCGGATCGGAGGAAGTTCGCCGCCATTGTCAGCCAGAGACCGTTTTGCCTCATATGGATGAGCGAGAACTCCCCATGTAACAGCCAGCGCAAGGCCAACGTACGCGAATGCGGTAAAGAATCGTTTGCAAGGACCAGAACTCAAATGCTTGCTCCTGTTATGCAGGCTCGCATTGTGCGGCAGGAGGACGAGAGATGCAAGATGTTGCAGGCAAAATTTGCGGCAGTAAGCGAACGAGGTTGTCGTATTATATTTCCGAAACGAACCCAAGCCCCAAGATATAGAATGCCCAACTACAAGCGGATACCGAGTCGGTGCGTTGACTTGCTTGTCAAACTTGGTCTCAAGGCTATGGCGTTAATGCCAGTATATAAATGCCGCTGCTTTATAAGTTACGTAACAAAGCGCACGTGTTGTAAAGAAATAGAAATGTCACCCTTTGAGAGATAAAACAGCGGTGTGCAGGGTCGGCGTAGGCGCAGGGAGGGGCGAAGCCCCGACCGGAGCCGGAGCCGGCCCTGCACACCGC
>JABEVB010000227.1 GCA_013044165.1 Phycisphaerales bacterium
CTCGCCATATTTTCGAATATGCCTCGGAGCTGCGGCCTTGCATCCGGCCACCCTGGGCCGCAATCCGACCGCACCAGCCTTTTCAAACAGGCTCTAAGACAATGCTTGTGGCTGCTGGAGGCCGTGCGTTATTAAAGGCCTCTAATAACCCGGCGGAAAGGTCACATGCCCCTGTTCGTCTATGGAACTTGGATTCCACTGGTAAGTCCACAACTGCCGCAGATGAACCAATTCCGCATGGCCATCTGCAAACCCAATGTTGATTCCACCGCTATGGCGTGCAATACATATCCGCTGAATGCCGTGGTCATTATTAAATACAAAACTGATCGTGCCGTTGCTGAGTGTGCCGCCTTCATTCGCATTAAATGGAAGGGGAGTCACGGGACCAACAGACCCCCAGCTTGCGGGCCAGTTGGGATCATCCACACCGTCAAAGTCCTTCCAGACGGCATCGGCAATAAGAGGCTTGGCACTGGATGATGCGGGGCCCTGCGAGAGATAACTCCAGTGTGTGTAGGGTGCGTTCCATGGTTCATTCGCCACAAAAGCCAGGTTGAAACCATACCCACCCAAAAACGGTAGATGCACCGGCGACGGCCCGAAGCGATAAGTATCGTAATTGGCGCTATTCACCACATAGGGGGTGCTGGCCCCGCCCCAGTCCGGCCAGATGCCAAGATTGGAGTTTCCGGCAACGGCGGGGCATTGCAACATCGGCAGCGCGGCGGGAATGGTCTTGGCCACATAGGGCCAGAAACAGTCAAACCAATACGAGCCGGTCCTTTGGCTGTACGGCGGGTTGGTATAGTTGGCCCAAAGCACAGCATTGTTGTTAGCAACACTGTATTCGACCACGCCTAGAGATAATTGCCGCAGGTTGCTGGCGCAGGCCACCGTCTGCGCCGTTGCCCGTGCCAGGGCCAAAGCCGGCAGCAGCAGCGCGATAAGGATGGCAATAATAGAAATCACCACGAGGAGTTCGACGAGCGTAAATCCCGGTAGCGTTAACCTTGCTTTTGATATTGGGGCACGTCTTTGGCGATTCATGACGGCTCCTTGTCAACGCAGCGGGTTAAGCGGTTCTCATGTGCGGTCCGAAAAACTGGCTTTAGCAAAATCCCAAGCCTCGTGCCAAAAAGCGGGTGCGGCGTTAACGCCCGCACCCGCCCATCAAATAATATCGTCCAGTGCCGCGCAAATTATGCGTCCATATCAGGCCTTTTTGCGGCGGCCAGCGAGTAGCAGGCCCATCCCGCCGATGGCCAGCATGCCCAGCGTGGCCGGCTCGGGCGCGGGAAGCGCATAAAGCGTAAATGCGGACACGGTCGTATCCCAACTCGATACCCCCGTTGTGGTCTGCCAGACGTATACGTCTTGCGTCGAAGCCCCGGCTGTAAAGGTGCCGATTACTGAGTGCGCCGTGTAGGTGGAGAACGAGGTGGAGTTATTGCCAGTGGCGTTGACCGTATCGGCAAACTCCTCGGTGCGGGCGGAGCTGCTGCTCCGCCCATCGAATGCCAAGAGCTCAATAGCATATTTGGTACCGGTGGTTAGACCGCCAATCTGCAGCGTTTGCGGACTGTACGAATGGCCAGAACTCGCCCAGCCGTCGTTTAACAACACATTATTAAAGTTTGTGTCACTCGTGGGATTTGTTACGCCGCTGATTTTCTGGGGTCCGCTGTAGAAGAGCTCGGTGGCTGAACCGCTTGGTCCGCTGTAACTTGCTGATCCATGTGTAAAGTTGATTGTCTGGGGCTCCGGTGTTGTCACGGAATATGTACTGGTGTCATGTCCGAAATAAACCGACTGGCTCAGGGTCGCACCTGAATAGGCGCTAGGAATGGAATCCAATATTGATGTACTGGAGACTGTTGCCGGGCTTTGCCATGTGATTGTCGCAGCCGCACTGGTGCCCGCCGTGAGAGCAACGGCCAGCATACCGATGGGCATCATCCGGCCCGGGAATCCCGAAGTGGAAACTACACTGCGCTTGAACGAGATCATAATGAAACTCCTTTAAACTGTGGCTCTCTCAAATTCAGAGCCTCGCCATAATCCCGCAGCAGATACGACCGATGTGATCCACTGCGTCCACAGGCCACAATGGCCTATGAGTATGAATTCAATTGTAGTGATTAAGACGACGCCCACAAGGCCATTTTGCGTCTATTTTTTGCCATTTTAAGACAAGTTAAGAGCAGTTAAACAGTATGTAAACTATTATAATACAAGTACTTGAGCGTATTATATGCCGAAAATCGCAAAAAAGTAATTATTATATTATCGCACCTGATGCGTAGCTTAAGTTAGACTTCTACAGATGGCATCGGGTACCTTATAGTTGCAGCGTGGTCACCCTTGAAAGATGTCAGATGGGTGTAGCGCCAGCGAGAACTGAATTGGGAAATGCGTCAAATAAAAAAAATCCGCGCGTACCTTTAAAGTGTTCTGAAAGTGTACGAATATTGGCCAGAGAAAGGCGTCGCTTCCCGGTCAAAAAGAGCGATCCCATCCCGCGATTGCCCAGCGGTCGCGCTATGTCAAGTCCTGATCAAAAGTTATTGTATTATAGGCTTAAAAACTTAACAGTATTGCGTTGCAATGCCGCCTTGTAAGCGGCTGCGCCAGGTGGCGCCGTCCATTTCAGGAGGCCCATCGCCGGGCCGGACGTTCGATGCTTCGTCAATTATGTTGGCGGCTCGGTACCTGAGGAGGCGGAGCGCTGGCGGGCGCAAACAAATCCAGTTCCGCCAGTTGAATGCCGCCGCCGTCGTCGTTGGCGGTGATATTCAGCCGATAATGCCGGTAGGCCGTCTCATTGTGGACGGCAAAGGATTGCAGGCCAGCGGGGAATGACTCGTCGCGGCGGGTATCCAACGTTATCCAATGACTGCCGTCGTTCGATCCCTGGAACTCCCAATCCTTCGGGTCGCAGGCGGGCACATTGCCGGTGATGATATCGTAAGCCTTCACCACGCGGCTGCGCCCGCGCCCGAGATCGTAGGCGATCCAGCCGTGCGTTCCGGCCTGTCGGCCGCTGAACCACTCCGTGCTTCCAAGATTGTCAAATGCCTTGCCTGCGCCCTGCCGGGCGTTTGCTTCGGCGTATGCCGCCGCCGCGCCGTGCTGGCTCACGCATACCAAAGGCGGCTCTGGCACGATGCTGACTTTCGAAGAAGGCTCGCTCTCGTCGGCAGCATTGAAGGCTGTCACGACATAGTAGTATCTGGCACCATTACGGACCGATCGGTCTATATAACTCTCGCCGCCGCCAACAGAAACGGTGGCAATGGATCGAAATGGACCGGACTTGTTTCCGGCCCGCTTGACGTGATAACCTTCGGCTCCGAAAGACTTCAACCAGCGTAGGGGAACCTCCTGGTTGCCTGGCTCCGCCACCACAGCCAACGGGGCTTTCGGCGCTGTGGGCGGCTCTAAGCCATCCCCGCCCGTCATGTAAACATGACTGAATCGTGCGGTGGCGAGTCGCCCCTGACGGTGGGAACACACCGCCAGCCCCAGGTAGAGCTTATAGGGAAGATGGGCGTACCTGCCTACGCAGGCTGCGGCCCAGCTTGTACCGTCCGGCGAAACGAACAGGGTGATCATGTCGCCCACCCGTTCGATTTTCAGCCAATAGGCGGAGGTGGGGATGGCTCGGTGGCCCTGGGCAAAGTGGTTGCCGCCCCATAAGTTGGACCAGCCGCGCATGGAGTACTCATAAGCGCTGGACGGCGTGATGGCGATCCAGTCGCTGGGCGTGTTCGGCCGCAGGCTCTGGCGGATCATAACCGCGGCTTTGGCGTGGCTGCTGACGCTCCGAATCGAATCAACCCTGGCGATGATCGTGCAATTGCCCCGCACTGTTTTGTAAACAAAATGGCAAGTGTCCTGTGGGGGCCAGATATCGGCGCCGGCGCCTTGCACCGTCCAGATGCCGCGCTGATAGCGGCTGCCGCCGCGGGGGTAGGCGCGGCCGATTTCGATGTCGCGTAAACCGATTGTCACCGAGGCCGCAGGCGCCGCCGGAAATCGCACCGGTGGCAGTGGACTCGCTACGGTGCCGATGGCGTTTTTTCTGTAAAAGACGAAGCTGTTGTCGTTGCTGGAGGTATCATCAATCGGCAACTCATCGCGCCGCATCTCGATGTAGGGCGCCTGCAGACCTTTGCCCAGGACGTAGGCGTCATAAAGCATGTTCAACGCCAGTCGCCCATGGGGCCAGCCCGCGGCCGAGTTTTTCAAGTAATAGGCGTCAATGGAGCCAAAGGGCGTAAAGGGCGTGCTGGCGCCGTAATTGTTTCGCGCCCAGTATTCGCCCACGGCCAGGAGGCGGTTGTGGTCTTCGGAAAACAGGTCAATGCCCTGCGCCCGGCAGACGTCGCAGATGAATGCCATTGACTTGATGATGTCCCACGCGTGGCCCTGGTCACGACCGCTTTCGCCGCTTTCGCCGGTTGGAAGCGTATCGCGTAGCGCCGTGGCCGCCTGGGTGCGATAGAGATGAATGACGTGATCCAGCTCGGTCCGATTATCGTCGAACACGGCCACCGCGCAGGCCGCCGCGAGGGCCAGCAGGCCCTTGTTGGCCGGTCCAATGATATTGCGGCCGGCATTAAACGCGCCCGGCCAGTATACGCCGCCGAAGAGTCGCTTGACCGCCTTGGTGTCGGCCCGGGTCCAGCCCGGCCAGGTACCGCGAAGAATGTCCGCTCCGCCGGCGAAGCGACAGGCGAAATCACCCAGATCAAGATCCGATTCCATCCCGCCGAACTTTTTCTGCGTGTGTGCCCAGGCCAGCAGAATATGGGCGGCCTTGCGGGCGTAGGCGGGGTTGCCGGTGAAGCACCACATGAGAGACAGGTTATAAATCGCCTGCATATCGTTGCGCCACTGGTACAAATTTACGTTCGGATTGCGGCTGACGTAAGCGAACGGGCCCTGCATGCGATAGCTCAGCTTGGAATGCCAATCGGCGGCCATGACCCTGAATCCAGTCGCCCAGGGTTGATCGCCAGCCTGAATCCGCGCCTTGACTCTGTTGAGATCGGCCATGGTCAGCGGCAGCCCGGGATGGATAAAGGCCGAGGCCTGCGTTGCCGCACAGAGCCAGATGCCGGCTGCCGCCACAATGACAAGAGATATTTTCATGTTAAGGGTCCTGCCTGCAAGGAATTCGGAAAAAAACCGTCACGGTAATTTGTCGGCGGATGGGCCATGGAGGTGATGAAAAAGGACATCCCCGCCGCCCGAAAGCGTGCGCCATCGGATCATCATTCGCACAAGCTATGACTTACGATCCCGCGTACGGCTTTGCCGGTTGCCCGGTCGCCGGATCGCGCACGTTGACGATCTGTTGGCCTTCGGGTGAGTTCCAGGGCACCCATTTCTTGTGGCCGGGCTTGCGGACGAGGCAATATTGCGACGCCTGCATGCGCATCGAATCGTTATCTATCTTTTGGCCGTCAACCTTGGGCAGACCCGCCAGTATGGCCTGGCCGGCGAGCAAGTAGGTAAACACATAGGCGACATACGGCTTACCGTGGGCATCAACAAAGACTCCCGCCTCCACGGCCTTTTTACCATTGAGGTCAAAGGGGGGAATGTGAATGGCCCGCGACCTGATGAACGTGCGGCCATTGTCGGTGGAGTAGTAGTAGGGGCCAGACGCGGGGATGCTTACCGCGCCGAAGTACATATGAACAGCATAGGATAGTATCAGCAGGAGGGCCGCCGTACCCAGCAGCGCAATATTTTTGCGAGACATTTCGATGCGCTTCATTCGCGGAATTTTAATCTCGATCATAAAACAATGCACACCAACAGCAGTCATTCGATCCGGCCATTTCATTTTCAAGGGCCGCTTTGAGTGCGTCGCTTACCGGGCGCCAACGCACTTCTGTTACCGGGCAATGCTCAATAAAACGAAGTTCGACCGGAGTTGGCTTACTGCGGCGCAAAGATCAAATTCATGCTTGCAGTATAAGTATTGCCGGTGGTTATTTTTACGCCTTCAACATGCCCATCAACAAATCCGATGTTGTCGATGCCGGTCATATTGGGGTACTGCCGCCCCTGCCAGCCGGTGAATGTGCCCGAAGCGGCCATCACAAAGTGATTGAACGCTAGACCATTCAAAGACCCAAACCAGGTTTCGCCTTCGGCGCCCACCGGCCAGCCGACAATTTGGTTGGCCCACGCGGCATTCAACTCGGCAATATAGGGCACCTGTGATGGCGCCTGCACCGAAGAAAGGACGATGGGTCGTGGCCGCGGGTCCCAGTTGCTGTTTCCGGTCGTGACTCCCCTGCCATCGGGGTTCAAAACCGCCGAGAGATAACCGTTGATCATGACGCTGCGAAATGGATGATTCTGGGGCGTGAGGTTGGTATACCCGGCCGACCCCCAGTTGTTAATCACATTGCCGTCGAGCACGACTTCGGGGCAGACAAAGATTTTTGACTGATAGTTCACCTCGGGCATTAGAAGCATTTCCCAGAAGTGGTCAGCCCAGGTCAGACCGGCCGGTCCTTCGATGGTGAAGGGGGTTCCGGCGCCGTTCCATTCAACAGAATATTCATTTTCGCCGAGAACCAGTTGCCGCATATTGCTGGCGCACGTTGTCATTCGGGCGAGCATTTCAGCCTGGCTTAACGCCGGCAGCAGCAGGGATATCAGCAATGCGATGATGGAAATCACCACAAGAAGTTCGACGAGCGTAAATCCCGATAGCTTTAACCTTGCTTTTGATATCGGGACAGGCCTTTGGCGCTTCATGACGGTTCCTCGTCAACGCAGCGGGTTAAGCGGTTCCCATGTGCGGTCCGAAAAACCTGCTTTAACAAATTCCCAGGCCTCATGCCAGAGAGCGGAAAAGCGGGTGCGTTAAGGCCCGCACCCGCCTATCGAATATTACCGTCCAGTGCCGCACCCATTATTTGTCTTTATCAGGCCTTTTTGCGGCGGCCAGCGAGTAGCAGGCCCAATCCGCCGATGGCCAGCATACCCAGCGTGGCCGGTTCGGGAACGCTGACGGTCAGGTTAACGGCGTTTACTGAGCCGTCTGATCCCACGGATAACACGCCGCTTTCATTACCAGTAAGGCCGCTAATGGCCCAGCTAGAGAGGTTGGTGCCGCCGGTCAGGGAGCCGGTGTAATCAATCAGGTGATAGACGCCCGCGCCAAAGCCCGCGTCCTTAGTAATATTCAGCGTTACGCCGGTACCTAGACTCAGAGCCGCCGTACTGACCAAGTCGTTGCCACCCGTGCCGCCGGTCACATTGGGTGTGGCGAGCGTGTAATCGAGCGCACCGCTGTTGGCCAGGGTTAGCCCACCGGAGAGGGTAAGGGTTCCAGGGGCATCGCCGGGAGAAAGAATGCCGCCGCCGTTAACGGTTACCAAGCCACTGATC
>JABEVB010000039.1 GCA_013044165.1 Phycisphaerales bacterium
GGTGACCATACCAGTAAAAACGGCGGGCTTGGGCGGTACCGGGGCTGTGGCCGTGGCTATGACTGTGGTCGTGTCTGTCGGCTTGGCTACGGTCAAATCCGTTCGGTTGGCAAGCTCCGGAAACCTGGAATAGTCGCCCGTGCAAATACCCATGGGCGCGTGAATCGCGGCAGCATTTGGTTCCAGGACCGCAGAAGCGTCGCCGCGCCGGCCAAGCTCGGCCATTACCGCCTCGGTGATGCGCTTAATTAAAACTGGGTCTATTTGCGTCATTGCTTTCGTCCATCAGTTTGGTCGGCCGCCACAGGGCAACTGGCCGTGGCGTGGCGTTTAGACCACGCGCAGGGAGCCGCTCACGCTCATGCGCCTGAAGCGGGTAAAGGTCACCGGGTTGGTAACGCCTTCGCCGGTGGGCGTGGCGATGGTATAGCTCGGATAACCCTCGCCACCAATGCCCAGGCACGCGGTGCTCGGCCCGTTTACCGCCAGCAGTGTGGTGTTCATCACTCGACCCATGCGGGTAATGGTGGCCAAGTCGTTGCTATGAATAATGGCGGTGTGCCCAAAGCCATGCTCATGTTTAAGCGCCATGGCGATGGCCTCGTCGGTATTTTTTACACGAACAAAAGGTACGAAAGGCATCATTTGTTCTTCGGGCACAAATGGGTTGGCTTCATCGGTTTCGCCGAAGAGCAGGTCTACGCCGACATCGCAAGTTGTGCCGGCGGCCTCGGCGAGCACGCGGCAGTCTTTGCCGACAAGGTCTTTGCTTACGGCAAAGTGGTTATCCTTCCAGGTGAAGGCTTTTTTTGTCAGTTGATCAATCTGTCTGGCGTTGAGCCGCAGTGCACCGGCGCGGCTCATGGCGTCCATCATTTTGTCGAAGACGGATTCAACAACAAACACTTCCTTTTCGCCAATGCAGAGCAAATTGTTGTCGAAACTTCCGCCGGCAATAATGCCGCGGGCTGCACGGTCCAAATCGGCGGTGGCATCTACAACCACCGGCGGATTGCCGGGGCCGCCCACGATAGCCCGCTTTTTTTGGGCCAAAGCGGCACGGGCCACAGCCGGCCCGCCGGTAATGACCAGCAGTGGAACATCAGGATGTTCAAATATGGCATTGGCCGATTCGAGCGTTGGGGGATCTATAATACAGATCAGGTTGTCTATGCCGTATGTCTCGGCGATGCTGCGATTGTAGGTACGCACCGCCTCTACGGCGCAGCGGTAACCTGACGGATGGGCATTGGCCACGAGTGCATTGCCGGCGGCAATCATATTAATTGCGTTGGCGGTGAGCGTCGGAATGGAATGGGTAACAGGTGTCACCACGCCAATAACGCCCCAGGGAGCCGCTTCGTCGAGGGCGATGCCATGGTCGCCGCTGTGCGCACCGGTCTTAAGAAACTCCACGCCCGGCACTTTTGTAAGAAGGTGCAGTTTTGCAATTTTATGATCGAGTCGGCCAACCTTGCTTTCTTCCAGTTCCACACGGCCCCATACATCGGCATTTTGTACCGCGATGCGTTTAAGCAGGCGACAGATGCCATCGCGCACCTCCATGCCGGCTTTGGCAAGTTGCTTTTGGGCTTTGTTGGCGGCGCCAACGGCATCGCCAACGTGCTTAAATACGCCGTGAGAGTTGCCGGCACCTGGGGTAGTGCCGCCACTGCCGGCAAGGCGTTCGAGCACTTCGCGCACCACAGATTCAACTAAAGCGCTGTCCATAATGGAACATCCTATTGTTAAAAAAGCTCTGCCAAGCGTTTATCGCCCGCCCAGGAGGCAATCGAGCGTGTTTATTGCGCGCTGGCACGACGCTCGCCCGAAAAGCAGACATTTGGAGCCAATCAAAGCTTGGTGGTGTCTTCATGTGGCCGGGCAATGACCGAGGTAGAGACTATCTGCCCCAACTTTCCACCGGCAGCGGAGCCAGCTTCGATGGCGGCCTTAATGGCTGACACGTCTCCGGTGAAGGTAATGGCCACGAGACCATTTCCTACGCGGTGCTGACCTACATACTGTACATTGGCGGCCTTGAGTGCTGCATCGGCGGCTTCGACCGCGGCGATAAGACCTTTGGTTTCAATCATGCCTATTGCTTGCTGCGCCATGGTTGGCTCCTAAAAAGTTTCCGCGGCCATTTTGGCCGATCCAGCAGGTCGGAACGTCCGGCCTGCTCAATATTATTTATGCTGCGGCCAGCACCGCTACGGTTTGCCTCGCGACAATCAATTCTTCGTTGGTGGGGACAATCCACAAAGCGGTGCGGCTTGCGGAGGCTTCGAGGCGTACCTCACCGCGGGCCTCGTGATTGCGTTTGGCGTCGAGCACGATTCCGGCGTATTCAAAGCCGGCGAGCATACGACCGCGAAGGGTCGCAGCATGCTGGCCAATTCCACCGGTCATAACAATGGCATCGGCTCCACCGAGCACGGCGAGGTAGGCGCCGATGTATTGACGCACCGATTCGACAAACACATCCAGAGCGAGTTGCGCCCTCGCGTCGCCGCGCTGTGCGGCAGCCTCAACCTCGCGGCAATCGCTGCTGATGCCGCTCATGCCCAGCAGGCCGCTTTCTTTGCCGAGCCGTTTCCAGATCACGTCAAGGGTCAGCCCGCTTTGCAGGAGCTTAAGCAGTGCGAACGTGTCAAAATCTCCCACGCGGGTAGCCTGCGGTAAGCCGGTCTGGACGGTCATGCCAAAGCTGTGGGCGACGCTTGCGCCGTTTTGAATGGCGGTAATGCTGCAACTGCCGCCGAGGTGGCACGAAATAATTCGGCGGGCCTCGGGCATGAGTTGGGCCATTCGGGTGGCAATATAACGGTGTGATGCGCCATGAAAGCCATACTTTTGAATACCGAGCTTTTCGGTCCATTCATGAGGAATGGCATACGTTCGCCTGGCCTGTGGGATGGTGCGATGAAAGGCGGTTTCAAACGCGGCAACCAGCGGCGTGTGCGGCAATCGCCGGCCGAAAGCCCGCATCGCGGCGATATAGGGCGGGTTGTGGGCAGGGGCAACATCGGAAAATTGCTCCATGACGGCCAATACCTTGTCATCTACGCGGGCGACATCAAGTGGGCCGCCATGGACGGCCTTAAATCCGATGGCGTTTACATCTTCCATGTGAGCGATGATGCCGGCGTCCACGAGTTGCTCAAGGTGAAGCTCGATGGCGGCACCATGATCGGCAAGTTTGGCCGTCCCTGTTTGGCGTGGGGCGCTGGCGGGCTGAAATACCCACGCGCTTTCCGTAAGGCCAATGCGATCGGAAGCACCCTCGGCCAGCACCTGCTCGGCGCGGGCCATGTTGAAGAGCTTATACTTAAAGCTCGTGCTTCCTAAATTTGCTACCAAAACCAGCATTAAAACCTCTGATGCAGCTCACAATCGGCCGTGAACGCAGCTTCGCAAATATGCGGCGGCGGGCCGCTGACAATCGCCATTGTCGGCGTCTTAGAAATTTTCGATCAGGCCTTCGGTGGGCCGCGCAATGACGTGCGACGCAACTAGTTCGCCAACCTTTTGGGCGGCGGCAGCGCCGGCTTCAACGGCGGCCTTGACCGAGCCGACATCGCCTTTGACGATAACCGTGACAAACGCGCCGCCGATTTGAATGCTCTTAACGAGGCTTACATTCGCCGCCTTGAGCATGGCGTCGGTGGCTTCGATAATGCCGGTTTGACCTTTGGTTTCGATGAGTCCAAGTGCTTGTGACATGGTGCTGTTCCTTTGTTTGTTTAAAGGCGGGCGCAAGGCCCGCAGATTCTGGATGCCAAGGCCACCTGCGAACGCCGCAGCGGCCTGCGATAATGTTACTTCTTGACCGGGGCCGCCGCCTTGGCTTTGGGCAGAAGATTCGCCAGGTCTTCATGCGGGCGGGCAATGACGTGCACCGCAAGCACTTCGCCAATTTTGCCGGCAGCTTCGGCGGCGGCATCAATAGCCGATTTGACAGCGCCAACATCGCCGGTGATGAACGTGGTCACCATACCGGAACCGATTTTGTCCCAGCCAACCATCTGCACGCTGGCGGCTTTGAGAGCCGCATCGCTGGCTTCAATGAGTGAAACCAGGCCCTTGACTTCAATCATTCCGAGCGCTTGAGACATGAAAACTCCTTTGGGTAAGAACATCTATATGCATCAGCCAAACCGGACCAACCGGTTTAGCGCAGCAGTTCAATTCGCGTGGCCGACTCGAGGTTGCAGGCATTGCCCTCGTCAGTGTCTATATGTACTTCCAATCGTACTTTTGGATGCTCGCGCACTTTGAGGTTTTCAAACACAACGCCGCATGGGCCTTGAATGTGCAACTTCATCATGTCGCCGTCTTTTACTTTGTAGTGGGCCATATCGTCTTTGTTCATATGGACGTGACGCATGGCTCGAATGACGCCCTTGGTCAGATTGAGAGCGCCATGCGGACCAACCACAACCATGCCGGGTGTATCGTGATGATCGCCGCTGATTCGCAGCGGCAGGTCCAAGCCCATGAAGATGCCATCGGTATAGCTTAATTCAATCTGGGTGTAATCACGAATGGGGCCAAGGATTCGTACGCTCGGTATGAGCCGACTGCGCGGGCCGATGATATTGACAACCTGCTCGCTGGCAAACTCGCCCTGCTGATAAAGGTCTTTTAGTTTGGTGAGTTTGGCACCCGGACCAAAGAGCACTTCCAAATCGGCTTGGCAAACGTGCATGTGCCGAGCAGAAACGTTAACCACCAAGGGGTTAGGTCCGCCGTTATGACTGGTGGGGCGAATAAGTCGGCCTTCACCGCCTAAGCGCTGCTGCAGGGCTTGGCGTACCAACTGCTCAACCACGCTTCGATTCAGGTCAAAAGGTGCGGTTGCAGTAGACATCTCGTATGCTCCAATGCAGGTCTCCGATGAACTATATCGGAAACTTTTGACATATTGTATTATGTTTTGAAAACATTTGCAACATTATATTTACTATTTTTCAACTTTTGCAGGCATAGATAGGAAAATGAGTGATTTTGTCGTATTCTGCCCCAGTTGCAACAATTCGGCCAACCCATGTACCAAGCCAAGGGTGTTTTATAAAAGCAATGCGTTACAAATCGGTGCGTAATGCTTCAATTGTGCCATATTTATAGGACGAGCTGATGCGGGGTTATCTTGGGCAGCGGGATTTGCGTTATTTCTGCCAGGCCACACCCAAAAAGCGTGGGCCGGGTGCGGAGCGAGATAAAATTGCCAGAGCGACAAGAGCCACCACATACGGCAGCATTTGGAATAACTCAAACGGCAGACCGGCAAATGCGTGCATAATGGCATTGTGTTGCGTGTAACGCAGGGTTTGTAATGATTGCTGCAGGCTATTGACTGCTCCAAAGAGCAGGCAGCCGGCCACAAGCCCCCAAACGCGCCAGCGACCAAAGATGACCAAAGCCAAAACGACAAAGCCCTGACCACCGGTCATGTCGCTGGCGAAGGTATGTGTTCGCATGATGCTAAGGTAGGCTCCGGCAGCGCCGGCACATGCACCGGCCAGCAGCAGAACCCCAAAACGCCAGCGCTTAACGCCCACACCGGCGGCTTCGCACGCCTCAGGGGAGTCGCCCAGCGCCCGCAAGATCACTCCGGCTCGCGTATAGCGCAGTGCGATGGCAGCCAATATTGCCAGCAGCACGGCGGCATAAAAAAGCCCATACTGGTGCAGAAGCACCGGGCCAAAGAAGGGAATGTGATCCGCCCAAGCAGGCGAAAAAGCTACAAAGCCGGCACCTTGTGGCAGGCTTGTGGGCAGGTTGGCGTTTTCGCGGGCATTTTGAAAGAGCATCCAGGCGGAGCCGCTTACACCCACTGCCAGCAGGTTCATTGCGGCTCCGGCGACAATTTGGTCTCCACGGCCAATAACGCCTACCAGTGCAAACAGACTGCCGGCGATTAATCCGGCGACAATGGCAGCGAGCAGGCCCAGTGCGCCGCTGCCGGTCGTTGCCGCCGCCAGGTATGCACTGATGCAGCCGAGCAACATGACCCCTTCAATGCCGATGTTGATAACACCGGCGGTTTCGGCCAGAAGTTCGCCTGTTCCAGCCAGAATCATGGGGGTGGCGGCCAGCACCGCTTGCCGCGAGATAAAAGTGAACAGCGATACATGAGCGTTGCTCATAAGGTCTTTAATTTCCTTGAGGCTAGTCGCCTTGCCGCTGCTTTAAGCGGCGCTGCGCGGCCCAGCCAGCCAGCAGCAGCATAACGAGAATTATGACAGCTTTGACGACATCGGCCATATTGTGGGGTAACCCGAGCGAGCTTTCTTCAACAATTTGAGCGCCGGTATCCAAGGCTCCAAAAAATAGTGCCGCAGCCGCAATGCCCAGCGGATCCAGCCAGCCCAACAACGCCACGGCAATGCCGGCGTAGCCGTAGTTGCCGAACGAACTGGTCATAAAATGGGCAACACCGAGCACCTGAAAGGCCCCGGCTAAACCGGCCAATGCCCCACTGATGAGCATAACTTGTGCGCGTCGTCGGCCAATCGGCATACCGGCCAGCGCTGCGGCCTGTGGATTAGATCCGGTAACGAGAATCTCAAAGCCAAAAGTGGTGCGACGCAGCACCAACCAGGCAACGACGGCCAGGCCAAATGCTATTGGTACACCCACATGCAAATTGGTGTACTTTATGAGAACAGGCAGCCACAAGGCCTGCCCAATTTCGGCGCTTTGCGGAGCAGACGTTCCTCTGGCCTGCAACACGCCATGGAGCAGGGCGGTTGCCAGGTAAGCGGCCACAAAGTTGAGCAAAATGGTGGAAAGAACGATAGGCACACCACGGTAGCGCTCGAGCGCCCAGGCAACACCGGCCCACAGCGAGCCGGCTATTATGCCAGCAACGACGGAAAGTAAGACAATGGCTTGCGGCGGCATAGGCGGTGCAAAGCGCGTAGCCATGGCAACGCTCGCCACGGCACCAAGCAGGTATTGGCCCTGAGCGCCAATATTAAGTACGCCGCTTTTGAAGGCCACACCCACGGCCAGCCCGGTAAGCAGAAGAGGACATGCACTGGCCAAACTTGCGGCTATCTGTAGGTGATTGCCTACGGCTCCGTGCACCCATCGGCGCACCAGGCCCCATGCGGGGTACCCGAGCAAGCTTAGCCCGCCCACCACCAATGTCAGAGCCAGCACGCTGGCCAAAATTGGGATCAAGGCGGTCAACCATGCACGAGGTGGGCGTGCAACACGATGATTAGCTTCGGCCGAGGATGCCAAAGACGCATCACGCATGGCGGAACCATCGGGCGGCAGTGGCGAACTGCCGCCAAGCTTGACCCGAGGCGGTATTGACGGAGGCTGCGTCATGAGGGTTTTGCTCCAATCATCATGCGGCCAATATCTTCACGCGAGCAATGTGGCCAAGGCGTTGCAGAGAGTTTACCGTCGTAGAGCACCATGACGCGATCACTGATGGCCAATAGCTCATCAAGGTCACTGTTAATGAGCAGAACACCAGCGCCCGCTTGCCTGGCTTGAAGCAATTGATCAAAAACAAATGTGGTGGCTTGTACATCCAGGCCGCGGGTTGGGTTGAAGGCCACGATTACGTCATGTCCACGGCCGACTTCGCGTGCCAGCACAGCCTTCTGCTGATTGCCTCCGGAGAGCTGCCAGACTGGCCTGCTTGCGTCCTGGCTGCGAACGTTAAACCGTCGCAGCAGGTTGTCGGCATGGGTGCGCCAGCGACGGGGCCGTATCCAATGGTGGGGCGACAGGTTGGCATCGTCGTAACCTTTGAGCAGCAAATTGGTCAGAACCGGCAGCGCCATGGCCAAGCCCCAGGCCTGGCGGTCGTCTGGTATGGCCGCGAATTGCCTGGCCCAGAGGTGGCGTGGCATTTGTTTTTGTGAAATGCCGTTGAGGACAATCTCACCGGCAGCGGGCAGGCGCAGAGCCAAAAGCGTCGCAAAGAGTGCTCCTTGACCATTGCCATCAACGCCAGCAATGCCCAAGATTTCGCCAGCATTTAAATCGAAGGAAATATCGGTCAGAAGCGGTCGCGTGTCGGCACTATCGGTAACGCGCATGTTTGCAGCGCGCAATCGCACAGGACCGCGGCTGGGTGGGCTGGACCGCGCAACAACTCCCACCTCGCTACCCATCATGTATTGGGTGATGGTGTGGTGATCAAGCGTGGCCGCGCCATCGTAAACGAGCCGACCTTTTTGCAGAATACTGAGCTTCTGGCATATTTGGGTTACTTCGGCAAGTTTATGGCTGATAAACACCACCGCCATATTCTGCTTCGCCAGCAACCGCATAGACTGCAGCAGAGCTTGTACCTCCTGTGGTGCGAGCACCGCGGTTGGCTCGTCGAGTATGAGCATTTGGCCACCGGTGCACAGCGCCTTGATGATTTCGACACGCTGCTGCTGGCCCACATCCAACTTTTCGACCTTGGCTCCAAGGTTCAACTTCCAGCCCATGCGGTCGCAACTCTCGGCAATCAGTTTGGCGACATAGCGGCTCTTTAGAAAGCCCGGCCCGCGCTGCACGGCCAAGGCAATGTTTTCGAAAATGGTAAGCTGCGGCGAAAGCATAAAGTGTTGATGCACCATGCCAATGCCCAGCCTTGCCGCCGCCCACGGCGAGACAATACGCACGGGCTTGCCGCGAGCATATAAGGCTCCGCTGTCGGGTTGCAGCAATCCAAACAGTATGTTCATGAGGGTAGATTTACCGGCGCCATTGGCACCAAGCACACCATGCACCACGCCCGAGTTTATCGTCATTGAAACATCGTGCAGTGCCTGGACGCTTCCAAACCGTTTGCCAATGCCGGTGAGTTGCAACAATGCGGGGGATGGAGTGTTGGTTGGCGGATGTGGCATAGGAGCATTATCACACGGATAAAACCATAGGAGAATCGTCCGCGGGTTGCTGGGACTATTTGGCTGAAATAATAA
>JABEVB010000228.1 GCA_013044165.1 Phycisphaerales bacterium
GACATTGAGTACCTGTGGCTGTTTTTAACCGTAGCCGGGGCGCTGACACTCCTTTGGGCGGGCCTGATGCAGCGGCTGATGATCAGTGCGGCCGACATTTTGCAGGCTGGCGGCGAAGAATAGCCCACCAGGGTGCCATAGAACCAAATACGTTAAGCGCCGACACGGCCTTCCCACGGGCTGCTGGCGGTGGCGTAGAGCTTTCGCGGAATGCGGCCGGCGACATGCGCCAATCGGCCCGCTTCGGTCGCAAGCCGCATGGCATGGGCCATGGCGACGGGTTCGCGGGCGCCGGCAATGGCGGTATTAAGCAGCACGCCATCTATGCCCAGTTCCATGGCGAGGGCAACATCGCTGGCGGTGCCGACGCCGGCATCCACAATAACCGGATAGTTGGGATCGTTTTGCTTAAGCTCTTCGAGAATGATGCGAATGGCATTGGGGTTAAGCACACCCTGGCCCGAGCCAATGGGCGAACCGGCGGGCATAATGGCCGCAGCGCCGGCCTCTTTGAGCCGCTTGCACAGCATCACATCATCTGAACAGTATACGAGCGCCTGAAAGCCATCTTTAACGAGCACTTTAAGCGCCTCAAGGGTGCCGACGGGTTCGGGCAGGAGCGTTTTGGTATCGCCAAGACATTCAAGCTTGACCCAGTCGGCTCCGCAATAGCCGG
Organism: Phycisphaerales bacterium; assembly: GCA_013044165.1. Taxonomy (GTDB): domain Bacteria; phylum Planctomycetota; class Phycisphaerae; order WQYP01; family WQYP01; genus JABEVB01. The sequence continues at coordinate 677 of JABEVB010000228.1, forward strand.
AGTCGGTAAGCATTTCGCGGCCAAGGCGCGCCACGCGCACCACTTCTTCGGCGTTAAAGCAGCCGGCGGTGTTGGGCAACAGGATGTAGCGTTTGGGGTCAATGAAGTCGAGAATATTGCGGCCGGAGTTTTTATCCACCAGGCGTTCGCGGCGCACGGCCACGGTGACGCAGTTTGAGCCGCTGGCATCGTGGCATTGCTGCATAAGTTCCAGCGAGGCGTACTTGCCGGTTCCCACAATAAGCCGCGATTTGAGGGAGTAAGGCCCGATTTTAAGTTCTTGCGAAGCCAGGTTGTTCATACGATGTATTGTATAGCGCAGCCGCCGAGAGCGGCGGGGCTTATCCTCCACCAACAAAAGTAACAATTTCAATGGCGTCGCCCGGCGAAATGGCGGCCTGGGCATAAGCTTTACGCGGCACAATGTCGCGGTTTTTTTCAACAGCAACGCGCACAGGCTCCATGCCAAAACGCTGCAAAAGCTGCGCGATGGTTATAGGTTCATCAAGCTTGATGGTTTGGCCGTTAACGGTTATTTCCATGTCATCAGTGTAGCAAAATCAGGTGGTTGCGGCGAGCTTAAGCACGCGGCCGTAGAGCCATCGGTTGGCGTTGGCGCGGTAGAGTTTTTCAAGCACGTCCACCGGCAGGTTCAGGCCGACCAGCCGCGGCACGCCGCCGGGGGCATCGGGGTCGTCAATGGGCGATTCGCCGTTGTAGTCGGTTTCCCAAAGCTTTTGATGCGTCCACCAGCGGCTGGCGTAATGGTCGTAATTGTATTTATCGCCCACGACCAGGTCGCTGCCAAAAAGAATACGATCTTGATTGCGTATAAAAAAGTCGCGCACGCGGCCGACATCCTGGCAGGCGATGGCGCGAACCATCCACTTGGTGGCGCTGGAATCTATAATATAGTGCGGGTAGCGGTCCAGCCGCTTCTGCAGGGTGTCGAGGTCTTCAAGCGAGCCGCCCATGTGTGCGCCCATGTGAATGCGATCGGGGTATTTTTCGAGCATGCGCTCCAGCATGGGAAATTGCTCGACAAAAGATTTGTGGCCCTCGGCGGGCGAATATTTTTTTTGTTCGCCAAACCAGGCCTGCGGGTCGCCCACATGGCTCATAAAGTGATAGCCCAGGCGGTAGGCGTGGTCCATAACGTCCTGAATATCAGGATGGTCGAGCGTCATACCCATGCGTTTTTGCGTGCCGGGCGCATTATGAAATTTAATCAACCGCGACCCTTTGGCGTAAAACCCTTCAAGGCGGGTGTGCCAATCGCGGATGAACTCCTTGGGTGAACTCATGGATTGCCATTTGGGAATGGCGATAAACTCAAAGCGTCCTGGAAATGCCTGGCGCAGAGGCTCTACATCTTCCAGTGGAGCCATGGTCCAGATGCCGCCAATGCTGTAATCATCGGCTGCACGAATAAACTCACGGGTAAGCTGCGGGTTGTGACTGTGGGTATGCACATCAATAATGAGGCCGGGAATTTTTCGCTTGGGCGCCGGCTGATAGACGGCGCCAATGCGGTTGTACGGCGGCGGGCTGCCGGGCAGGGTGGCGGCTTGTGTTGCGTCGGGTGGAGGCAAACTGGGGTTGCTCATCGCGTAATTCCTGTTTTAATAGTCGTGTGCAGCTTTCACACGCGAGCTGCCTTTTTCCACTGTTCTTTTTAAGGGAAAAGCCATGACCAATGCAACCGCTCCGAGGGGAGCCATCGTAACCGGGGCGTCGCGCGGCATAGGCCGGCAGATCGCCATTGAACTCGGCTCGCTGGGCTGCGGCGTTTTGGTTAATTATGTGGCCAACGAGCAGGCCGCGGGTGAAACGGTCGCCGCGGTGCAACAAGCCGGCGGTAAAGCGGTGGCTGTGAAGGCGGATGTAAGCGTTGCGGCCGATCGCCAAAAACTGCTGGACGCGGCCATTAAGGAGTTTGGCTCGCTGGAACTGCTGGTCAACAACGCAGGCGTAGGGCCAAGCCGCCGCGATGATTTGCTCGACACCACCGAAGAAAGCTTTGACCGGGTCATGGCGATAGACCTCAAAGGCCCCTTTTTTTTATCGCAGCTTGCGGCACGGGCCATGCTTACAAACTTGCTCGATGTGGGCGGCCGGCGCGGCAGCATTGTGAACATTTCAAGCATCAGCGCCTACGCCGCAAGCGTTAATCGAGGCGAATACTGCATTGCCAAAGCGGGCGTCGCCATGATGAGCAATCTGTTTGCCGTGCGCCTCGCGCGTGATGGCATCAACGTGTATGAAATCAGGCCAGGCATTATAGAAACCGACATGACTGCCGGCGTTAAGCAGAAGTATGACGGCCTGATAAGCGGCGGCCTTACTCCCATTGAGCGCTGGGGCCAGCCAGCGGATGTCGCCGCCGCCGTAAAGGCGGTAGCGATGGGCCTGCTGGCATTTTCGACGGGTGAAGTCATCAACGTGGACGGCGGATTTCATTTACGGTCGCTGTAATGGTCGGCGCAGGGTGTTGGTGCTCGCTGGGCCGGCGGCTATGGGGCACGATTGCTCAAAAGCAATGGCTGGCCTGTTTTAGATTTTTGCTGCGCTGCGCATCGGCGATGGCGTGTTAAACATTCAGCGACGGTAAAACGGCGTGGAGCGCATCGAGACATTCGGGGTCGAGGGCGATGCCGCGGTCTTTTGCCATCAGGGCCAGCGCTTCGCGCACCGGCAGGGCGCCGCGATAGGGACGCTCGGCGGTGAGGGCATCAAAAATGTCGGCCACGGTGACAATGCGTGTTTCAAGGTTAATTTGCTCGCCCTGCAACCCCAACGGATAGCCTTTGCCATCGAGCCGTTCATGATGCGATCTGCCGATATCTGCAAACTCACGGAACAATGGAATGCGGCAGAGAATTTCGCCGGATAGCCGCGAGTGTTCTTTTATTTTTGCATATTCCGCCGGCGTAAGTTTGCCGGGCTTGTCGAGCAGGGCGTTGCTGATGCCGAGCTTGCCAATGTCATGGAGCAAAGCGGCTCGCCGAAGCCAGCGACGATTTTTGGGCTGCATACCGAGTTGGCGGGCGATGGCGTCGGCATAGCGGGCCACGCGCGTGCTGTGGCCGAAGGTGAAGGGGCTTTTGGCGTCAATAACGCGGGCAAAGGCGCGGGCGATAACATCGCAGCGGGCTTCATCAGCGATGATCACGCGGTTAACAGGCTCCAATCGGGCCACGCGCGTGGACAATTCACGTGAGGCAAGATGTTGCCAGAAGCCCGGTTTGGCGGCCGCAAGCTGCAGGGCACGTACCAGATTGGGGTCAAACCAAGTGCCGCTGCGTTCCTGGGCGCAAGCGAGCGCTTCCTGCGGGCCTCCCAGCGACCAAAACACCTCCACCACCTGGGCCAGCAGGGCGATGCGCGAGTTCATGGGGATGTCGGTGCCTTTAAGGCCGCGCGGTCGTCCGCGGCCATCCCAGTATTCGCCCAGGGCTTCGATGGCGGCGGCGGTTTCAGGGCTGAAGCCCATTTCAAGCGCGATGTCGCTGCCACGTTGGCAACGTGCGGCGACCAGATCGCTTTGAATTTTTTCGCCACGCATCGCGAGCAAAGCAAAGCGGCGCAATTTTTCAACCAGAGGGGCTTCCGGCGCCAAATGACCAATCACGAATTTGGCGAGTGCGACAAAACTTCGGTTGTTTACGCTGGCGTAATCACGTTTGATGGCACGGTCGTCGTTGGCATAAAGTTCAAACACGCGAGCCGCATTGCTGGAGCAGCCGGCATCTTTAAGCAACAGGGTGTAATACAGATCTGAAAACTGCTGTTCGGGCAATTGAATTTCTTTGGCGATGTGCATGCCGATCCAGCAGCAGCGCGTGGCATGGCCGGGTGGTAAACCTTCCGTTAAGTCGAGAGCGTAGCTCAACCCGCCCACCAATTCTGCCAGGCGAACGGTTTGTACCGCCTGGCCGGTGGGCGATTCGGACTGCCTCGTTGTGCAAGCAGCAATCATGGCTGCAAACTCCTCTCTCATTCGCCCGCCGCGGACTTGAACTGTGTTTTGACGTTCGGCGGTTGTAAAAGACCAGAAGAACTGGATACCACTGGTATCGGCTCGAACCAGAGGATTACATGAAGCCCGGCGGGCCAGTATAAGCAACCTGCAAAACCTCATAAAAAAAGGTTTTTTATGGGCCGCGCACCAGAATCTTAAGGGCGTATAATAGTTATCTATCGCAAGGACCTGCCCCGGGCACGCGCTATAAAAAGGCAGGCCGCCTTTAAGAAAATCGGACGGCGGGAACCCAACCGCGTCTGATGCGTCAAAATACTGTGTGGAGCAGCATGGACTGCAGCCCTTAAAATCTTTTTCAGGAGCCTACCATGAACAGCAAACTCTTTATGGCCATAAGTCAAACACATTTAACACCGGCCGCCACGCCGAGGCGTCGTGGACTTTGGCACCGGACGCTGGCGTTTGGCCTCGCACTGGCCGCAACCGCATACGTAAGCCGGCCCGTCCTGGCGGCAGCTCCCAAGCCCGAACCGCTGACGGTAACGGTGTATTCTTCGGCCGATCCGGCTGGCTTTGACCCGCAGCAATGGGTCTACAACCAGCGTATTGGCTATAACAACCAGGACCCGGCGGCTATTCCCGGGTTTGGCGTGGTGAAAGAAATGCGCACCATCAGCGTTAAGCAGGGGCTAAATACGGTTGACTTCAGCGATGTCGCGGCCCTGATAGACCCAACCTCGGTAAGCTTTGAAGACCTCACCACACCCGCCACCAGCGTGCTTGAGCAGCAGTTCAAATTTGACCTGATCAGTTCCGATAAACTGCTGCAAAAGTATCTTGGCCGCACCGTCTCGCTTAGCGTACCCAACGGCAGCCGCGGCACCCAGACTGTTTCAGGCAAACTGCTTTCAGCAAGCAATTCGCTCGTGGTGCAGACGGCCAATGGATTGCGGATTATCAGTCCCGGCAACCTGCAGCAGATCAAACTTGGGCCGCTGCCCAAAGGCCTCATGATTAAGCCTACGCTGCAATGGCAATTGCTTTGCCCCACGGCCGGCAAGCAGCAGGTGCTTACCAGTTACGAAACCAAGGGGCTTACCTGGATTGCCGACTACAACCTGGTACTTAACGGCAGCGACAACGGAGCGAGCCTTTCCGCCTGGGTGACGCTGCTTAATTTATCGGGCAAAACTTATCGCGATGCCAGGCTCAAACTCATTGCCGGCAATGTGCACCGCATACAGCCGCCGCGACCGATCATGATGTACGCCAGGCTGGCCGCATCTAATGCCGCAGAAAATCAGCAGGTGGGCTTTCAGCAGAAGTCGTTTTTCGAATACCACATGTACACGCTGCCGCGACTGACCACTATTCGTCAGAACTCCACCGAGCAAATCGCTCTTTTTAGCGCCCGGCCGCACATCGCGGTTAAAAAGGTACTGGTGTATGCCGGTCAGCCCACTTACCTTGCCTACGGCGGGTATGCAGCGCCGGACCTGTACGCACAGTCCAATATTCAGTCATCCAATGAGGTTGACGTGTTTATTCGCTTTATGAACAGCAAGGCCAACTCGCTGGGCGTACCCTTCCCCAAAGGAAAGATGCGCGTCTTTAAGGCCGACCCGGCGGATGGCACGCTCGAGTTTGTCGGCGAGGATTTGATTCATAACACGCCCAAAGATGAGCCGGTGCTTATTAAAGTGGGCAAAGCGTTTGACATTATTGGCAAGCGCACGCAGACAAATTTTCATGTCAATTCCGCCGGCCACGAAATGACGGAAAGCTTTAAGATAGACCTGCATAATCATTCCAAGGCGGCGGTGCACGTACTGGTGCGCGAATACCTGTTCCGCTGGAACAACTGGAAAATTACGGCTGAAAGCGACAAATTCAAAAAAATCAACAGCCGCACCATAGAGTTTCCGGTGGATGTACCGGCCAATGGTGCCAAGACCGTAACCTACACGGTGAAGTACACTTGGTAAAAGTGCGGCGACTGCCACGGGCTTACGGGCAAATACCGATGAGGCAGTCATAGGCTCGTAAGCGGCGGTGATTTCAAATTTAACATTTGAGATTTCTGCTTGCGGCGCTGGCCGCGCCACCGGTCGGAGGGCCGCTGTTGAAAGCTTTGTGCGGCATATTTTTCGCCGGCCCGCGGATCAACGCCTATGACATATCCAGCGACTGACCGGGCTTTAACGCCGCGCATTTGATGTGTTTGGCCGCGAGCTTGGCGGCAAATGCGGCCGGGTCCTGCTGAATGGGCGGGAACGTGTTGTAGTGAATGGGCAGCACGCATTTGGCCTGGAGCATTTCGGCGGCGAGCACGGCATGATCGGGGCCCATGGTGAAATTATCGCCAATGGGCAGGCATGCCAGGTCAATTTGCCAGAGTTTACCAAACAGGGCCATGTCGCCGAAAAGGGCTGTATCGCCGGCAAAGTAAATGACCTTGCCGCCGGTTTCTATGATCCATCCACCGGGCAGTCCGCCGGGTGAGCCATCTGGGAAGGTACTGGTATGTAGGGCCTGCACCAGCGTGGCCCGGCCAAACGCAAACGCCCTGCCGCCGCCGGTGTTCATGTGCGCTACTTTAAGACCTTTTTTTTCATACCATGCGGCAATTTCGTATGTGGCGGCAATAAGCGCGCCGGTGCGCCGGGCGATGCGTTCGGCATCGTCCACATGATCAAAGTGGGCGTGACTCAGGAGAATGGTCTGCGGATTGGGCTTGTCTGATTTTACATCGGAGAGCGGACTGCTGTCGTAAAACGGATCAAGCTGAATGACCTGCTCACCCGAAAAAATTTCAAGGCACGAATGTCCGTGATACAAAACTTTTACCGCCATGGTGATTATCTCCAATCTATCGTTCGCCGCCGCAAAGCCATCAATAGCCAAGGGTCAAAACTAACTGCGATGATAGCAGATGGCGCGCCCCGCGTTCAAATGCCGCGCAAAAACCCATTCCACTATTAAGACCGTTCAAAACATTGGCCCGACGCCGCTGCCGGACGGCGCATGACGCCATCGTCACGATGCAGCAGCATGCGCAGCCTACGGGTGGGTTGCGGCCCCATTTATACCGGGCCGGCGCTACGGGGGTGCGGCATGGCGGGTGTTCCGCTTTCGGGTTTTTCGGCAAGTGTGGCACTGCCTTCGGGCGTGACGGCGCAGATTTATGATTGCCGCCTGGTGGAAGAGTTTCGCGAGCAGAATGCCGAAGCGTTCAGCGATGAGGGCTTTGGCAGCGGCACGCTTACCGGCCAGCGGCTGCATGGGGCGGTGGTGGGCTGGCTTACGCAAAATGATCCCGGCATAGGGGCCATGCACTCGCAGGTGCCTATCACATTCACTGCCGCCGATGGCTGCGTTATTACGGGTTATTTTAACATCACACGCCTGCAGGTACGGCTGAGGGTGGGCGAGGTAAGCATTTTCACCGCTCTGGTGGCGTCAGTTGGCGCCTACAGCAAAGTTTGGCTTCTGTCGTAGTTTATAGCCATTGGATAACAACATATGCTGGAATATGAAAAGTCGCGGCAAGCATTATCGGTAAGACTCCCGAGGCAGAACCGGCATGAAACGGCTTTAAGCTCGATGCATTTACACACCCTGCTTGAGCAACAGCTTGAGGTTGCGTTTAACGAGAGTCAGCCGGGCGATGCGGTCGTAAGCGACCCACTGGCGCTTGTTGGCGTAGGCGACGCGAGCGTGGTTGTTGGCTGCCGTCATCATGCCACCGAGCAAACGATGCGGCTGCTTGCGGCTCTGGCGGGTATCGAGCACCTGCTGGCCGAGACCCACGGCGGCCACAACCCGTTTCGCTTTGTTGGCTGACGAGCGCCATTTCAGCATGCTTTGCAAACCGACTGTAACGACTGCCCCGCCTGTGCGTGTACATGAACATGGGGAGCGATGCTTTTTTTAGTTGCCGGGCGGCAGGCTTGGCGGCATGTGGACCCAGCAGGTTCGGGCGGCGGCTTATGATGCGGCGCAGCACTTTATGGCAGGGCATTGCGATGATGGGTTTGGTGCTGCCGACACTCGCCGCATCGCCCACGACGGTGCGGGTGGCAAGGCTTGCGAAACATGGTCTGCCGTTGGGCCCACATCGCGTTTTGATTGCCGCCCCGTTGCATATTGCCGACCGCTTTACGCATGGACCGCTTACCTTTCGGGCGTATTACCCATCAGAAGCGGGCACGTTTGCTGTGATTATCTTTTCGCATGGCTTGGGTGGAAGCCGCCGGGCGTTTAGCGACTTAAATACACTGCTGGCAAGTTACGGGTATGTGGTGATAGCGCCCGATCATCCCGATGCCGGTATTTTTTACGACCTGGCCTCGCACGGCAAACTAAAGGGGAAGCTCGGGCTTAATGAATCGGTCATTAAACAGGGACTGGCAGCCACCAAAAAGCGATTGGATGGCAGAAGTCCGGTGCTGGCGCGTCTGGTGCAAGTGAAAGAAATCCTAAGCGCCCTGCCGACGATACAGCAACACCTGCCGCGGTTTCAGGGTCGTTTTAACCTGCATAAAATAGGCATGGCGGGCCATTCGTTCGGGGCGTTTACCACCGAGGTAATGTCTGGGGTTTTGGCGGTGCCGGGCCGTCATTTTGCTGGCCTGCCGGATGGGCGCATCAAAGCGGTTGAAATCATATCGGGCAGCGGCGACAAGGCGCTGGTACGCGTAAACCGGCGGGCCGGCGCGGTCGGCGACATACCCATGCTGGTGATTACCGGCACGCGCGACAACCCGCCATCCGGCGAAGGTTACCGGTGGCGGGAGCAGCCGTTCAGCAAGAGTCCGCCGGGGAAGAAATTTCTGCTGCTTATAGATGGCGCGACGCACGATTCATTTCAATTTAACTCCGCCGCACGACGGCTGGATGCCGATCCGCCCACGCATGCTGCAGCCCGTGCGATTGCCACCGAGGTTGAGCGCGCCAGCCTGACATTTTGGAATTATGTTTTTAAGCGCGGTGGCCGCAGCGGGCGGTACCTCACCGTCGGCCCATGGCCCGCGGGCATGCGCATAGAACATCATTAAAATGACGCAGGAAATGAAATGATTTGCCTGCGTATTAAGCCTCGGCAAGCTTCTGCATGACGAGTTTAAGGTCGCTCCAAACCTTGGCGCGGGTTTCGGTGGTGTAGTTACGCAGCACATACGATGGGTGAAATGTGGGCATCAGCGGTACGCCGCGGTAGTCGAGCCATTGGCCGCGCACCTGGGTTACCGGCAGCTTTTCGCCGCGCAAAAAACACAGTGCCGCAGCGCCAAGCGTCACAATAATGACCGGCTGCACGATGGCGATCTGCTGGTGCAACCACGGCAGGCCGAGGGCGGCTTCTTCGCTGGTGGGCGGACGATCTTTTAAACGCTTGGGATTGATGGGGTCCGGCTCGGCGCAGCGCAACTTGGTGATGTTGGCAATGTATACCTGCGGGCGGGTAAGGCCCATGGCGACAATCATTTTGTCGAGCAATTGGCCCGAGCGGCCTACAAAGGGACGGCCGGTGGCGTCTTCTTCAGCGCCGGGGCCTTCACCAATAAACATAAGCCGCGCGGCGGCATCACCCTCGCCAAACACCACCCGATTAGCGCTGCCGCCAAGATGCCTGGAAAGCTCGGCTACCGCCGTCTTCTCAAGCTCGGCCATTCGGCTTTGCTTTTGTGCAGGCGAGAGCTGTGGTTCATCGGCAAGTTTGCCCGGGGGTGCCGGTGGGAGATCTTTGATGGGCGTTGCGAGCTTCAGTGCAACTGGTTCGGGCACGGGAGCCGGTCGGATTGCGGCGCTGGCTGCCGGCCGGGCAGGAGGCACGGGCGTCGCACGAGCCGGAGCGCGCGGCGGAAGAGTTGCAGCGGCGCGAACACTGGGGGCGCTTTTGGCTGCGGCCGCCACCTGGCCGGCAGCGGCCCTGGCTTTTTCGCGCAGGGCCAGGACCTTGGCCTTGGGTATGGGGACTTCCAAGACGCCAAAGGCAACTTCTGCCTGGAGCCATTGCTCAACGAGGCGATCGAGCTTGTTCATGGTATGAGCCTCGAATTGCGGGCGACGTTTGCCACCGCAGCGTTACCGCTGTGGATTGATGCGCTTGCCCGGGTCAATTTCCAACGGGCCGAACATCTGCTCGTGCTTCTGAACGGCGTGGCTGAGCTGCAGCGCCAGCCGCTTGGCGGCGTAATAGCTCATAATGACGCGGGTGCTTACATCCATCACCACCGTGTTGGGCTGCTCGGGGTTTTGCGAATTGACGGCAAAATCCAGAAACAACTCTTCATGCGTGCCGGTGATGGCAGCCACGTTGCTGAACACGCTGACCATTTTGTCTTTTTTGATCTGCAGGTGCATTTCCTTGGACTGCGGCTGCGCGCTGGGCTGCGACTGGGGCATACCCGGATGATTAGGATTGGTAAGGTCGTCGGCCATGATGTTTACTCCTTTTACTACAAAATAAACTCGCCTGGCGTTGCGCCTGGCAATCCGCGGAACAATAACGCAATCCGGCTCAAATGTCACGAACCAAGGCCCGCGATCCCCCGGTCGCAAAAGCTGCGGGAGAGCGAACGGCTTGTCTATGGAGGTCAGCCGCCCGTTCGCCCGCCCCATCGCAACCGACAGCAGAGAGCCAACCCGCAGAGGGGTAAGCCTTTAATATGAGGATCGCCGGCGTTGCCAAACTGGTCAGGCACCAGCCTGCAGCAACTTAAGCGAAGCGATGATGTCAGCAGGCTCCATGCGCCGGGTATAGTCGGCGTTTACAAAGCCCCCCCGCACCACCCCTTGCTGATCTATAACATACGTGGCTGGCAGAGGCAGTTCCCAAGTCTCGTCACCATTGCTTGCAGGAATATCAATGCCGAACGACTTATACAATGGCCGCAGCGACTCGGCCAGAGTAAATACAAGCCCGTACCGCCGTGCAACCTTATTGCCCACGTCGGACAGGACTGTAAAGCAGATGCTGTTCTTTTCTACAGTAGAGAGTGAGTTGTCAGGCGTTTGTGGCGATATCGCGATAAGTTCAGCACCCAGGCGTTCAATCGCATCAAGCGATTGCCCCAGCGCCCGCAGTTGAAGATTGCAGTAGGGGCACCAGCCGCCACGATAAAAACTAACCACCACCGGCCTACGCGCCAATCGCGCCGAAAGTGTCACAAGCGTGTTCTGCATATCCGGCAGCGAAAAGTCCGGTGCCTGCTGGCCGACAGCCACGGCCCGCGCCGGCAGGTTCGCATGTTCCAGCGCCGTGTTTGCCGCCATCATTTTCTTAACGGCTTCGGGCGGAGCCTTCGCCAGGAACTGCTCTTTAAAGCTATCGAGTTCGACCGCGAGACTATTCATTGAAACACTCCTCTAAAAAAAGCTCATCCGCCGCAACCGATACGTCGGTTCCGGGCGGCAGAGCAAAGACTCATTTAAGCACATCGCGCCGCAGGCGCTGTATCGCAGCTGCGAGAATATTTTTTTTTCCCAGCGACTGGGCCAATAGAATCGAACCCTGCAACCGGGCAATAAAATCCAAGGCGTCCGCTTGTGGATCGGCATGATTCAGCAGCCTGAACTGCTCGGCGATCCACATGACCTGATCACTTAAAATGGCAGCGATGCGCCGCAGCAGAGCACCTTCTGATTTACCAAACTCCTGACAAAGACTACCGATTGGACACCCGTTCGATGCGTATTGGGTCAGATGCACCAGCGGTATGTCCAGAAAGCCGGCAATGCGCTGTTCCGGGTGCGGCAGTTCATCAAGTTGCGTTAGCATATCGGTAAACCAGCGGCGGTAATCCCCGATGGCGGCCTCGGCAATGTCGGCTTTGGTCTTGAAATAGTAATACACATTGCCAAGCGGAACTTTCGCCGCATGCGCGATGTCGGCGAGAGTCGTCGCATAATAGCCATGGCGATGAATCAGGGCCTTGGCCGCGGCAACGAGCCGAGAGCGTTTAGCGGAAGCAGGCATCGTTTAACTCCTTATGTTCGCCGACCAGTGAGTTAGTTAGTTAACTCACTTAATCTGATGCAATAATACTATTTAAGCCATGCCTGCGTCAACCGGTTGTAAAATAGATAGCTCGGCCATCGGCCTCGCCAGCTACTAACGACCAAAACGGGCTACAAATCGCTTTGCCGCGATGGCGCGACGGTCGAGTTCGTCCTGCTGGGCTTGCGGGTTATCGGGCATGCCATGCAGACGCACGGGTATTTGTAACACCTTACCCCCTCGCAAAACCTTAAGCGTGACAAACGCGCCGGGCTTGTAGCTTTGCACGAATTGTCGAAAATCATTGGCCTCACTGGCTGACGTAAGCCAATGCCGGTTAACGGCAACAATCAAATCGCCGGGACTAAGAACCCGCGCGGCATAGAACCCCGGCAGCAACTCCTGAACACATGCCGCATTGATGGAGCCTTGATGATGGGCAAGCTCCAGCCGCACCGACTCGATCATAAACTCGATGCCGATGAATGGCGCTGGACCATCGGATGGGAACTTTTGACTCAGGTAAAACTGGAGTGAAATATTTTCGAGGCGATCAGCCTGTTCCGGGCTGGCGGCATGCTTAAGAGCTACGAGCAACAGCGGCAAATAGGCTCGGCCGTGCAGCAGCAGGTACTGCTGAGCCTCATGGCGGGTGCGCCAGCGGGCACTGGCCAAATGCGCGATAGCGCCGGTGATGGCCGCGGGAGGTTTGTCGGTTCGCCTGGTTTGTGGCCGGGTTGAGGCAGCCTGAGGCGAGCCAACGGCGCTGCGGGAGACCACGATTGCCGCCAGCATCAATGCCGCTGCCGCCACCAGGCCGATGATCCCTTTACTCATAACGCGTACCTTGCCAATTCTGGTCGTTTCCAAGCGGCCTTGATCATAACCGGTTGATGTCGTTGGCGGTGGCTACTGGCAATCCCAAGGAAGAACGCCGGTGCCGTCGCCATCGGACCGCGGAGCTTGCGGATTTCGGCGGAAACCACAACCACCGGAAATCGCGTGATCAGCCGTTGGAGCTTTTGTGCAAGTAGTCGCTGCTTGTAGACCATGCGGTAATTTTAATGATGACATCATCACTTTTCATGAATATTTAGTTATAGAACTCACTTAGCCATTTTCGGATGCAATACGGGCTATAAGTATCGCGTGTGCGGCAGCGCGGGCTGACCCATGGCCATGGAACTGGCGAAAATTCGCCGGAATGGACCACGGCGGCAAGCTCTGATCGCGAAGTTTTGTCTTTTAACGCACACGGAGAACACCCCATGAAAATAATGTTTTCAAAAGATTACCTTGGCAACAAAGCAGGCGCGGTAAGCGACCTGCCCGACGATCAGGCAAAGGTTGTCGTGGATGCCGGCTTTGGTGAAGCGGTTGCCGCCGATCCGAAGGATTTGCAGGATGCGGTAGACGCCATTCAAAAAAGCCTGGATCAGCAACTGGAGGCGGCCTGCCACAAAATTACCACCCGCGTGATTGAACAGGTAAGCAAGGGCATTAAAAGCGTGCGACCCAGCATTGTCATTGGCTCGGATCGCGAAGACCTCGACCCCACCGGCGGCTTTAAGACGCTGGGCGAATTTGCGCAGATAGTGCGCCGCAGCACCATTGAGGGCATCCGCGATGAGCGGCTCAAACGCATGGTCGCCAAGGCTGACGGCATGAACGAGAGCACGCTCGCCGACGGCGGAGCGCTGGTTCCCACGGAATATGCCAATCAGTTGTATCGCGATGTACTGGCTGAATCGGTGATGTTCGACAAGGCTCGAAAGTATCCGATCAATCTGGGAAATTCACTTTTTATTCCGGTGCGCAACATCAGCGAACTCGGTCAGACGGCGGCCACCGGCAGTTCGCTGGGCACCTGGCTCAATGCCGACGGCGCAGCCATCGCCGCACAAAAGCCGGTATACAACCGCGTACAGATGACACTCAACCGCTGGGGCACGCTGCTGCCGGTGACCGATGAACTGCTGGCCGACAACAACGTGGCGCTGTCGAACTTTATTGTTGATGAGGGCGGCATTGCGCTGGCGTGGGACCTGAACCAGACGCTTATTGCCGGTTCAGGTAGCGGCCAGCCGCTGGGTGTTCTCAATTCGGGCGCGTTGGTGGTGGCGAGCGCCGATGTCGGCCAGACGCCGTTTACCATCAGCTACAGCAACCTGGTGAACATGAAAGCGCGGCTATGGACGCCGCGGCCCGGCGACTATTCGGGCGTTGTCTGGATAGCCAACCCCGATGCCGAGGCTCAGTTTGAGCAGCTCAAAGATGCCGCGGGGCGCAATTTGTACTATGCCGCCGGCACCATCGAGCAGTCGCCGCAGGCCCGCCTTTTCGGCATACCGGTGGTGTACAGCTACCACTGCCCGGCGCTTGGCAGCCAGGGCGATGTGATTTTGGCGGACCTCAATCAGTACTTTGTAAGCACGAAAATGGGCGCCAGCGTCGAAACCGCCATGTCCATGCACCTGTACTTTGAAAGTGCTGAAGTCGCGTACCGCATTATTTACCGCATTGACGGCAAACCGGCCCGCCAAGCTCCGCTGAGCGTACCCAACAGCACGCTGAGCCGCAGCGGGTTTATCACGCTTGCAGCGCGCGGCGGAATAAGCTGAGCCGGTTGGCAACCTCGTAAAGTCCGGGCGGGCGGAGCGTGCCCGCCCGGCTTGTTTGCAGCATTAAGAGAGTCTTCAACATGCTTGATGGCGCAGCGCAATGGGCGGTGGTGGGTGGTTTTGTGTTGGCCCTGGCCGGCAGCCTCGTAACGGTGATTGGATTTGTCGTAAGCCTGCAGGTGACGCAGCACGACCACGGCAAACGCCTGCAGCGCGTGGAAGACGCCAATCGGGATGCGGCTCTCAAGATGGAGCGCATGGAGCAGGGCATTGCCGTGCTGCTTGAGCGCACCCGCAGCCTTGCGGCACCCTCGGCAACAGGAGCATGACATGATGAGAAAGATATTTATTGACTATTCACTTGCGATGCTGGTGGTGATCAGCCTTTCAGGCTGTGGCAGCCCCCCGCCTCTGGTTATTCCACTGGTTCCGCTTTCGCCCGAAGTGCAGCGGCTGGCGCCCGATATCAGCCTGGCCGCCCATGATAACGACCAGGCGCAAGCGGCCATCGGAAAGCTTACTACGGCCAATATGCGGGTGATCAAGCCGGCGGTAACACATGTGCTTACGCGCCAAAAGCAAACACTGGCTTCGGCGGCAGCGCAGGTGGCGCTGCTTGAAGCTGGGGCCAAACGATCCGATGCCGCCGCCGTGAGTCTTGTGCAACGGCAGCAGCAACTTACCGGAGCGCTGGCAGTCGCGCAATCGCAGGCAGCGGCAGCGCGCAACCGCTACGAAAGCGCCTGGCTGGGAGGCAAAGCGCATCGCCTGCTGGAGTGGATTGTGGGCATCGGCATTGTGCTGCTGATTGTGGACTTTCTGGCGTCGAGCTTTTTGGGAGTTGGACTGAATCCATTTGAATGGCTGGCAGGCCTGGGCCGCGCGGCACAGGCAAAGCATGCTTAGCCGATTTTTTACAGGAGTAACCTCATGTTTGTTGTTGGATTGCTTTTAGGATTGGCCAGCGGCGTAGCTGCGGTATTGGCGGTGCAGGCTTTGGCCGAACACAAGAGCTTTGGCGCAGCGGCCCGTGAAGACGGCGCTGCGGCACAGGCCGAAACGCGCAAGCTGCTGGGTGACGTATTAACGGAAGTAAAAAAGCTTACCGGCAAGCTGTAACCCAATCGTCGGCAGCGCACGCGGAGACTTCAAATGAATATTCTGGTGAAGTGGCCCACGCGGGGCCGGCCGGAAAGATTTATCGCCAACCTGCGGCAATGGCGCAAGCTCGAATCGGGGCGGCATCAGGTGCGGTATCTGATCTCGGTTGATCAGGATGACGTGCTGATGACCGCCCCTGCCATGCGGCAACAGCTTACGGAAGTTAACGCTCTGGTGCGCGTCGGCCCGGGCGGCCGTAGCAAGGTTGCCGCATGCAACAGTGACACGAACGAATATTTGAGCGAAAGCGGCTTCGACGCCCAGACTCTTATTCTTGCCAGCGACGACATGCACCCTATGTTCCGCGGCTGGGACCATGTGGTAGCCGAGAAAATGCTTCAATGCTTTCCGGCCATGGACGGCGCTGTGCATTTTAATGATGGCTACCTCGGCGGATCGCGGCTGATTACGATGTCCATTGTGGGTATCAACCTCTACCGCCGGCTCGGTTCTTTTTATCATCATGAGTACCAGTCGTTTTTTTGTGATGACGAGTTTACCAGGCTCGTGCGACTGCGGCATAAATATGTTTACGACCACCGCATTCTTTTTGAGCATCGGCACGTTGGCCTTACGCCTGATGAGCTGTTTAAGCGCAATGAGCAAAGCTGGTTGCATGATCAGCAGTTGTACCAGCGCAGGATGGCTGCTGACTTTTATGAGCCAAAGCCCCTGCTAAGCGTACTCATTTGCGCCTTAGACATTCGGCGGGCGCTGCTCGACAGGCTGGTTGCCGAGATTCATCGGCAGATATTCGCCCTGGCGGCTCCGCACGAGGTAGAATTGCATATTGTGCTGGACCAAAAGCAGATGAGCGTGGGAGCCAAACGCAACGCGCTGCTGACGATGGCCCGTGGCCGCTATGCAGCCTTTATTGATGATGACGACTGGGTTGCTTCCAGCTATGTTGCCGAGATTCTTGCGGCTATCAAGCGCCGGCCCGGCGTTGATTGCGTGGTGTTTGCCGGCCGACTCAGCGTGGATGGCCGCGATGTGGGGCCATTTGATTATTCACTTAAGCACCGGCGGTACCATCAGGTTGGAAATAACTATTACCGCACGCCCAACCACCTGTGTCCGGTAAAAGTAGAACTTGCCCGGCAGGTGCGCTTTCCAGAAATTAATCGGGGCGAAGACACCGACTATGCCGTGCGGCTCTACAGGCTGCTGGCCACAGAGGAACCAGCCGGGCCTGCCGAAGCCGCACCCGATGCGCCAAATCGCGTGCTGTATTTTTACCGCTTCAGTCCCACTGGCACGCAAACACAGCGACCGGCCACGGACCGCGTTTTGTAAACGCGGCGAGAGCCGATAACTGCGGATGTCCGCATAACAGAAACGCCAATGGCTCGCTTTATGGCCCGCTGTTATGGGCTGGATGATTTTTGCCGAGACAAATCGCCGGAATCGCCAATATCTGTGGGCTAATCTACCGATACATAACTGTCGCAACTCCCGGATACGTTGTGTTTAAGCGCTCGCCGTGTGGCGAACCGCCGGGAGTTCTTTCATGTGGGGAGCAGTTATGCACCGGTTTGCTCGAAGATCAGGGTATGTTGCGGTAGGCCGCAGTACAGTAGAAAAGATTGACTCACCCACGGCGGTAGCAACAGGGCCTGGAGTCATCGAACGACCCACGGCGGCTAAGCCGCAGACAGGGCCGGATATTGTAAGCGTATCATTTGCCGGCGGCCTTGGAGAACAGGCCGCCTCAAATCAGCCGCCTTCCAACGAGGCTGCTGAAAAACATGCCTCGGCACTCACGACCGCCCCCTCGGCGGATACCACGACCTATGATGCTCAAGCGGCGGCCAAATCGGTGCGCGGCATGAAAAACTTTTCGCTGGTGTTGGGCGAAATCGGTTGCCTGATGCTGGTGGCGGCCCTCTGGTTTCTGCCGGCGCCAACCACCAGCGGCCTCTGGACGCATTCGGCCCGTGCGCTGAGTCAGCTTTCACCAACATTGCCCAACTTCCTTCGGGCGATTGAACTTATCGGCGGCTTGGCCGGGCTGGTGCTCATTCCGTTGATGCCTGCGGCGCGCCGTGGCAAATATCAACTCCGTTTTGGCTTGTTCATGCTGGCGATGCTGGGCGTGGCTCTTCTGCAGCAGTATCAGATTGGGTTTTATCTGGTATTCCTGCCAACGCTGGGGTTGCTCTCGGTGATGATTGCCGACGCCATTGTTCGGGTGCGGCCATCGCAGGGCGGCAGCGTAAGCCTGCGCCGGTGGCAGCTCGCGGCTGGCTGCGTAACAACGGCGGTCTGGCTTGTGCCGGCGTATGCCGCGATTACGGGCAGTCACTATGCAGGTATCTTCGCGGTGGCGCATGGCGGACGACTGCAAACCATGTTCCGCGTCGGGTGCATCGCCGGTGAAGCGGTTGGTTTGCTGACGCTGATGGGGTGTGCGGTGCAGTTTACCGGCATACTCAAGAATGTTACTCGGGTGCTGTCGGTGGGCGCGGTGATGCTGGCCTTTGCCGTAGGCTTTCTGATGAGCACCGCTATTTCGGGCGTGTTACGCGGTGATCGGGGCTGGTTCGGCATTGAACTGCTGTGGTTGCTGTTTCTCGTTGTTGGATCGCTGCTGCTGGTTTGGGGTGGCTTTGCCCTGAGACTGTCAGTGTTTGCAGCCGACAACCGAGGTGAGGCCGGCGTAACCATGTAAAGTGCCATTATTCCCCACGGGGTTCCTCTATTATCTCGACTGGCGGATTCTGCGACGAGTCCGCCAGTCGCTTTTTTGCCACGACCCATCCGCCCGCACCCGACACATCGGCGGTGATGTATTCACCCGGAAAACCGGCTGCTACCTGGTGAGGCGCTCTGACTCAAGTCTTACTTTCGCGGCGGCGAGCCACCGTTGCGCAATTCCTTGAACATGCGGTTGGCCAGCGTCCCGGCCCACAGGGCCATCGCCAGCGGGGCCATCATCCACAGTGCCTGCAGCACGCCCAGGGCCGCCCCGCTAACCTCGCCGGGCGTAAAGCCCAGCAGTGCCAGCACCGCCTGCAAAGCCACCAGCGGAACCATTACGGCAAAGGCAATGCGTGCTGCAACACGGGCCGGCATGCCAATGTCGCGATTCATCATTGCCACCAGCACCAGCGCCAGCAGCCCCATCATAGCGCTCCACAGCAGCATTAGCCCCCACGCCACTATGCCCGCGCACCAGGCAATCAGCCAGTAAATAACCCCACCACTCCGCTGAAGCATATCCTGCAGCGATGCGGAGTTAATTTGAACCGCAGGCAATTGGGCCACCGGCGTTTTAATAGAAAGCGTTGAACCGCTCGCCGCAAGCAGTAGACGCTGCACGCGGCTCATGGGGATCATTGCCTGCTGGCCGCTGATTTCATGGACATCTATCTCCGTTGGTGTAATGACCATGGTCGTCGCCGCGGCCGACGGCGGAACCGCAGTACCTTGCGCGATCTGAATGGAAATGCCCTCGCTTTTAAGATGAAACGGGGGCTTTTTGGAGTTGGGCACAACCGACAGCTTGCCGTTGCTGATGACCATCGGTGCGTACATGGCATCATAGCCTTTGGCGATACGGTCCATTTGCTTAAGCCCGTCGCCGGCGAGGCGTGAGCCAATAATGCCCCCGGAAATCAAAGCCACAAAAATGAGCGGCCATAATGTGTAGCGCAGCGGGTACAAAGCCGCTTTGGCCCAGTAGTGCGGCTCTGCCAGCAGAAGCAGAGTGCGCGGAATAAAACGCGGCGGCTTAAAGATAACCTGTCGCAGCTTCGGTGGCGGATTTGATGGCCCCGGCCTGCCTGTGCCCACCGAGTCGCCCATGGGCTTTAGCTCACCACCATACGGCGAACGCGGTGGCGCCGCAGCGGGGGCCGATTCCGGGTTACCACCGGGTTTGGAAGCTGCCGACGATGGGTCGCGCGGTTTGTCGGTGGAATCATCCGGTGTGAATGGCGGAGTGTCAGGCATGGGTTTTATCCAGAACATGGCGGGCCAAAAGGGTGCGCCCGCCAAAAATGTGGTCAAACGCCAAACCGCCTGTGTTTACCCGCGGAGGCAATTAATCATTCACGCGGCCAAGGTATTCCCCTGTGCGGGTATCCACGCGTACGGTGGTGCCTTGGGTAATAAAGTCGGGAACATTTACCACCAGTCCGGTTTCGAGCGTGGCGTCTTTGCCCACGTTGCTGACGGTGGCACCCTTCATGCTGGGCGGGCAGTCTACAATTTCAAGCTCCACGGTGTTGGGCAGTTCCACCGAAAACGGCTTGCCCTGGTACATCGTAATTTGCACCTGCGTGTTGGGCTTAAGATATTTCACCGCATCGCCGACCACATCGCCGGAGAGTTCAAGCTGTTCAAAATCGCCAAGGTCCATGAAGTGATGCGTCTGACCTTCGGAGTACAGGTATTCCATGGGCTTTTGTTCGAGAAAGGCCTGCTCGAGCGTGTCGTCCACGCGAAAGCGCTGTTCGATGATGCTGCCCGTTTGCGTGTCTTTCAACTTCACCTGCATAAACGAGCGCCAATTGCCTTTGGACACCTTGGCAAAATCATGCACCACATAGAGCTTGTTGTTGTATTCCACGGCCACACCGCGCCGCAAATCAATCGCCTTGATGGACATCTGAACCTCAAAAAACCACTGGTCGCCACGCCGCTGGGCCGGCGCCCCGTAGCGCCGGCAACAATGCCCTCATGGGGATTCGAACCCCAGTTACAGGCGTGAAAAGCCCGTGTCCTAGGCCTCTAGACGATGAGGGCGAGCGAGCCACGAATTATAACCCGCAGTAAATGAAAAATACAAATGAGTAACCGTGCCGGCAATGCAAAAAGCAACTCGAGCGATCCTGCAACCCATGTTGGTCTTTATACTTGATGCGCCGTCGCTGATGGCTTCGTTGGCAGGGCCGCATTGCCTCCAGGCTAGGACAGCCGACGGCTGCAAATCCAAAGTAGCTCGGCGGTTATTGCGCTTTCTGAGCCACAGCCGCCTCATTTGGCCAGCGCACCAAACCAAATGCACCATTAAGGCATCCGATAATGTAAATTTGCGCGGGTTCCGGCAAGAAATTATGTCGTGCGGCGTTTCACTTAGCTGTGCGAAGGCGTTACACTTTGAGTTTGCAATGCGCCGCGAAAGGAAGTAGGTCATGCGACCTGTAGAACTCATGACACACACTACCCCAGAGCCAGCTCGCTTGCAAAGCCGGGCGGGCGCGGTTGCCGCTGCTGCCGGGCCGGGCTTGATCAGAACTCACAATGTCGTCAAACGCTATCTGGTCGGCGGCACGGAGGTTCGCGCCCTGGATGGGGTAACCCTGACAATTCACGAAGGCGAACTGGTAGCGATTACCGGCTCTTCCGGCAGCGGAAAATCTACCCTTATGAATATTCTCGGCTGCTTGGATTCTCCTGATTCGGGCGATTATTTCATCGCTGGCGAAGATGTGTCAAAACTTAAGAGCGATCAGCTTGCTCGTATCCGCAACCGGCGCATCGGCTTTGTTTTTCAGAGTTTTAACCTGCTGCCGCGTCTTTCATCGGTGGAAAACGTTGAGCTGCCGCTGTTATACGCCGGACGGCACCACGCGGCGGCCAAAGCACGCGAAGCCCTCGAGATCGTTGGTCTTGGCGATCGGTTGGATCATGAACCGAATCAACTCTCAGGCGGGCAGCGGCAACGCGTAGCCATCGCCCGAGCCATTGTGACGGATCCGGCCATCATCCTCGCCGACGAACCCACCGGTAATCTTGACAGCCGTTCTGGTGATGAAATATTAAAGCTTTTTGAGACGCTGCATCAGCAGGGGCGTACGATTTTGATTGTCACGCATGATCCGGACATTGCGGCCTTTTGTCCGCGGGAAATCAACATGCGCGATGGAAAAGTTTTGCGCGATGGCGCGCCGGCGGCGGGCTTGACCGCCCATGGAGGAGATTAGCCGCCGCGAGAAGTACCGCATTGGCAAATCAGCGGCAAAATGCCCCGCCAGCCATGTTAACGAAAAGATTAGTCCAGATTAGCAAGAAAGTGCCATGTTCAAAAAAACTGTCGTTGTCATTATCGTACTCGCTCTCATCGCCGGGGGCATCTGGTTTTACGTCAAAAAGCAGATTGCCTCGGCACCGGTTACCAACCCGGTGCAAACCGCATTGGTTAAAAAGGGCCTGATGGTGGTAGACGTGGCGTGCTCCGGCACGGTCAACGCCAATCAAAACGTGGATATCAAGTGCCAGGCGGGCGGGCAGATCGTCAAGCTGCCATTCCAACTTGGCGCCCTCGTCAAACAGGGAGACCTTCTGCTGGAGGTGGACCCCACCCCCGAAGAGCAGGCACTTGAGGTCGCCCAACGCAATCTCGAACAGGCACAGTTTCAATACCAGACAGCGCAACTTAATCTCCAGATCGCCGAGCAGAATCTCATCACCGACACCGCTACGGCCAACGCCAACTTTCTTTCGGCGGAGGCTGCGGCCGCCAACGACCAGATTCTGCTCAATCGCACGGCAACGCTGCTTAAAGAAAATCTTGCCAGCCAGGAAGACTATGACAATGCAAAGACCACTCTCACTCAGGCTCAGGCGAGCGTGGCTTTGGCCCGGGCAGCGGTTAACAAGCTCAAGACGGAAGCCCTGCAGGTTAAATTACAGGGCCTTAGCGTTAAGCTCGCTAATGTTGCCGTGGAGTCCAACAAGGTTGCCGTCCAGCAGGCCCAGATCAACCTCTCATATACCAAGGTGATGGCACCGCTGACGGGTGTGGTATCAAATGTAGCTGTGCAAATCGGCCAGGTTATCTCATCTGCGCTTACCAACGTAGGTGGGGGCACCACTATATTAACGCTGGTGGATCTTTCGCACATTTATGTGCTCGCGAGCGTCAACGAAAGCGACATAGATAAGGTTCACGTTGGAGACACCGTCTATATCACCGGCTCGGCCTACCCGGGCAAAGTATTTCTTGGCAAAGTTGTGCAGATGGGACCGGTGGGAACCAATAACTCCAACGTCATTACCTTTCCGGTAAATGTCGAGGTAGTCGGAAAGGACAAGCAACTTCTCAAACCCAACATGACCGCCGAGGTGGACATTATCGCCAACCGCCTGCACAACGTCGTGTATATTCCGCTGCAGGCCGTGCAGGTGCAGGGTCGCAAGGACTTTGTCAATGTCGTAGGCCCTGACGGCACGCAAACGCTCACGCCGGTTACGCTGGGCGTCAACAATGGCCGTGAATGGCAGGTGCTCAATGGCCTTAAACCCGGCCAGAAGGTTGTGGTGTACAGCGGCGATTATGGTAGCACATGGATGCGGCATCATTAGAGGAGTTCGCGCGTCGTCGGCGCAATACATTCGGTAAACACTATGCTATTCTGGACCACCATTAAACTTGCGCTCCGGAGCCTTGCGGCCAACAAGCTCCGCACCCTTTTGACCATGCTGGGAATGATTATCGGCGTTGGCTCGGTGATCACCATGCTGGCGCTGGGTCACGGCATGCAGCAGCAGGTGCTCTCAAATATTTCTGCCATGGGTAAAAACCTTCTGGCGGTTCATCCAAAGTGGACGGGTACCAACGGCGTAATCAACGCCACGCGAGAAAATCTTACCGTCGGTGACGCCCGGGCGCTGCTGCGCGACGTGCCGCAAATTCGCCGGGTTACCCCTGTGCTGGGGCAGCGAGAGCAAGTAACCTACCTGAACAAAAACACCAATTGCGAAGTGGTGGGTTGCGCCACGACGCTGCTGGTGGTGCGCAACTACACCATTGCAAAAGGCCGCATGTTCAACCACTTTGAGACGCGGCTGGAGTCGCATGTCGCGGTGCTGGGGCCGGAAACCGCTTACGATCTTTTCGGCGTGCTTAACCCTATCGGCCAGACCATCAATATTGCCGGCAACCAGTTTGAGGTCATCGGAATTCTAAAATCCAAGGGCAGCCGTGGATGGTTTAATCCCGACAATCAGATACTTATTCCTTACACCACCGGCATGGATCAAATCTTCGGCCGATTTTACCTTGACCACATAGATATGCAGATGGCCGGCAAAGCCAACGTGGAAAAAGTACTCAATGAGTGCATTTCGGTTCTGCGAAGGCGGCATCATCTGCTTTTTGGCGATCCAAGTGATTTTCATATTTTCAGCCAGGAGCAGCTTCTGCAAACAGTCTCGCGCGTAACCGAAACGCTTACGCTGTTTTTGGGCGCGGTGGCGGGTATTTCCCTTCTGGTCGGCGGCATCGGCATTATGAATATCATGCTGGTGACGGTTACTGAACGCACCCGTGAAATCGGCGTGCGCAAGGCCATTGGGGCCTGCAACAGCGATATTCTCCGCCAATTTATGCTCGAAGCGGTGCTCGTAAGCGTCTTAGGAGGCGCACTTGGAGCAGCGATGGGCGTGGCACTCTCGCATTTTATTCACTTTCAAAAATTCGTGGCTCAGGTGCAAACATCCAACGTCGTCATCGCCATGAGCATTGCGGCCGGCATCGGCATATTTTTTGGATATTATCCCGCGTGGAGGGCGGCACAACTCAACCCCATAGAGGCTTTGCGCTATGAATAAACCAGCGTCGGCGACCCGGCCACAATCTATTATCAGAGCCGCATGTGCCATTGGCCTGGTGGCCGCGAGCACGACCGTCACAAACGCCGTGGCGCCCGCCACGGGTAAACCTGCGGCCAGCGCCACGCTGCCCACAGGCAACATCATCGTACCCGCCGGTGGAAGCATGCCCACAGCAAGCCGCGCTACCGCAACGGCGTCGCAAGCCACAACGCCCATTAAGCTTGGGCTCAACGGCGCCATTTTGCTGGCCCTGCGCCAAAACCCCCAGATACTGGTACAGCGCTATGGCCCCACCCTGGCGCAAAACGCCATTGAGGCGCAGAGAGCTGTTTACGACCCACAGCTTTCGGCCGGCCTTTCCGGCGGCAACTCACGCGGAGGCTCCTCCGGCGGATACGCCACAAACAACTCGCTCAATGGTTACTTCAGTGCCCAGCAACTTTTTCCCACCGGAACCACCGTGCAGGCTGGCGTCAACAGCTCGCTTAACAATGCCGAAACCAGCGGCGAAAGTGACAGCACCAGTTTGAGCCTTACCGTCACCCAGGCGCTACTCAATGGCGGAAGCATTCAGGCCAATCTTGCCGCCATTCACGAAGCCGAGCTGGGCCGACGAATTTCCGATTACAACCTTCAGGGGGTGGCGCTCTCGGTTGCCTCGCAGGTGGAGCAAGCCTATTGGAATTACGCCTTGGCCATCACCAACATCGGCATCGTACAAGATGCCCTGCGCGTCGCCGAGGAGCAGGAGCAGCAAACCCGCGAACTCATTCGCGTCGGCCGCACCGCCGGCTCGCAGTTGCCGGCTGCCGTGGCCCAGGTGGCACTGGAACGCGAATCACTCATTAGCGCGCAGGGCAATCTTAAAATCGCCCAGCTCACGCTGCTAAGCCTCATAAGCCCGCCCCACTCGGCTTTCTGGCGGCATACCGTGATACTCACCAACCTGCCCACTCCTCCGCGCGATTTGCCGGCACCGGTGTCGGCACACGTTAAACTTGCCCTTAAGCTCAGCCCGCTAATTAATGAGACTCGCCTGCAAATTCAGCAGAATGATCTGCAGGTCGTGCAAACGCGCAATGGTCTTTTGCCCAAACTTGATGTGTTTATTACGTTGGGAAAAACCGGCTATGCCAACTCGTTTGGTCAAGCCATTGGCAACCTCCATGGCTCGAACTACCAGGCCCTGGCCGGGGTTACCTATAACTATCCATTGTTCAACCGGGCCCCACGAGCCGCTTACAACAGTGCTCTGCTCACCCGCGACCAGCAGGAGGCAGCCTTGGCCAACCTGGTACAGCAGGTGCAGCTTGCGGTACGCAGCGACTACATTGCTACCGAAACCGACCGTGAACAAATCGCCGCCACGCATGCGACAAGTCTTGCCCAAGCCGAGGCTTTACGAAGTGAAATAGGCCAGTTTCGTGTGGGTGCCACCACCTCACTGCAGGTGGCCGTCGCTCAAAACAACCTGCTCTCCGCGAAGCTCGCCGAGGCCCAGGCCGTCGTTGCCTACCTCAACGCCCGCTCCCAGCTTTACCTGGAAGAAGGCTCCCTGCTGGAAAGGCATGGCGTTGCGTCGCCCGGCTCTGTACCTCTGCACATCTCCGGCCCGAGCTGGCTGCGCCGCTGGCCCGACGGCTACTTTGCCGGTCCGGTGAAATAACCGGCGCTAACTCTCTAAGCGACGTTGAACGCATCTGTGCGGCTAACCTCGCCGAAGAGGCGCGGAACGATTTGACGGGGTTATAGACTTGGCCGCACCACCGCGACTCTTTTTGTGTCCAGTGATCGGAGCCATTTTAACTGTGTCCGGCTTATGCGCAGGGCGTGATACTTGTTGTACCGCGGCCTGCCCGGTCTGCAGCAATTCCTGCGCCTGGCGCAGCGATGTTTCTGTAACCGCTTTGCCGGTGATCATTTCGGCGAGTTCGCGTACGCGGCCGTCGCCTTCCAGCGGGCTGACCCGCGTAAAGCTTTCGCCGCCGCTCACTTCTTTGCGTATGGACAAATGCCGCTGCGCAAAGGCAGCTATCTGCGGCAAGTGCGTGATGCATAAAATTTGGCAGCCCTGGGCCAGATGGCTGAGTTTTTCGCCAATAACCCCGCCCATGCGGCCGCCCACATTGGCGTCAATTTCATCGAACACCAACACGCTGACGCGATCGCCATGGGCAAGAATTGTTTTAAGCGCCAGCATCACACGCGATAGTTCGCCACCGCTGGCGATTTTTCGCAGCGGCCGCGCGGGCTGCCCTGGGTTGGGCGCTATCATAAACTCTACGCTCTCCAAACCACCCGGAGATGCAAAACGCTCGGTAGTACCCACAGCCGGACCCGCCACCGATCTTCCGCTCGAAGCCGCATTTGCCTCGGCGGCAACCGGGCTGAACTCCACGAGAAATTGCGCCTCTTTCATGCCCAGGTCGGCAAGCTGTTGATGCACCAGGGGCGCAAGCTTTTTGGCCGCATCATGCCGCTTTTTTGACAGCGTGCGGCCCAACTCTTCCATTTGCTTTTCGAGCGATGCCACCTGCCGGGCCAACTCCGTTACGTCGGCGTTTTGACGGCGAAGCGTTTCAAGCTGCGTGCCGACAGCTTGCCGAAACTCCAGCAGATCGTTGAGCGTGCCATTGGACCCGCAATACTTGCCGATGAGGCGATACAGCAAGTTCAATCGCTGGGTGGCGGCGGCAAGTTCTTCGGGGTCAATATCCAGCTTGTCTATATGGCGTCGCAGCGAAAAGGCGGCATCATCGAGCGTTATGGTTGCATCTTTAATCTGGCCGGCAACCTCGGTCAGGCCCGCATCAAGTTCGGTCAGTTCCAGCAATACCGCCGCGATGGTTTTCAGCCGGCCGATTACGGCCCCCTCATCTTCATAAAGCGCGGCATACGCGCCACTTGCATGCGATTTTATTTTTTCGACATTGGCCAGCATGCGCTGGCGGCTAACAAGTGGTTCAAGCTCGCCTGCGGTACACTGCGCTTCGTCTATTTCCGCAAGCTGAAACTCGCACAGTTCCATCTGCTGGCGACGAAGCGTCTGGGCACCCTCAAGTTCAGCAAGGGTGGCGGCGACCTGCCGGCGCTGGGCATGCAGGGCGGCAAATCGTGCAGCCGCATCTCCGGAGGCGGCGAAGTCGTCGAGCACAGCGAGCTGATTAACCGGCTTAAGCAGAAACTGCGCATCATGCTGACCATGGATGTCCGCCAGGGCCTCGCCGATGATTTTGAGCGCCTGACCTGAAATAGGCGTGCCATTAATTGAAGCGCTGGTGCGGCCGCTTTCAAAGATGCGCCGCGCCAGCACGATTTCCGGCTCGGCCGCAAGAGGAATATCGGCGGCCTGCGAGAGTCGGGCGCGTATAGCGGCGCTCTCGAGGTAAAACACGCCGGTGACACGGGCTTCGGCGGCTCCGGGCCGCAGCATATTCTGCGGCGACTTAAGGCCCAATAGAATTTCCAAAGCGCCGATGACCAGGCTTTTGCCTGCGCCGGTTTGTCCGGTAAAGCAATTCAGACCGGGGCTTAATTCCACAACAGCATCGGCAATGATGGCAAGATTGGAAATATGAAGTTCACGAAGCATAATCACCCAGCGCAAGGTCGGTGCGAGATTATACCGCGAACCAAACACCAATGCTGCCCGGCGCCAAAAACGCTCCAGCCATTACCAGGCGGAGCAACCAACCGCCGAGATGCCCGGAGGGCAGCGTCTGGCACACAGTTGCGAGCCAGGTCAGATGTGTGTTAGCGGTTGCGTTTTGGAAAACATATGATCAGGGAAGGGAGCTGAAGGACCAATTGCTTCCGGCATTTTGCATCTTCATTCCGGCAAGATTGCTGTCAAAATCAATGTCCTCTCCGGTACGCCGCTCAACTCGCAGGCGGTTGATAGGTGATAAGCCGCAGTCTTATGGTTGTCTGAAAAACTTCCAGGTTTTGTGAATTGTGCGCGGCCAAATCCACGCGCGAGGCCCCGGTTTGCTCGCACAGCAGCAGCATGCCCGACGAGAGGGTAAACGCAGCGCCGTCAAAGAGCGCGGTCAACGCATCGCCCAGCGACAGTGTTTGCTCCATGGAGGCGGCCGCAAGCGTCAAGTCAATATCCACTGTCTCGCAAGCAGCGCCGCCAAATGCGTGCGCGGTAATCTGCTCCACCCTGCTGATTGTCAACACCGGCAGGCCAACGCCTTCGGGCGCTGGCGTTACAAATACCTGCGCCGCGCCGCCCAGCAACTGCGCCAGGACCGCACTCGCGGCAATGCGCGCTACAACCGCTTGAATAATTGCCTGCATCCGCAACCTTTCAAAAAGCACACCCGAGCCGCCGCTTGCAGCGATTGGGGCCTATGCGATCAACCAGCCTGCGGCTCGAGCCGCTCGACAAAAACGGCCCAGCCGCTGTCGCGATCACCTAAATTTTCGGTATGCCGCACCTGATAGTAATACACGCCGTCAAAAATACGGTCGCCAAGTTCGGCGGCAAGACTCTGCGGCGTAAGCACCACATGTGAGACCGCAGTTTGGCGCCGGGGCAGCCGAACCAAGTTCTGTCCGTGCAGCGTCAGGATGGTCGCAGGCACGTCGGCAAACAGCGTGGTCCAAACCCGCGCTACGCCGCCCATACCATCGGCGGCGGGGGTAGAGCGCTGCAGGCTTATTTGCCGACGGCACAGCAAAAACAAACTCATACAATGACTTCCTGCCAAGGCAGCAGCAAATGACGAATTTCCGGCGTGATAATTAAATCGCCTGCGCGCGTTACATACTCGTAACCGACGGTTTTGCCCTGCGATTCGCGCAGCTTGGTCAAATCGCTCTGATTAATCAGGTTGCCCACCGCCAACGCTACGGCCAGTTGAACGTCCGCCGGCGGCAGTAAGCCGGTTATCTGGCAATTCGCCGCATGTGCCTGGGCAAATACTGCCGTCAGGCTGCCGTTCTGTACCGCCTGCACGGTTACTGTTTCGGTATTGGACAAGCCGGGGTCTACCGTCAGCACGGTGCCGGCGGAAATGCTCCACGATTGATGCTGTGTGATGCCCGCAACAGCGCTGACGGGCACGGTGGCTGGCCCCGGGCTGATGGCGGCCTGGGCAGCAACCAAAAAGCCCCAGCCGGCGGTGTAGTCTACCTGTATGGCGTCAAGCCCCCATGCCGGAAACCCCGCGCCACCATACCAGTCATAAAATGAGCCACCGGCATTGGGCGCAAACGAAATGCGCCCCAACTCGGAACGCACATCAAAACTCGCACCGTCATACACACGCGGGTTAGGCCCGGTGGGGTAAAGCGTCACCGAGTTGATTGCAAGAATGGGCCGATGCCGCACAAGGAGCGCCGGCTGGTCAATTGCGTCATAAAGCTCAATGTAGCGATCCGGTGCAAAGGGTTGCCGACAGAACTGCTCCACCGCCGCGCTGGCTGCGGTAATCAGGCTCGCAAGCATTGGCGTCGAAATGGCGCCTGCGGCTTTTACAACATTAAGCACATAGTCCTGGGTTACCAAATCGGCCATGGCATTCCGTTAGGCCGCGTATGCGGGCCATGCCGGCTGCAGAAATCGCCACCGGGGCGTTCGTGGCTGCGGCCATTTATAAAAAACAGACGGTTTGACTCGATGCCAACAAGCCGATATTCTCTCTAATCTTAACTTTTCTTGCCGGGATGGATGGCGCAGCGGCAGAAAAGCGTGACTATGACTATCGCGCCAAGCTCAAAAATCGTTCACGGGAGCCACAATGGCGGTAACAAAGGCAAGGTCCGGTAAAAAACGCTCTGGTTCCGCTCGCAAGGCGGTAAAAACCCCCGTCAAACCCGCTAAGAAGGCGAAATCTAAGGTTAAATCGGTCCGCAGGGCGGCCTCACAGCCGCGGCTGACCAAGCCCGGCAAAGCCACCAGAACTGCAGCCAAGGCCCCTGCCGCCATCAATGGCAGCCGGGGCAAGGCACACAGCGCACCTGTGGCCCAGACCAACGGCCAAGCCGTCAAGGCAACCAAGCTCAGCAAGAGCGAGCTTGAACACTTTCGGATGTTGCTGCTCGAAAAACGCCGCGAACTCCTCGGCGACGTCGGCTCAATGGAAAGCGAAGCCTTTAAGCATACCGGCGGAAACACCAGCAGCCCCATGCACATGGCGGATGTTGGAACCGACAATTTTGAGCAGGAGTTTACCCTCAACCTCCTTGAGAGCGATCGCAAACTGCTTCGTGAAATTTCCGAAGCTCTTGCCCGCATTGATGGCGGCACCTATGGCATCTGCGAAGGCACCGGGCAACCCATTGCCAAGGCGCGGCTTGAAGCCACCCCCTGGACCAAATACTGCATCGAATACGCCCGCATGCTTGAACAAGGCCTGCTTCCACGCTTCGGCGAAAGCGAGGAGCGCAGCGAAGAATCCAACGACGACGAGGAAGATTAACCTGCACGCTGCCGCCGCATCGGAGATCTTTTTCTTCAGTATCGGATGACTCATGGTGAATGTCGCGGCCGAAGACTCTACCACTCCAGCCACCCCAATGCCCGCTGTTAAATCGCCTGCGGCGTGGGCTCGCTTTGTTTTGGTCGGGATCTGTGGCGTTGCCGCGGACCTCTGGACAAAACATCTCGCCTTTGCCCGGCTGGGTTACGGCCCCAACGCGCGGCGCGTTGTGCTCGTGCCGCACCTGCTGCGCCTCGAAACCACGCTCAATGGCGGTGCCGTTTTTGGCATGGGACAGGGCCTTTCGCTGGTATTTGTGATTGTCAGCCTGGTCGCCTTGGCCTTTGTGGTATACGTTTTTATGACCAGCACCCGACGCCAGTGGGCTTTGCATATTGCGCTGGGCCTTATTATGGCCGGTGCGATCGGCAACCTTTACGATCGCGTGTTTAACCATGGCCTGGTCCGCGATTTTATTCACCTGCAATACTGGCGATGGATATTTAACCTCGCCGACGCAATGCTCTGCATCGGCGTGCCCCTGCTGATACTTAGCTGGCTTAGAAATCCACCCAATGGCCGTGGCAAATAGCAGTTGCCGCCTACATATTGCAAATGCCACTTTGATATCACCAATCAAAGCTTTTGCCCCGGTGGCCGTCAACCGCACCGGGTGATTTTACCCTGGCTCGCGCGCAGCAGGAGCGTCCTGTCAATCATCATGAAACCAGAGTTGATCGGCTGAGCGTCGCTGTGATCGCTCACGTCACGCTCGCCACCAGACCTTTTCTGGCACACGCTTGGGACGCCCATGCGGCAGGTGTGGGGGACGCTGTGGCATTCTGTCGCGGCAATAAGTTTGGAGGATCATCGGCATGTACTCTTCGCATCAGCACATTGATGCGCCTCGCATAATGCTCGATCGAAAACTCTTTTGCACGCTGCTGTGCCGCCTGCCCCATCGCCAACCGCAGGTGCCGGTTGCCCGCCAATTTAAGCACAAAGATGTTCTCTTGTTTGTCAAACCAATCTTTTTGGATCTCGTGCTCATGTTGGGTCCTCGGTTAAGTTCGCGATGTTCGGGTTCAGGCCGCCGCTTCGGCGACAGTCTTTTTGGGAGGCGCGGCAATGACACCGAGCACCCAGGAGCCATGTTTGAGCATGCTCTTCATATGTTTGGCTTCATCATAA
>JABEVB010000229.1 GCA_013044165.1 Phycisphaerales bacterium
AGCGGGGAGCCAGAGCCACGGCTGTGCTGATGTCGGTGCTACGCACCTGCCGTCAGCAGAACCGCCCGCTCTTTGAAACGATCAGGACACTTCTCATGAATGCTTGGGCCGGAAAAAATCCCGGCCTGCTGACAGACATTTTGGCTGA
The DNA here is from genome assembly GCA_013044165.1 of Phycisphaerales bacterium. Taxonomy (GTDB): domain Bacteria; phylum Planctomycetota; class Phycisphaerae; order WQYP01; family WQYP01; genus JABEVB01. The sequence goes on from JABEVB010000229.1 coordinate 149, forward strand.
TTCGTCCTGAACTTGCACGCCGCAGCCGCAGAGCGGTAAACAGTTACCGTTTTTTGAGGCGCAAAGCCATCCCCCCGCCCGTGGCACCACCGCACCTCAGACCAAGACCAATAACCCCGGCGCGAGCAGTGTAAGCCCAACCCACAATAACTTCGGCACGCCTCCCCTTAGGTGGTGCGCCGAGTTTAAAACGCTCGACGCACTCTGTTGCAAAAACACCGTCGCGCAGCGCCCAACTATCCCCGCTATGCCACGCATAAATGCTTACATGCTCCATCGCGCCCACTATTTCGATCCCCAAACAGTTCTTTTGCGAATATTGTGGTCTAAACCCACTCCAACACACTGCGTGCGAGCATCTTGGCATCCTTCAAGAAAACACCAAAGTTTTGCCACTTTTAACTTGGCATCCTTTAAAACCATCCAATATCCATGGATGTTTGCTCACACCCAATATTTCAAACAACACTGTTTTTTCCCACGCCCAAACCACAACTTGGCATCCTTAAACTTTCCTTAAGCTTCTGCAAGTTGTTAACGACACCACACTCGCCAAACCCAATATCCAAAGGCCTTCTCTCACCACAAAAGCCACATAAGCCGGCCAGCCTGCTGGTCACTCCCCAGCGCAGCGGCCGCGCCCAGGCTCTCCTGCTCGACTGCTCTACTCACGCCTGTTCTCGCGGCGCAGCCGCTCGCTCTACTTTTTACTATCTCCATCTACTCTTTCGGCGCTGCCGCGCAGCGGCCCCTTGAGCCGTTTGCCTTTCCGCCGCTCTGTTGCGACACTAGTGGCACTGTCGGCCGTTGGTTGGCAAGCCGACACAAGGAGCACACTACAACAATGATGAGTGAAAAAGCACGTAACACCGTCGTGGGACTGACCTTTGCCGCAGGTATCATCCTTTTTATTTTGGGAATATCTTATTTAGGGCGCCTGCCAGCCTTGGGTCCTGACGGCCCTTATTCAGTTACCGTCAAGGCATCCAATGCCGATGGCCTCACTTATGGCGACCTTGTTGACATCAGTGGCGTTGTCGTTGGGACCGTACAATCAGTTTCGCTAAGAAAAAACCTTGATGGAGCCGATATAATCCTCTCAATTTACCGGTGGGTTAACATCCCCGATAATGCCACCGCATCCATTGGTTCCAAAACAATTGGCACACCGTACCTGTCACTTTTGGTGCCAACCCCGGCCAAACAATCCTACCTGTCTAAGGATGGCACGGCCACGCTCACGGCAACCGTTAAATCAGGTGGACTCATTCCACAATCGGTCATTGCGGACTTTAGCAGAATCAGCTCGCAGTTTGACCGCCTGAGCATCAAACTCGACCTCGTCGCCACTGATTTACATTCCCTGCTTAAACCAGTAACTCTCACCACCGCCCAGGCAAACGGCAAAAACTCTACCCAGTCCGACATGAACAACATCAGCGCCCTGATCCAACGACTCAATGCCACCGTATCTTCTGTGAATAGTCTGCTCGAAGACAAGACCCTTCGCAGCCAGGTGCGCATCATTGTCGCCAACATCGCCACTTCCTCCGAAGAGCTTAAATCTGTCCTGACCAGCATTCACCATGCAGCCAAGCGAGCCAGCGCCGTCATAAAAAGTGCCGGCACAACCGCCAGCGATATTGACGCAACCACCAAACAACTTGAGGCTCGCGTGGTGGCCGTTGGCGTCCAGCTTACCACCTTGCTCGAGCACGTTGATGCCATCAGCGTAAGCGTCCTGAAAGGACATGGCACCGTCGGCCGATTGGTTAAAGACCCCCGGCTGTATGATGCCCTGCTGGACGTAAGCCAAAAGCTCAAGAGCACGGTAGACGACCTTCACGCCCTGATTAAGCAGGTTCAGGCCAATGGCGTCCATGTGAACTTTTAATGGACTTCCGGCGCAGGCAAGCCGCGTATATCCGCGCCTTGCAAGGCCCGGCGTACAGTAACCAAGCGAACGGCGGATGAATGCTTCGCAAAGCCACGGTTCCACAACACGGCCAAACCAGTCACGATGTTCTGCAACAGCGGGCCATCGCCTGGAAACAGCGTCCGGTGCTGCGTCTGGTATATCGGCAATATTTTTCGCAGATGGCGGCGGAGTTTGTCGTTCGTAGCGACCAAACACCAAAACGCCATGGGCGGGTGGTGGAGATCGGCGGCGGCGCCGGCCACTTCAAGGAGTTCTATCCCGATGTTGTTGTCACCGACCTTGTGCCCAACGAGTTTATTGACCTCGCCGTAGACGCCTTGCGGCTCCCATTTTCGGATCAAAGTATTGACAATCTTGTGCTCCAAGATGTAATCCACCACTTGCCTCTGCCGCTGCGATTTTTTTCTGAGGCGCAGCGTGTGCTTACGCCGGGCGGACGGCTGGTAATGACCGAACCCTATATTTCCGCCGTTTCCGGCATATGCTATCGCACCTCTCATCCCGAACCGGTCAACATGCAATCAGTCATTTTTGCCAACGAGCAGAACCAAGCATCCGGCGAAGCAGCCGCAGACCCGATCCCCATCATCGGCGAAGGCCCCTTCGCCAGCAATCAGGCGGTGCCCACCCTGCTTTTCTTTAAGCACTGGGCCGAGTTTCAAAAGCGGTTTCCACAATTTATTTTGAAACGCCGCCAAACGCACAGCATGATGCTCTATCCGCTCTCCGGCGGATTTTCCGGCCCGGTGCTGATGCCGCATTTCGCAGCTCACGCCACGCAAAAACTCGAACGCCTACTCGCTCCGCTGGCGCGCTGGTTGGCCTTCAGAATGTTAATTGTGCTTGAAAAGCGTGCCGCCACACCGCCATCTTGAACGCCTGATAGCCATCACCCAGGCGGGCACGCAGTGCCCGACATGCTATGCCTATTGCTATAACTGTTGCGCGAGTCTACGCATCGGCAGGGTTGTCGCCCTGCGGGCCTGCCAGCACGATGGCGTTTTTGCCCATCGCCTTCGCCCGCATGAGTTCACCATCCGCTACTTCCATAAGCTGCGGCAGACTTTGCGCGTCCCACGGAAACGTCGCCAGACCGCCGCTGATGCTTAATCGCCCGGCAATCGGGCCTCCATCCCTGTTCCAAGGGTGTTCGGCCACCGCCTTGCGAAAGCGGTGGGCAATTGCCAGCACGCTGCGCGGATGCTCGCTGTCGGGCTGACGCGGGCGATCGTTATCCCAGAAAATCACAGCAAACTCGTCGCCGCCAATGCGGGCCACAAGGTCTTTAGGCCGCGTACAATGCCGCAGCAGCCCAATGACTTCACGAATGATCGCATCACCAGCCGCATGGCCAAATTGATCGTTGTATTGCTTAAAATCGTCAATATCAAACAGCAGCAACGTTACGCAAAACCGGTCTTTACGGGCCTTTTCCAGCAGTTGCGGCACCTTCTCCAGAAAGTAGCGGCGGTTAAACGAGCCAGATAGCTCATCGGTCTCAGCGAGCCGCCGCCAATGAGCCATACGCAGTTCTACCGCCAGAAGCGCCGACAGCCATACGCCGGCCTGCTGCAACTGCTCTGCAACACGGAAGCTTTTTGCCCCGCCTGCCAACACCAGCTTGCCCAGGTACTTATCGCCCTGCATGAGCGGTACGTCACCTTTGGCCAGAGACATGGGGTCTGGAGCTTTTCCCTCCGCAACCTCAAAGCGAAGTTCACCCGGCCACCGCAAGTTCGCCTGCAGTTCACGCAGCGCCGCGTCAATTAACTTACCTTCGCCTTGTGCGATAAGTTCCAAAAGCCTCGCATGGCTGCCTACCGGCAGCTTAAGTCCCATACCCGCAGCCAGGGCTTCCGCATCCGCCATTGATGCAGCAGCAGCCCCAGCAGGTCCGACAGACCCAGTGGGCTTGCTTGGCTGATTGCCCGATTTGCCACGGCCGCGCGGCGCGGAGGCTATTGGCTTAAATTCAAATATTTTTCCCTGCCCCTCATCAGAGCTGCTCTTGGTAGACGCCTGCGGAACGCCAAATGGCAGTGATCGCGCACCACCTGGCCGTCCTACGCCTCCATCTCCTGTTTCCGCTCGTGACATGCAACACCTCTCTCTCGATCCAACAGGCGGCCCCCGCAGACACGTCCTTCGGATCAAGTCGAGTCATCAATCTATATAAGCAACGTCGTCAAACCGCTATCGTTGCGATGACCCGACTATATTTTACCGATACGGCCACCATCGGCAACCGATGCCAATTACACGCCCAAACAACGGCTTTTATGCCCCGATTTTGAAGCTATTTAAATCGGGACACATTTAAAGAGACTTTACCTGCATTTAATTTTAGCTCAGAACACGCAAAAAACCTAATAAAATCCGTGGTTTTTATCCGTCCAATAATACCGCAAAATTCACGCTTTAAGTGGCTACAAACTACGCCACAGATCGCCCGCCAATGCCTCTGCTCCTACCGATAACTATCAGCATCCATCGTCGCCCCGCAGGCCGGTCTAAAACATGGCCGATATGCACGGGGCATTCTCACATTCCGCGGATTCCGATACGATAGCCAGTTATGAGCAGCCTCGTTAATTTTCTCGTCGTTGCCGGCAATACCTACGAACCCATGGACAAGGTGCGCCATTGGAGCAATATCTTTACCGGCAAAACCGGTCACGACATTGCCGCTGCCCTGCTGCCGATTGGCCCTGTAACCCTCCTCACCAGCAACGAACCTATGGCCAAGTCCCTGCTCAAGGCCGACGGATGCGCTAGGCTCACCATCAAAACGTTTAGATCGTACAACGACCTCGATGTGGCTCTCGCCCAGCAAATGGCCTCAACCAATTATGGGGTGGTGTTTATGGTGGCGGCCGTTAGCGACTACAGTCCTGCAGGGGCCTATCGCATTGTCTCGGCCGAGCCTGTTGTCGGCCAACCCGCCGGGCGCGAGTTATGGGTGGTAGAGCCTGTTCGTGGCGACAAAATTCCAGGCTCGCTCGGGCAGGTGGCCTTTCGCGGCCAGCAGACTCCAAAACTGGTAGACAAGTTCCGCCAGGAATGGCATTTCCGTGGCGTACTGGTCAAGTTTAAGCTTGAGGCCGGAATTACCGAACAGGAGCTTGTGGGCATTGCGGAGCAAAGTCGTCACCACAGCGGTGCCGACATTCTGGTTGCCAACCTGCTGGAGATGGTGCAAGGCCCCGCACCGGCCGCATACATCCTTGATGACCTTGGAGCCATCCGCGTTGATCGCAGCGAGCTTGCCCACCGGCTCGTGCGCCAGGTTTTAATCCGCATTCAACAAAAGCCACTTGCTGCCCAGGCAGACACATAAAGCCAAGAATGAGTTTACTTATGTTGCAGTGTTGACGCGGGGAAAAAGCCGTTACGCCAGCGATTCGGCCAACGGCGATGGCGCTGCCTCGGCGGGCGGTTTTTCCGGAAAATGCAGCCATTGGTCGCTGTGCGGGTCATCCATCGGCAGCAGCGTGTAGGTGCTGCCCGGTGGCACCAAATCGAGTGAATTGCATTTGCTGCTTAAGCCTGCAATGACATATTCCGCCGCATTACGCAATGCCTCTGGCGGGTTTTGCGCAATGCCGTGCTGTGTGGAGTCAATCTTATCTATATTGATCAGGGCAAGCGCCTCGAGCAATTGATCACGATGCGTTCTGCCGGAGGAAATGGCCCGTGGCGCAGCAACAGGCGAGCCGGCTATCAGCAGTCCCACGGAAAAGTTATCCTGTATGCCATGACAAATCAGCGAGGCGGCAAGCTCGATAGCACGTTCGCTCTGCGCACGGCCATCAGGCACATCGGCCCAGGGTCGGATGTCGAGCACCACTATCATGGTCGGCGGTGTGTCGGAGGTCATCTCGCGCACCACCATTCGGCCTGTGCGCGCACTGGATCGCCAGTGAATGCTGCGAATGCTGTCGCCAGGCTGGTACTCACGCAAACCGAAGAACTCATCTGAGCCACCGCGAGCCTGAGAGGTAATCGTGCCGGTGGTGCTGAACGTGCGTGTGCGGGCCAAAAGCTGTTGATTCAAAAAGCCTATGCGTGGATAGACAATAATCTTATGCGGACTTAAGTAGTGTATGGCCCTGTTGACAAAGCCAAATGGAAACGAACAGCACACCCGCAACTCTCGCAATTCCAATTCGCCGCGCGTCTCCGAAATAAGGTGTGTGAGCACCAGCGTGTTGTGTCTCGGCGCCAGATGCAGACAATAGCCCTCAGGCACGGTTCGCAATTTACCTGAAAAGCGGGCCTCGGTTACGCGAATGGCGCATGAGGGCCATATTTTTTTGTTGTTGATTAGACGATAGTGCACTTCCGCCGGCTGCCCTACCACCGCATGGTCGCCCACCATGCGGGCGACTTCGAGCCGCCGCAACAGAAGATTGCCCATAACACCCGAAACAATGATGGCGCCCAAAATAATGCCCAAGGTCCAGAACAGGACGTTTGTCTGGCTGTTGACCGCGGCAATAAGCACAAAGCACAGTACTCCGGCAAATACAAAACCGGTAAAAGTAAGCTCGTAATAGGTCTTAAATATTTTCATCGGGCTTCCGCCGACCAGCCTCGCTAAAGCGGACAGGGCACATTTTGCAGCACATCGTGCATGATGCGAATGGTGGTGCTTACATCGCCATTGGACATGTAATTTTTACTGATCACCCGATGGGCGCACACCGGCACTACAAGCTCTTTAAGGTCGTCGGGGGTTACATAATCGCGCCCGCTGATAAACGCCAGCGCCTGCACCGCCTGCATGAGCGCCAGCGAACCACGCGGCGAAATGCCGGTATGCAGCAGCTCGTGCTTGCGCGTGGCTTCTACAATGTCCATTAGGTAGTCCGCCAGCAGCGGATCAAGCTTTACCTGCGAAACTTGCCCCTGCAGTGCCTGCACGTCATCGGCGCTAAGCACCGGGTCGAGATGATCCAGCCGGGTGCGGCCGGGTTGCTGACGCAGAATTTCCAGTTCCCGTTCGCGTTCGGGGTAGCCAAGGTTGATGCGCAGCAGAAAGCGGTCTAACTGGTTTTCCGGTAGAAAATAGGTGCCTTCAAACTCAAACGGATTCTGCGTGGCCACCACCATAAAAGGCTGCGGCAGCGGCATGGTTTGCCCGTCGGCGGAAACGCAGGCGTCATTCATGGCTTCAAGAAGGGCGCTTTGGGTACGTGGCGTGGTTCTATTGATTTCATCCGCGAGGACAATGTTGGCAAAAACAGGACCCGGCTTAAAGATAAAACTTTGCTTGTCTTGACTGTAAACAGATACGCCAATTATGTCCGCCGGCAACAGGTCCGGCGTTAGCTGAATGCGGCTGAATTGACAGTTGATACTGCGAGCCAATGCGCGGGCCAGCACAGTTTTACCAACGCCGGGCACATCTTCTATAAGCACATGGCCCCGAGCCAGCAGACCGACCATTAAATGAGTAATCGCTTGTGGCCGCCCAAAAAATACCGATTCGATGTTACGCCTTAAACGTTCGATGGGTTGCATTGTGCCTCACCGGAGAATCTCGTTACCCGTTTGCTACTGCCCGCAAAGTATAGGCGAATAGGACAATTTTGGCCAAATCGCCCCGCAGGCAACTGCTGGGCTTGTTATCGGCAATTGGCCGGGTATTGCACCACCCGACATCACCATACACCATCATAACGTCTGCCCCGAGCTTTGGTTGCGAAAGGCTGTTATGCGAAGGGCTGTTGGAGGTTTGCCAACTCTGGCATTCCCAGAAGCCAATTTAGGCTGGTAAAAACCTTCTGTAGCTGGCAATATTGGCAAAAACTTCAATAGAATGTGTTAAGTGTTGCGTAAACAGCCTCACAGGAATCTCTCGCATGCTGCGGCTACAATATCAGGCCACATAATACCCCGCGATTGCATCATGGCTAAGTTGTTTAAACCTTAATCACCCTCGCCATGTTATGCGCCAGCCGCCAAGTGGTTCAGAAGGCCAATATCTGCTACTATTTGAGCAAGTTTAGCGTGCTCCATGGCACGAATAGTATTTAGCGACGTGAGGTAATGGCAAAACTCGGCACACACACGCAATCAAAGGCAATGCGGTCAACGCGCAATCGCTTACATCGCGAAAGCGTCGCATTTGTTTCGTTGGGCTGTCCCAAGAATCTTGTGGATAGCGAAAAAATGCTCGGTTTGCTGACCGAAGATGGCATCGCCGTCACCCCCGACCAAGACAGTGCTGATGCGATTGTTATTAACACCTGTGGCTTTCTGGAAGCCAGCAAAGACGAATCGCTGCAGGTGATCCACGAAGCTATTGAACACAAGCGAGCCGCCGCCCGCAAGGGCCGACCGGTGCGTGTGGTGGTTGCCGGATGCCTGGTGCAACGACACAAGGCCAAATTGCTGCAAACCGCGCCAGAAATTGACGCTCTTATTGGCGTGTTCGATCGCGATAAAATCGTGCAGGCCGTCCGCGGAAACTCCGCCGCGCGCACCCGCCAAGCCACTGGCGATCTCGGAGCATTTCATCCCGTGTCACAATGGATTGGTCGGCATGATCGCTCACAGCCTGGCTACACGGAAGATGATTCCGCACGCCTGCGCCTTACGCCACGTCATTATGCGTACTTGCGCATGAGCGAGGGTTGCAACCAAGGCTGCACATTCTGCACCATACCCAGCATCCGCGGGCGCATGCGGAGCAAACCACTGTCTACCATAGTGGCCGAAGCGCGGGAACTGGTGGACGACGGGGCCTTCGAAATCAACCTTATCGGCCAGGATACCACCAGCTATGGATCCGACATCGGCTATGCAGGCTCCGATCAGGGCTTGGTGGGATTGTTGACCGAGCTTGACCGGCAATCCGGCGCCGGCTGGCTGCGCCTCATGTATGCTTACCCAAGTTGCTTCACCGATGAGATGATCCGAGCTATTGCCGCAGCACCTCGTGTCGTGAAGTACATTGACATGCCGCTGCAGCATATAAATGACGATATCCTCCACGCCATGCGCCGCAAAGTTACACGCAAGCAAATTGAAGCGTTGTTGCATAAACTGCGTAGCTGGGTGCCGGGCATTTCCATTCGCACTACATTTATCAGCGGCTTTCCGGGAGAAACGGCAGCCCAGCATAAAGAACTTCTGGCATTCATCAAAGATTTTGAATTTGACTGCTTGGGCGTCTTTGAATACTCACCCGAACCAGGCACGCCAGCGGGCCGACTTTTCCAAACACAGGGCATTGCCACCGAAGTCGCGGCCGAGCGCAAGGCCGACATCATGCTGGCACAGCAAAAAATCGTCTTTAAGCGCAACCGACAACAGGTCGGTCGCGAACTTGAAGTGCTGGTGGATCGCGTGGAGCCAAAACAGCGACGGGCATACGCTCGGCACGCCGGCCAAGCGCCCGATATAGACTCGGTGGTGATGCTGCAGTTAGCCAAATCAAATCAGCCTGCACCGGGTGAAGTGCTGAAAGTTGTGGTAACGGACTGGCGGGATTACGACTTGATTGCCATGCCACTGGCTGGGCAACCAATTGAATCATCGCCGCTTAAGCCACACCGGCAGGTGCGCTTGCCGGTAATGTCAGCCTGAAGAATACACAGAGTTTAAAGCTGTATCGGACTGTCCAACATGTATCGTCAGGTGCCAAATCTTATAACGCTCGGAAGACTGCTTCTGACGGGGTTATTTTTTGTGGCGATCAACCGGCACGTCGGTCTGGACGGCATTTGCTTCTGGATGTGGCTGTGCTTTGCCCTGTTTGTGCTCGCGGGGCTAAGCGATATCCTGGATGGCTATCTCGCGCGCAGTTGGAAGGTTGAAAGCGCTTTCGGCCGCGTCGTAGATCCATTTGCGGACAAAATCTTAATTTGCGGGGCATTTATTTTTTTCAGCTCGCGCAACTTTATAGCCCCCCATCTTTTACTTCTAGCGCAGGCCGACACCGTGACCAAGGTCACTGGCGTTGCGCCTTGGATGGCTGTGGTGCTGGTTGCCAGAGAGTTTTTGATCACCGGTATTAGGGGGCTGGCAGAATCCAGGGGCATAGACTTTCGGGCCCAATGGACTGGAAAGATAAAAATGCTGGCACAATCCATTGCCGTCGGCGCTGTGCTCGGGTCGCTGGCCACCAGCTTTCGCGACGGCGGTTTTCATCCGGTCATGTGGATTGTCATAACGCGGGATATCTTCATTTGGCTTACGTTGGGCGCTACGGTGGCATCCGCACTGGAATATGTGCACCGCGCGCGGCGCATTATGGAGGCCTGATGAACGCTTATAAGCGCGAAGCCCGGCCAACCCCCAAAGCCAACCACCCTGCACCCGGCGGCGGCTGGCGACGATGGCTTGTTAGTGGCGGCGGATTGGGCCTCCTTAAGCCGGCCCCGGGTAGTTGGGGTACTCTAGGCCCGGCAGTTCTTTATGCTTTGCTGTTATGGATCGGGCCGACAGAGCCTCTGCGAAGTCTTATCTGCGGCGGTGGCATTCTGCTCGTTGGCGGCCTTCTAATATGGCTGGCACCTTGGGCCGAAGCCTTTTTTAGCCGTGCAGACCCCGGCCAGGTTGTGCTTGATGAATATGCAGGCTTTTGGGCCGCGTGCCTGCTGCTGCCTCTGCCACCGGCCATACCGGGTCATATCGGGATGACGCTACTGCTCACAGGCCTTATCTACATACTCTTTCGGATGTTTGATATTTCCAAACTGCCGCCCTGTCGGCAGTTAGAACGCCTGCCGGCCGGTTGGGGCATTCTGCTCGATGATATTGCCGCCGGGGCTCAGGTAAATGTGCTGCTGCAAATTGCCTTTCGTTTATGGCATTAGTCAGATGCGTCGCCGGGCAACCTCTGGTATGATTCGCCCACTGTAAGGAACCGCTGCCCGGATGTACTTCGTTTATGCCACTGCCATCCATCCAACCACGCCTACCCCACGCCGAACCGATGCACCCGGCCGACCCAGACTCGCTATTTGCCATGGCTGTTGGCTCGGTCAACGCAGCCTGCGAAGTCATGAACACCGCGCCGTTTGTAAAAAGCATTCTAAGCCAGCCAAAAAACGAACTGATTGTGAATTTTCCGGTCATGCTCGATGATGGCTCCTACCGGCTGTTCAAAGGCTATCGAATTCAACACAACAATATTTTGGGGCCGTATAAGGGTGGAGTGCGCTATCATCCTGATGTGAGCCTCGACGATGTAAAGGCCTTGGCCGTTTGGATGACCATGAAGTGCGCCTTGATGCGGCTCCCATTCGGCGGCGCCAAGGGCGGCGTGTCGGTAGACGCCAAAGTGCTCTCTCCAACAGAACTCATGCGCCTCACGCGGCGCTTCACCACGGCGCTGGGGCAGAATATCGGCCCTGATTTTGACATTCCCGCCCCCGATGTGGGCACCAACAGCCAGATCATGGACTGGATGATGGACACCTACCTCAACACCCAAAGCAACGGCGCACGCCAGGCCATGCAGCATGTTGTTACGGGAAAATCTCTCACCTGCGGCGGCAGCGAAGGGCGCGAAAAGGCCACCGGCCAAGGTATTTGTTTTGTGCTGCTTGAACTGCTATCGCAATTTGGCCTGACGCCGGAAAAACTGCGATTCAGCCTTCTGGGATTCGGCAATGTTGGCAGCTACGCGGCCACCATTTTGGAGGATTGCGGTGCCAAGCTTGTTGCAGTTCTCGATCAGTCTGGCGCAATAGTCTGTAACGATGGCATAAAAGCCCACGACCTGGCGGCTTATGCGGCAAATCATGGGGGTGTGCGCGGTTATCGAGCCGGCGGTGCCAAAGAAATTGACCATCACGGCTTTTATGCCACGCCCGTGGATGTGTTTATTCCCGCAGCACTCGAACGCATGGTGGATGAGCACGTCGCTGGCTCACTTAATTGCCGCATCGTTGCCGAAGGCGGCAACGGCCCCGTCACACCACAGGGCGCAAGCGTTTTGGCCCGGCGCAATATCGCGCTGCTCCCGGCAATTTTATGTAATGCTGGTGGCGTTACCGTGAGCTATCTTGAGTGGGTACAGAATAAGGCCGGTGTTCACTGGGGTGCGGACCGGGTAGATGACGAGCTGCGGCACATTATGGTGGCCGCCGCGAGCCGCGTTAGCGCAGTATCCAGGCAATACGGCGTGGACCTCGCTACCGCCGCTTTTGGTGCGGCTGTTGAACATATCGCCGCCAGCTACAAACAGCGGGGTATCTTTCCTTGACAAGCATCACAACACCTGCCGCCGCGTCCGATGGCAAGTTTCGCAGCGATTGGGCCACACTTGGTCCATGGTATGCGGCAGAAATACTCAATTCGTTTTCAGTGCTGCTGGCCGTTAACGGAACCTATTTTTACGCGCGCTACCACCTGCACGTGTCGGCTGCCACCCTTTTATGGCTGCCGGTGTGCGGAGGCGTGCCATACGTTTTGGCCGCTCTCTTGGCCGGTAGAATTGCCGACCGTATCGGTCAGCGAAAGCTCATTCAAATTATGCAGGTGCTCAATATTCCGGTCTTTGTGCTGGGAGCTTGGGCGGTTTACCAGCAAAGCCTTGGCCTGCTCTTTTTGCTCATTATTCTTATCAACCTTACCAGCACCATGATATGGCCGGCGGTAGAATCGGCCATCACGCGCAGCCCCGGCCGCATGAAGTTATCGTCGCGACTTACGGTGTACAACTTCGTCTGGGCCTGCGGAAATTTTTCCGCCATGTGTATTGGCGGTAGCATTGCCGACTGGCTTTCGTGGCCGATGGTTTTTATCCTGGCGGGCGTGGCAAGCCTCACGGGCTGGCTGGTGGTGCTTTTTTTAGCCGTCAAGCAGACCGAAATAGGTGCTCATCATGCAGCGGATTCTTCCCAGGCCGAAACGCCTCCCGGCTTGGCAGACTCGGTTCGCGGCAAGACGCTGCTGAAAATGGCATGGCTTTCCAATCTACTGGCCTATGTGTGCGTTAATACCGTGCTGCCACTGATGCCACGCGTCACCAGTGGCCTGCATATATCATCCTACGCAGTAGCAACCGCAATAGGTTCGGTATGGGCTTTTGTGCGTATCGGCGGGTTCGTCCTGGCCTGGTTCTGGAAGGGTTGGCATTACAAAGTGCGATGGATGCTCTTCTCGTTTGTAGGCTTGGCTGCTGCAACTATTCTCATCATCACCGCATCGTCCGTAGCGGAGATGCTCATCGCGCAGATGCTGCTGGGTGTCGCAACCGCTATGCTCTACTCCGGTTCGCTTTACTATGCCATGCACCTAAGCCATGGTTCAAACGAAAATGCCGGCAAGCATGAGGCTATCATTGGCATGGGCACGGTGGTAGGACCTGCGGTAGCGGCATTGTCCGGCACGCCTAACGCGCTGGCCCCCAAGGCATTGGCAATTGGAGTACTGCTGGTCGTTGGCGGATTGTTTTTGGGCCGCTGGGGTTACATCGCCAAAGGACATCGCTCATGAACACCATACCCATACCTCGCCCGCTGCAGCGCCCCGCCCGCCTGGCCGTACTCATCTCCGGCTCTGGCACAACATTGCTGAACCTGGCCGCCAAAATTGCCGACCAGTCTCTGCCAGCAAACATCACGAACGTGATCTGCAGTCGCTCGCAGGTTAAGGGTATTGACCGGGCGAAGGCCCTTGGCTTACCCGTGCAGGTTATTGAGCGCCGCAGTTTTGACAATGTTGCGACATTTTCCGAAGTGCTCACCACCCAACTTGCGGGCTACCAGCCCGACTACATCATCATGGCCGGGTTTCTGTCGTTATGGCTGGTGCCACCGCAATATCAATGGCGTGTGCTAAACATCCACCCGGCATTGCTGCCTGGGTTTGGTGGCAAGGGCATGCACGGCCACCGGGTACATGAAGCGGTAATTGCGGCGAAACAAAAAGTCTCCGGCTGCACCGTCCACTTTGCCGACAGCCAATACGATCACGGCCCTATTCTGCTGCAGCGCCAATGCCCGGTGCTGCCCAATGATTCGCCAGAGACGCTGGCACTTCGCGTGTTCGAGCAGGAATGCATCGCTTACCCACAAGCCATAAAAATGCTCATTGAACAGCCATTACAAATTGTTGATGGTCGGGTAGAAAACGCCCACTGACAGAAAACCACAGCATCTCACTCAAACCCAGGCTTTCAAAGGCAATCTTAAGTAGCACATCTCTGTCAGCGCGGCAGATTCATTTACGGCGCATTGGCCGCCGCGGCTTTACGTGTGATAATCTGCGTTTATCGTAATGTACTCTCGGGATAAATCGCAGGTGAACACCTCTGCTGTGCCAGTACCCGACGTGCCAAGATCCAGCGTTATATCAATCTCGGTCTGCCGCATGGCCGCCTCTACCTTGGATAGCGCCACCTCGGTCGGCCGCCCCGCCCGAAACACTGTGATCTTGCCAACTTTGCAGACACTCTTGCCGACATCCATATTGGCACCACTGTAGCCGGCAGCGCTGACAAACCGCCCCCAGTTTGGATCGCCACCGTGAATGGCTGTTTTCACCAGCGGACTGTTGGCTATGGCAAGTGCAGCCCGCTTGGCATCAGCTGAAGTACGCCCGCCGCATACAAATACACGCACCAGCTTCGTTGCACCTTCGCCATCGCGGGCAATCTGCTTGGCAAGCGAGAGGCATACTTCCATAAGGCCGGCGGCAAACGTATTGAGACCGCTACCAGTTAGTCTACGCCCGCCAGACATACCATTCGCCAGGCAAACAAATGTATCGCTGGTGCTGGTATGCTGGTCAACCGTCACACAGTTAAACGTCTGATCTGCAACCGCCTTGACGATACGCCGCAGCGCGGCCGGCGCAATGGCGGCGTCGGTCGCTACATACGCCAGCATTGTGGCCATGTTTGGGGCAATCATACCGGAGCCTTTGCAGTTGCCGGCAATGGTAACGGTGGAACCGCCAGCGCGGAGCGTGGTATACGCTGTCTTGACACACGTATCGGTCGTCAAAATGCCCTGGGCAAACGCCTCACCCGCCTGGGCCGTGTCGGCAAGCTTTTCAACAAGTGTTGGAAGGCCACGGCGCAACTTATCCATGGGGAGAAACCGACCGATCACCCCGGTGCTGCTTGGCAACATCTGCGCAGGCAGCAGCGGTAATCCTGCGTTTTTCAGATGTCGCGCAGCCAGTACGCACATTTCGCGGGCGTCGCGCAGCCCGCGTTGTCCGGTGCATACATTGGCGCAGCCGCTGTTAATCACACAGCCCTGAAGGTGTCCTCCGGCTATATGTTCGCGACCAATAATAACCGGGGCTCCTTGCACCTTGTTGGTGGTAAATACGCCCGCTGCCGCCGCCGGAACTTTGCTCACGAGCAGGGCCAAATCAGGCTTGCCCGATTCTTTAATGCCACAGTGCATCGCGCCGGCTAGAAAGCCTCTTACAGCTGTAATAGTCTTGTTTTCCAATACATCCTCGCTTTTGCTAATTGCGCCGCAGGCTACGCACCGCGAACGCACCTATGTTGTACCATCGGGGTGCCACGCTGAAAACTCTATAGCTCGCGTCAGCAGGGTTCTTTACCAAAGCTGCGTCGTCGTCCGGACGATGCTTTGAGTACCAGGCGTCGGCGATCGCCCCATCACATGCGCATGAAATGTCAAATGTAGGACTGCCCGGCACCTTGGTCTGGTCAATTGTAGCGCAATTCGGAAATAAATGCGGCGGTCTTACGTTTGACAATTGCCCTCTCGCCGATGGTAATACCAATTGCTTCTGGCGAGTGGTTTATTTAGGAGACATGTTCATGAAACGCCGAGACTTTCTCAAGTTTAGCGCTGGCGCTGTTGCGGCAGCGTCACTCACAGGCTGTTCGGCCTATGATCAGCCATCGGCACCAGCAGCTTCCTTTGAAGCTCGCTTGGATTCACCCAGCGCGGTAAGCGATCTGGCTCCTCGAAAAAAGGAGCTTTTCGACGCTGATTGGCGCTTCAAAGGTATGCCCGAAGCCACCATGCTGCAGAACGCAACGGCAATAAAGCATTGGCTATGGAAGAAGGGCCACCCCGACCAGGCGCAGGAGTTTACCAAGCCTGATCTCGACACCAGCACGGGCGGTTGGGCAACGTGCGAATCAGGTGCTGATACCCTCAATGGCTACATCGGCTACGCTTGGTACAGAGCCACCCTTCCCGCAATGCCAAAGGAAGGACGCAGTGTTGCCTTCACCAGCGTTGACGACAATGGAACCGTTTATCTGAACGGAACAAAGCTGCGGAGCCATAAGGGTTGGAACATCCCCTTTACGGTAAACCTGGATTCAGCCTGGAACTCCAATGGACCAAATGTATTGACCGTGTTGGTGCAGAACACCGATGGCCCCGGTGGCATCACCGGTGCCGTGGAACTCGGCACACTGGCGCCATCACAGCAATGCAACTCCATGGATTTTGACGATAGCTCCTGGCGAAAGGTGCATCTGCCTCACGATTACATTGTTGAAGGCCAATATGAGCAATCGGCCAACACTGGCCATGGCTCACTGCCAGTGTTCCCGGCATGGTATCGCAAAACGTTTATTCAGCCTGCGGAAGATCAAGGCAAACACGTTTGGCTTTATTTTGAAGGGGTATTCCGCAAAGCCCGTGTCTTTCTCAATGGGCAGGAAGTGGCTTATCACTCCGGCGGGTATACGTCCTTTCATGTTGATATAAGCAGCCATCTGCTCTACGGCCAGAAAAATGTGCTTGCCGTCCATGTAGACCCCACCCAGTTTGAAGGCTGGTGGTATGAGGGCGGCGGCATTTATCGGCATGTGTGGCTTAACGTCACCGACCTGGTACATGTCGAACCTTGGGGTGTTTACGTCACCAGTGATGTGCATGATGTAACCCACAACCCATCGGCGACGCTCGCCATCCAAACGCGACTGACCAATGAATCGCAATTCGACCGCGTATGCGAGCTGGTCTCCGAGATTATCGCACCCGACGGGCAGGTTGCAGGCTCGGCAACGTCGTACCATACACTTGCGGCTGGCGCGAGCTTCAAAGCCGAGCAGACCGTGCATGTTGCCCATGCCCTGCTTTGGTCGCTGGAACAGCGCCACCTGTATCACCTCAAAACAACCCTTTCCGCCAACGGAAAGGTAGTAGATCGGCACGTACAACGCTTTGGCATCCGCACCATTCGCTTTGATGCCGACCAGGGCTTTTTCCTCAACGAAAAGTCCGTCAAGCTTCAGGGGGTATGCAACCACCAGGATTTCGCCGGTGTGGGCATCGGTATTCCTGACAGTCTGTTTTACTACCGCATGCAACGGCTCAAAGATTTTGGCTGCAATGCCATACGCTGCTCGCACAACCCCATGACGCCGGCCATGTACGACGCCTGCGACGAATTGGGCCTGCTCGTCATGGACGAAAATCGCCACCCCGGCGATGCGCCATCCGTTAAATCCTACATCGGCCAGCCCTACCATGACACCTGGCATGTTGAAACCATGGTGCTGCGCGACCGCAATCATCCCAGCATCATCATGTGGTCCATGTGGAACGAAGAATGGGCGATCCAAGGTACGCCATTTGGCCGCGAGATGATGCAAACCCTCATGGATGCAGTGCATAAGCACGATCGCACGCGTCCCATCAGCTGCGCCGCCAATCAAGGCATCGGTGAAGGTTGGATGACGGGCATGGGCGCCTCCGAAGACTTACTCGGCGTAAACTACAACTATCAGGATTACGATTGGCTGCACAAAAAATATCCCAATAAACCCATCTTCGGCAGCGAAATCGGCAGCAACCTGAGTTGCCGTGGCGTTTACCACACCAACAATGAAGCGGCCCATTTAAGCAGTTACATGGCGCCGGATGGTTCTTGGCAGCCGCTGGGATCACGCGACTTCGTCGCCGGAGGCTTCTACTGGACCGGCTTTGATTACCGCGGCGAAACCACACCGTTTGGCTGGCCGGAAATTAATTCCAACTTCGGCTTTCTCGATATGTGCGGCTTCCCCAAAGACTCCGCCTTTTACTGGAAGTCGTGGTGGAGCACCGAACCGGTGCTGCATATATTTCCGCATTGGAACTGGCCCGGCAAAACAGGGCAGAACGTCCCCGTTTGGTGTTTCAGCAATTGCGATGAGGTCGAGCTTTTTGTCAATGGCAAGTCGCAGGGACGAAAAACCATGCAAAAGTTCCGCCACTTACAGTGGGACCACGTCACCTATCAGCCCGGCAAGGTTGAGGCTCACGGCTACACGGGCGGTAAGCTTGTCGCCACCACCATTGTAGAAACCACCGGCGCTCCAGCGGCACTGCGGCTTCGCACCGGCAGCCCGCAACTCATTGCCGACGGAGAAGACACCGCCGCTGTTGAAGTGGCCGTGGTAGACGCCCAGGGCCGCGTCGTGCCCACCGCCAACAACATGGTGCACTTTACGGCCCGTGGACGCGGCAAAATTGCCGGCGTTGGCAACGGCGATCCGGCCTGCCACGAGCCAAACCAGGCCAACTACCGCAGTGCCTTTGCCGGCCTCTGCATGGTGCTCGTGAAAGCCGGCGAACGGCCCGGCAGCGTGCTGCTCGAGGCCAAAGCCGATGGCCTGCCAACGGCGCGATTGACCTTTGACGTGGTAGCCGACAAAATCTGATACCTGCAAAAAAAGCGAAGGCGGCGTCACTTGTGTGGCGCCGCCTTTTTTTTACATTCATTTGCTGTTAAATCAACATGACCATCGGATTTTCGAGCAGCTTCTTTAACTCGCCGAGGAACTCGGCCGCCAAAGCACCATCTACCACGCGATGGTCTGCCGACAGCGACAGCGTCATCACCTGCCCAGCCACCACTGCTCCGTTTTTAACAATGGGTCGGGCTTCTGTTCCACCAACGGCCAATATTGCCGACTCCGGCGGGTTCACAATGGCCTGAAACTCCCGAATGCCATACATGCCAAGATTGCTGATGGTAAACGTCCCGCCCGTCATCTGATCAGCCTTGAGCTTGCGTGTGCGGGCAAGCTCGGCCAGTTGTTTAATCTCGGCCGATATTTCTCTAACACCCTTCGTTTGTGCGTCGCGCAGCACCGGCACCATCAAGCCATCCTCCACCGCCACGGCAATGCCGAGGTTGACTGTGCCATGGCGAACAATGGCCGTCTCCGAAAAGCTGGCGTTAATGGCCGGTATTTGCGTAATAGCCACCGCTACCGCCCGGGCAATAAAGTCCGTTACGCTGAGTTTGGTCGGGGCAAGCTGTTCATTGGCGGCTTTGCGCAGAGACAGCAGCGCATCCATCACCACATCAATGGAAACGTAAAAATGCGGTATGGTTTGCTTGCTTTCCAACAGGCGTCGCGCAATAGTCTGCCGCATGTTGTTAAGCGGAATAACCTTGGCCTCAAGTTTTGACGGCCCAATCGTCAGAGCCGGCGCTGCAGTCGCCCCACCGCTGCTCGCCGCTCCACCAGGTTTGGCAGCGAGCACATCGCGCTTAATGACGCGCCCGTCAGGGCCTGTGCCGGCCAACTGCGTAACATCAATACCGCGTTCGTCGGCAATTTTGCGAGCCAATGGCGACACGCGCTGCCGTCCACCGGATGACGCTGCTGGGGCAGCGGCCGCAGCCACCGGCCGGACCGCAGCAGTGGCCGCTGGAACCGCCGCGACAATTGGCGCGGGCGCCGCCTTTGGCGCTGCCGGAGCCATCGGTGCGGGTGCGGGTGCCGGCGTCGCCTGAGCTTGAGCCGCAGGTTTGCCGGCCGCGGCCCCATTTCCTGCCGGAGCGTTACTGGTCGCACCTTTGGCAACAGTTGCCACATCTTCGTCTGGTTTAGCCACCACAAGAATCATCGCACCGATCGGAATAATGGCTCCCTCGGCCACCATAAGTTTGGCGACCGTGCCAGCTTCAAATACCTCAAGCTCCTGCGTCGCCTTATCCGTTTCTATGTCGGCGACGATGTCGCCCGGCTTTATTTTCTCATTCTCTTTCTTACGCCATTTCACCAGCGTGCCGGTGGTCATGGTGTCGGAGAGCTTGGGCATGGTTATTTCAATTGGCATGGATCAACCTCTTTCAAATTCCTGTTGTTCATCTTTGGCCGATACCCCCGGCTTCAGGCTCAACAGTGTAACGGCCTGGCCGCCATTCGTTAAGCACACACACCCTTAAAAGTAGTAGTGGACGCCAAAGCCGACAAACTGCACCTGGTCGGTAAAGAACTGTCCGTTTTGATCGTGTCCAATGTAATATTCAATCAAAAACTGCATCTGCGGGCCATAAAACCGATGCTTAGACAACTGCAGGCCCGCTCGCAGCGAAACCTCCGTGTCGTAATTCACCTGGCTCCAATTCTTAAAGTCTGCCCCGGCAACCGGCGAAAAACCTATCGAACCAGAATGCGCAAACGCCGGCCCATGAAATTCCGCTCCGTAGTGAAAACGCCAATGGCCCAAATTGCTCGGTTCAACGTCACGCAAATACCCCACACCGCCATACACGCGGAACATCCGATGATAGAAATCAAACGAAACAATCGCATTGGCCTCTTCATAGCTGATTTTTTGTCGCAGCGTCTGATACTGCGGCTCATTCAGCAGCAGTTCATCTCCGAGATGCGAACTTTGGTGGTAGTACCGAACCAGCAGTGAAATATTTTTGCGACGTAGAGCCGCATAACCGCCCACCAGATAATCTGTATTTTGCAGGTCGCTATGGGTGGTGTCCATATTAAAGAATGCAAATACGTTAGCCTGCATCCCGGTTTCAATCTGCATGTGCCACGGCAGATTCGCCCGAAGGAAGGGCAATGTATCGCCTATGCTTACCTGCACAACATCTTTTAACCCGCTGATGGGATGGTACGGCGAAAAGTGCTGATACGACGCGGCCATTCCGGGCCAGCGCGGGTCAGCCAACAGCGGCGCAAATAAATTGCCGGTCCCTACCGGAAACGCCCCCGTAGGCTCACGGTACAGCGGCACGGGCTTATTGTCAGGCGGCCCCCAGCCGACAAACGACACATTCGCCAGCTTTTCGTTTGGCGCTTGCAGGGGCGGCTCTTCGGAATTTGCTCCTGATGCTCCCGTCATGGCCGCCGTACCTGCCCCGTTTGTACCCGTCGGCGCACCCGCGGCAGCACCCCCCTCTTGCCTGGGAGCTTGTGCGTTTACATAAACCGCCCTGACCCCGGCAACATGACGCACCGCAGCCTCAATGCGCTGTGCTTCCTGCGCCGAAACCCCGGCCGCCCCCACTTGCACAACGCCATCACGCACCACAATCGTGGCATGATGAATATGCAATTCATACCGCAGCACTGCAGCCGCATACCCATTTATATAGCTGTCGGACGGCGTACTGGCCTGCGGGCGTATCGGCCCGCCGGCAAAAGCCGCTCCTACTACCATAGCCCCGGCACAACACATAACGCCACGCAGAACTCTGTTCATGCCTGCTCCATAATAGCCAGACTTCAATACAACAAAATTATACCGCCAGCACCGGAAGTTGTGTGGTGGAGGTCGGCTGAGCAGAACTATCAGCAAAGGGCGGCGGTTCCCGTACCGGCTGGCCGGCCGTAATGTCCAACATGCGCTGCAGGCTCACACGCGACCAATGCGCATCGCGTGCATTGACCTTTATTTGATTTACCACGTGGCCCGCTGCGAGTTCATCGAGCACCCACAGCAAATGCGGAGGATCAATGCGGTACATGGTGGTACAAAGGCACTGACAATCCGAAAGAATGGTGATGTGCTGCTCCGGATGCTTTTTGGCCAGCCGATTGACCATATGCACCTCGGTGCCAACGGCCCACCGGCTGCCCGGCGGCGCTTGTGCCACCGTTTTGCCTATAAACTCAGTCGAACCAACCAAGTCCGCCTTCTGCACAACCTCCCAGCGGCATTCAGGATGCACCAATACTTTTACATCTGCAAAGCGTGCTCTTATTTGATCAACATGTTCCGGCCGAAAAAGCTGGTGAACGCTGCAATGCCCCTTCCACAGTATAAAACTCGCCTTACGAAGCTGCTCTTCCGTCAGTCCACCCATTGGCTGGCGATAATCCCACACCACCATCGAATCGAGCGGATAACCCATGGCATACGCCGTATTGCGACCCAGGTGTTGATCTGGAAAGAAAATGACCTTGGTATGCCCTGACTCACCGGGCTTCTGGCCGGCCAGCGCCCATGTGAGCACCTTAGCGCAATTGCTGCTGGTGCACACCGCCCCACCATGCTCACCAACAAAGCTTTTGACCGCCGCACTTGAATTAATATAGGTGATGGGCACAAGCCTGAAGTCTACATCGGCCCTGCACGCCGCGGAAATGGCATCCCAGGCATCCTGTACGTCGTCCGCGGAGGCCATATCAGCCATGGAGCATCCTGCGCCCAAATCGGGCAAAATCACTTGCTGATGCTCGCCGGTAAGCACATCGGCCGATTCAGCCATGAAGTGCACCCCGCAGAATACCACAAACTCCGCTTCCTTAACGCCTGCCGCCTGCCGCGAAAGCTGGAACGAATCGCCAACAAAATCAGCAAATCGCACCACTTCATCCTGCTGATAGTGATGCCCCAAAATAACCAGACGGCGACCGAAGGCCTGCTTATGCACCGCAATTTTCTCCGCGATATCGGCGGACGACATCTTTAAATAATGCTTCGGAATTGGCTGCTGCCACTGCATATTTCACCCGGCTCCTTTCCACTTGAGTATAGCAAAGCGAGCGGTCTTAATCGAGGAGTATCGCGCCAGGCGATTGCCTATAAATAAGCGACCTGCACTCCAGCAAGTGCCCCAAACCGATCTCTATTCTGGCAAGATGACGATAGTGCCCCTCTTCGGATATGCTTTAAGCATGGTAGGGGCACGCGCGACATTAGCCGCTCCTAATAACCGCGTTAGCAGAGGATATTTCATGGGTCGGGAACAAACCATCAGGCAAATTAGTGATTGTGGCGTCGTAGCGGTTATTCGTTCGCCAGATCCTAAGAAGGTCAAACCGCTCGCGGAGGCGCTGGTTGCTGGTGGCGTACTGGGCATTGAAGTAACCATGAGCACTCCAAATGCGCCGGACGTTATCGCCGATCTTGCCGCTTCGCTGGGAAAAAAAATCATTCTAGGGGCCGGCACCGTTTTGGATGCCGCCACATGTGCGGCTGTTATCCATGCGGGCGCCCGGTTTGTGGTCTCGCCCATTACCGAT
>JABEVB010000230.1 GCA_013044165.1 Phycisphaerales bacterium
AGGCCGCAGCTCCGAGGCATATTCGAAAATATGGCGAGGAGCGAGAACGCAGCAGACGGCCGCCCTGGGCCGCAAGACGATCCCGCCGGAGTTTTCAAATAGGCTCTTAGTCTAAATAACAAGATGCTACAGGGGTGCGATGCAGGGGCGGCGATTGGGGCGTGGCAATCAATAAGAGGATTTAAGGGGATTCAGGCAAATTGGGCGGCAGTTCGACATGGGCCGCAATGGGTTACAGACCGATTACCACCGGGCAAGGCGGTGGCTAAATAGGGAGCCGCACCGGCCGGCTGGCGGGCTGCAACAACGAGGCTTTAAACAACGGGAGGTGTTTGAGTCGGGCCGGATAGGGCATCATCGCAGCAGAAGCATGGGGTTTTGGCTCATTTTTTTATTAAAAACCTTTTGACGGGGTATAGATGGCGCGGTATATTGCTTGGCTCGAACCGTGTGACCGCTGGCTTGCCGCTTGTTGCGGCAGGGGTGGTTTTTGTTTTCGCCGGGGCAGGGAAACGCGGCATGGCGCTGCGATTGGCCCGCCCGGCAACATAAGCGATGGTAAGAACTTCGCGGATTGATACGGTTGACGCGACGTTCCGAAATCGCTGGCGCCTGAAAGGTGTTTTTCATGTCTGAAGCCAAGCAGTTTGTACGCGATCTGGTGGACTCCGGTATTCACTTTGGCCATCGCACGAGCCGATGGAACCCGAAGATGAAGCCATATATTTATGGCAAAAAGAACCTCATTCACATTATTGACGTGCGTGAAACGCTCAAGGGCCTGATGGCGGCACAAAAGTTTTTGAGCCGGCTTGTGGCCTCCGGGCGGGACGTATTGTTTGTGGGTACCAAGCGGCAGGCGCGTTCGGTGGTGGAAGAAGTAGGCAAGCAAACCGGTATGCCTGTGGTCATTGAACGCTGGCTGGGCGGCACGCTGACGAACTTCCGGACGATTCGCTCGCGTTTGCAGCGACTGGAAGAGTTGGAACGCATCCTGCAGTCGCCGGAGTTGAACAAAAATTACTCGAAGAAGATGGAATCGAGCCTGAAGCGTGAATATCAGAAGATTTTGCGCAACTTGGCGGGTATTCGGACGATGGATAGGCTGCCTGGGGCGATGTTTGTGGTGGATGTTCGGCGTGAAAACATTGCCATTCTGGAAGCCCGCAAACTGGGCATTCCGGTGGTGGGCATTATTGACACCGACAGCAACCCGGACCTGATTGATATTGCCATCCCGGGCAACGATGACGCCATGCGTGGCATTGACCTGCTCATGAAGCAAATTGCCGCCGCGATAAACGAAGGCAAAGCGGGCCGTGTAGCCAAGGAAGAGCAGGATAAAGCGCAGCAGCAGCAACAGAGGCCTTCGCGTGGCCGCCGCCGCACCACCACTGCGGAAGCTGAAGACGCTGCCGCCCAAATTGAAAAACCACAAGCCGCCGCAACTGCATCGCCCGCGGGTGATGCGGCCGCCCCTGCGACCAATGCCTGACTTTAGCGGAGCTACGCCGGATGTCCCACTCCCCCGCCAGTTGGAAGAGCCGCCATCCGGTGCTGTTTAAAAATCTGATTCTCCTGGCGCTTGTAGCGATTGCCGAGGTGCTGCTGCTGTCCAACAACGCGCGGCTGGATACCGCCGCATGGCGGGCCACGCGGTGGTTTATGGGCGATCAGCAGCCTTACAGTTGGGCGGACGTTAAACTCAACGCCAAGACACATCCCAACGCACCGTGGTGGCGCACGACGCCGCCGCCGCTGCATTCAAGCGTATACCATCACAGCGAAAACTTCTGGCGCATTTTGCGCGACATAGGCGAGCCGGAGGAAGTGCTGTTCATTTGCCTGCTGCTGATTGTGTACGACCCGGCCGGCTTTAAAAGCGCGGGCATGCTGCTTGGCTCGGTGCTGGGGGCGGGGGCGGTGTCGGAAGTGTTTAAATGTGTGTTTGGGCGCCTGCGGCCCATCGGGCCGATGGCCAACGGCCACCTGAACACGGGGCATAATATTTGGGTGCTGTTTCGCGGCTTTCATACGCAACACGATTTGAGCTTTCCCAGCGGGCACGCCTGCGCCGCCTTTGCCATGGCAGCGGCCATGACTTATTTATCGCCCAAGGGGCGGTGGCTGTGGCTGACGCTGGCGTGGCTGACGGCGTTTTCGCGGGTGGTGATGCAGGCGCATTTTTACAGCGACATCATTATGGGCGCAACGATCGGCTGGTTTGCGGGCTTTGCCGTCACGATGTGGCTGGGGGAGCGGATGGGTGTTGAGCAGCGTCACTGGCCGGTAGCGACGGCGGATTAACAATACATCACAAGAACTGCGGGCGCAGTGGTTTAAATATACTCCAGCACCTTGAGCGTGTTTGCCGGGATATATCTTCCATCTTTATGGCATAAAGCGGCTACAGTGTTTGCTGCAACCAGACTTTACATTTAGACGGCTAAAAGTAAAGTCTGGTTTCATCTATGTTTTATTTGTTGGCCGGGCGATTGAAGAGTGATTGCGAGAGGCGACGCTATTTGGCGCGGCAACAGGTTGGTTGGCCACGGGGAGGTTGCCCGCGTTACAGGCGAGATTATTCGACGGCCTGGCTTGCCGCTGCGGCATCGGCAGTTGCCGTGGCCGGTGCCGCGACGGGCGGGCGGTATTTTGCCCGTCCGGAAAACACCATCAGCGTGACAAGCACGCAGAGTGCGGCCGAAACATAATAAGGCATTGCTGGAAATGCGTATTCAAACAACAAGCCGGCCACGACAGGCCCCAAGGCCCGGGCGAGGCTGGCCATGCCCTGCGTAGCGCCGAGCACTTCGCCCTGCTCATCTTTGGAGCAATGGCGGCTAATCAGACTTTGCATGCTGGGATTAAAAAGGCCGCTGCCAATGGCCAGCAGAACGCCGCCGGCTAGAAATCCGGTCCAGCGCCAGGCCCAGTGCACCGGAATGCCAATCAGCACAAGGCCTGCGGCAATAATCATGGGGCCAATAATGGCCAATGCGGTTTCGCCGTACTTTTTGGTAAGCCGACCGATCATGCCGCCCTGAATCAGGACAATAACGATTCCGATGCAGCCAAAGAGATAGCCGGAGGCGGTGCTGGCGCGGTCATCCTGGCGGCGGCGCTCTTTGGCGGCTCCGGGCAGACTTAATGAAACAGTATGTGAATTAAATGAGGCCTTGACCAGAGCGGTGGGCGGCAACGGGTAGAGCCGATGCTGAATGAGCAGGCTGAAGGTTTGCTCCATGCCGGCAAAGGCAAAGCCGTTAAGGAAAAACAGCAGGATCATCGGGCCGATGATGGGCCGCACGAGGGCGTGCTCGATGGTTCGCACGGTAAAGCGGCGGGCGGCGGCGGGGTTGTCTCCATCAAATTTACGAGATTCTGGCAGCGTAAAGATGGTCAGCAGCAGTGCGGTGAGCGAAAATGCCGCGGCAACAATGGGCACAAACCCCAAGCCCAGGAAGTGCGCTACAGTGCCGCCGATCATAGGGCCAAACACAAAGCCCAGCCCGAAGGCCGCGCCGATGGCTCCCATACCCTTGGAGCGATTTTCAGGCGTGGTAATGTCGGCAATGTAGGCATTGGCGGTGGAAATGTTGCCGCCGCTGATGCCATCAATAATGCGCGAAGCAAAAATAAGCGTCACGCCCAGGGCCATGGTGTGGGCGAAATCGGCGGCAAAGAGCAGCAGGAACCCAAAAACAGTTCCACACTGGCTGATGATAAGCACCGGGCGACGGCCGATGTGATCAGACCATTTGCCCAGAACAGGAGCAAAAACAAACTGAAACAGCGAGTAGGTTGCCCCAATAAGCGTGAGAAAAAAGTAGTTGTTAATGCCGATGCGCTGGCCATAAAGCTGCAAGTTGGGCAGCACAATGCCAAAACCAACAAGGTCAACAAAAACGATTAAAAAAATAGTAAAAATAGTGGCTTTGCGCATGAATACTCCGGTTAGCAGGTTGGTTGTTATGTCACGGGGGCATTTTCAGCTAAGCGCCGCAAGCACATCCGCCAAAATGGTGTCGGATATGCTGATGGCATTGTCGGTAAGGCGGAGATGCTCACCGGCAACTTCCAGCAGTCCCATGCCATCGTATTTGGCTAAAACACTCTTCAGCCGCCCTTTTACATCTACGCCGCTGCGCCGGCTCAGTTCGGCACAGTCCATGCCGGCGGTCAGACGAAGTTGCAGTATCGCCAGTTCGCCCCAGCGTTTCAAGCCGGCAAGCTCGTCAATCTCAACGATGGGCACAGAGGGCTTATCG
This sequence comes from Phycisphaerales bacterium, assembly GCA_013044165.1. GTDB lineage: Bacteria > Planctomycetota > Phycisphaerae > WQYP01 > WQYP01 > JABEVB01. The sequence continues at coordinate 4,272 of JABEVB010000230.1, forward strand.
CTGTTGAGCGCTTGTATATACCGGCCCAGCGATGCGACATTTTTCCAGCGGGCGCCATTGACGTGCGCCCAGGCGGCCGGCCCCCACGCCAAATGATTGCCGCCGTTCCAATACAACAAGTTATGCCGACACTCGCAGCCGGGCCGTGCATAGTTGGAGATTTCGTAGCGTTGGAGGCCGGCGTTGTGCAGGGTCTGGTGCGTCAGGTGCAGCAGTTGCAGTTCTGCCGCGTCGTCCATGGGCTTTATGTGGCCTGCCTTGAGCCGTGCGGTCAGAGGCGTATTGGGTTCATACATGAGCGAATAGCACGACATATGGCTGGGGTTGCACGCCAGCGCCTGCTGCAGGCTGTAGGTCCAGCTTTCGGGTGTTTGGCCGGGAATGCCGAAGATAAGGTCGAGGTTAATGTTTTGGATACCGGCGGCACGTGCCGCGTGGACGGCGGCGGGCACGCTGGCGGGCAAATGATCGCGTTGCAGCGCGGCAAGTTCTGCCGGCACAAAGGATTGCGCGCCAAAGCTGATGCGGTTAACGCCATGCTGCGCCAGTACCGCAGCGCGGGCGGCGTCGAAAGTGTTGGGATTGGCCTCAAAGGTAAACTCAACAAGCCGCGACTGCCGGGCCGCGCCGGTAATCATTTGCAAGAGGCGTTCAAGTTTTTGGGGGTCAAGGAGCGTAGGCGTACCGCCACCGACAAAAATCATTTTGGGGGCGATGGGGCCAAAATGAGCGATTTGCAATTCACTTTCGCGGGCGAGAGCCTGCAAAAAATCGTCGGCTTGGTCAAGATGGCCCGCGACCGAATAAAAATCACAATAATGGCACTTTACGGTGCAAAATGGCACATGCACATACAGTGCGTCTATTGGGGGGTCAACGGGGGCTAAAGGCGGCGGCAGGGACTTAAAATGACCGGCGGGCGTCCGAGAAAATTGGTCTAGAGGAAGCGTGCTGATAAAATTCAATTGATTTTCCTCTTGAAAACCTCGCCGTACCGATATAGCCTAAGTGTAGCGGAGACAGAGCAAAATCGAAAATCGCGGTTTGACCGGGCCGCGCGGCTCGAAAAGACGAGAGGCGTATTACCGGACTTTGAGGTTGAATGCTATACTAAAAAATCCGCAGTTGTTGGACGGCGGTCGCGCAATAGAAAATTGTTTCAGGTACACTCTCATCTTTTAACCTGCAGGAGGTTGCCATGGACGTAACACTCGTGATCTTCAAAGAAGACGGTCAACGCCGCGAGTTTCCGCTGTATAAAGAGTCGTCGCTCGTCGGGCGCAGCCCCGATTGTGATTTACAAATTCCGCTGGGCACCGTGTCGCGGCGACACTGCGAAATAGTTCGAGAGAACGATTCGGTTGTGTTGCGCGATGTGGGCAGTTCAAATGGAACGTTTCATAACAACCAGCGCATTGCCGAGCCTCAGACGCTTATGGCCGGCGATCATGTGCGCATAGGGCCGGTGACCTTCACCGTGGTAATTGACGGTGAACCGGCGCAAATCAAGCCGGTGCGCACCATTCTTGGCGATCTTGCGATGGAGCCGGTAAACACGCCCGAAGATCATCCTGAAAAATCGGGCACGGTGGACGTTGCGCCACCCGAGCAAGAGCTGATTATTGGAGATGAAGCCGGCACCGAGGAAAACAGCCACACCGGCGACGATCCGCTGGCCGCCCTTGCCGCGCTTAACAAGCCGGACGATAAAAAATAAGGCCGGCGGGGTATCGTCGGTTCATAACCTTGTGTAACCTGCAATGAATATCAATGCCGTTGTGGCTGTCAAGCTGCGGCGGTATGTGCGACTGGGCCAGCATACCTGATAGGCCCAGCGGCGCAAGCGATGGTATTATTCAGGCCTGTGCTTCATCCTGCTGCTGCATTTCTTGAGCGCGATGTCGGGAGTAGTTACCGCGCACCACCCAATAAGCGCCAACAAGGTTCCACATGATGGGCATAAAGCGAATGGCCTGCGAAAGGGCAAACGCCTGACCGGCGGTGTCAACACCGCGCGTTACAAAAAAGTGCAAAATGACCGCGTCTAATACGCCAATGCCCTGCGGCGGCACAATCGGCAGGCTGGCCGAGAGTGCGGCGATTGGGATGTATGCCATAAAGCAGCCAAAGGGGGCATGCATACCAAATGCGCGACCCGCCAAAAAGCCCGCCAGCGGCAGAATGGCCTGCGAAACAATGCTGATAGCGAACGCGAAGGCGAGGACACCAAAGTGGCCGCGGTAGGCGCGGAGGGTTTCATCGGCATGTTTAATAAAATCGGGCAGCGGCAGGCGATTCATCAGGGCATCTACGCCTAGTATTCGCCGCAGTCGAGCCGAAAAATAAATTATCGCCCCGCCGGCCAACCCCGCCAGCAAGCCGCCGACCAGAAGAATAATATGCACCAGCACCAGGTTGCCGGCGCTGTCGGCCTGCGTACCTGCGTGCAGGCGCTCCCATAAAAGCTGCAGCACCGCGGCACCTGCGCCGAGCACCATCAGGGCGACAAGCCCGATGACGCGATCAAGCAATACAGTTACGGCACTGGCAGTTTTACGGCCCGTAAGGCGGCTGGTGTAGACAATTTTGACCAAGTCGCCACTGGTGGTGCCGGGCAAAAAGGTGGAGTAAAACTGTCCCACAAATGTGAGCGTGAGGCATTGGCGCCAGGGCAGCAGCATGCCCTGCACACGCATGAGCCGCTGCCAACGCCAGGCGGTAAGCACAAACTGTAAACCCAGGATCAGCAGACCGATCACGAGCAGCGGCAGCTTGGCACGGGCGAGAATGCCTTTGAGGCCGACCTCAACGGCAGGCTGACCGGCGGCGTGCAGTAAATCGCTTGCGGGCAAAAGCAGATGCCCCGGAAAGTAAAGGGGTGGATTGTCGGCATAGCCGGTAAACAATTTGCCCGATCCCAGCCGCACGCTAATGACCTGTTTGCGAAAGCTGATGTCGTAAAGCGTATGCTCGCCAGTTTTGTGGCGCTGCATGACGGGCGGCTTGCCTGGCGGCGCTGTATTGATGAGCTTATACGCCGGCATGCGGCGCTGGCCCAATACCGGCAGCGCCGTATTTTTGAGGAATGTTATGCCGCGAATGACGGCTCCCTTGGGTATGGTGGCGCGATCCACCCAGGTAATGTGAGAAATTACATACCACAGACCCGCCACCGCTATCGCCAGCTTTAGCACCGTGAGCAGCCCGCGACGAAGTGGATGATGTTGTTTGGAGGGTTGCTCCATGCGCCGCAGTTCCAAATAAGGTACGAGGTAATGCCTGCAGGCAAGGTGTAGGCGGAAAATGCCAGCACTCCGCCTGCTGTGACTCTATTAAATGCCCAGGTCGGTACGGGTTAAAATGGCTTCAAAAACGTAGCCGGCCTTTTCGATGTTTTCGCGGGCGCCTTCCTGGCGGTCTATGACGGCGACGATTTTTTCGACGCGTGCCCCGGCTTCGACAATGATTTTGGCGGCCTCAAGCACCTGCCCGCCCGTGGTGGCAATATCTTCGACGAGCAGGACGGTATCGCCGGGAAGCAGCGTACCTTCAATCATTTTGCTGGTGCCGTAATCCTTTTTGCTGTTGCGCACAATGATAAACGGCAAGCCCGCCGCAAGACTGGCCGCGGCGGCCAGAGCGACGCCGCCCAGTTCCGCCCCGGCAATGCGGGTGGTAACGCCGCTGCGTCGCTGGGCCATGCGAGCACCCAAGGCTCCGAGGATGTCGGGCTGGGTTTCAAAGAGGTATTTGTCCATGTAATATTTGGAGCGTTTGCCCGACCGGAGCAAAAAATCGCCTTCGAGGTAGGATGTTTCTTTAACGCGCTTGGCAAGCGTGGCTTGGTCCATCATGCTGAAATCTCCTGTAAAAAACCGCCGGGGAGCCTATTTTGCGCCGGCGGCCTGAAACTATATACGTTGGGGGTGGTTTTGAGAACAAGAGCGAGCCGGCGGCGGGGAGCCACACGTGCTTTTACAGCTTGAAATGAGGCGTTTTCTTCGAGCTGCGAGAGCGGCCGATTCTTGCCGATTTTTGCGTTTTGCGGTATGATTACTCGGTTAAATCTGGCAGGAGAAATCATGGCTAAGGATCAGCCCGCAACCCCCGGTAGATATGATGAATCTGATATTCAGGCACTTAAAGGCCTCGACCCGGTGCGCAAGCGCCCCGGCATGTACATTGGCGACACCACCACGCGCGGTTTGCACCATTTGGTGTGGGAAATCGTCAACAATTCGGTGGATGAAGCCATGGCGGGCCACTGCGAAAACATTACCGTCAAAATTCTGGCTGACGGATCGGTAAGCGTTGCGGACGATGGCCGCGGCATCCCGGTGGGGATGCACCCTACCGAGAAGAAATCCACGCTGGAAGTGGTGATGTGCGACCTGCACGCGGGCGGCAAGTTTGGCGGCGGCGGCTATAAGGTTTCGGGCGGTTTGCATGGCGTGGGCGCTTCAGTGGTAAACGCCCTGTCAGAATGGACCGAAGTGGAGGTTTGCCGCGACGGCAAGGTTTATGCCATGTCTTTTGAGCGCGGCGTCAAAAATGGTGAGCTTAAAACCATCGGCAAGCGCGTTAAAACCGGCACCAAGGTAACATTTAAGCCCGACCCACAGATATTTGCCGACACCACGTTTGATTATGAACGCATTGTCGTGCG
>JABEVB010000231.1 GCA_013044165.1 Phycisphaerales bacterium
ATTTTGTAGGCAATGCAGCCGGCCTTTACGTCCTGCGCCTTGGGAAGCCCCACGTGCTCCTTGGGCGTAACATAACACAGCATGGCCGCGCCGGCGCGGGCGGCCTCGGTGGCTCCAATGGCGCTGGTAATATGATCGTAGCCGGGAAATACGTCGGTCGTGAGCGGACCGAGCACATAAAACGGCGCATCGTCGCATATACGCTGTTCCAACTGCATGTTGACGGCTATTTGATCCATGGGCACATGACCGGGGCCTTCCACCATAACCTGCACGCCCGCCTCGCGGGCACGCTGTACCAATTCGCCCAGGGTGCGTAACTCGGCCAACTGTGCCGCATCGGTGGCATCGGCCAGGCAGCCGGGCCGCAGGCCGTCGCCCAGCGAATAGGTGACATCGTACTGCCGCATAATGGCGGATATTTCATCAAACAATTCGTACATGGGGTTCTGCTTGTTGTGGACGATCATCCACTTGGCCAGAAGGCTGCCGCCGCGGCTTACCACGCCTGTCACGCGGTTTTTAAGCAGCGGAATATGCTCTTTTAACACGCCCGCATGAATGGTGAAGTAATCCACGCCCTGCTGCGCCTGGCGCTCCACTTCCTTTAAGATCATGTCGTAGGAGAGGTCTTCAATTTTGCGGCCGATGATCATGGAGTACACGGGCACGGTGCCAATGGGAATGGTGGCGTTATCTATAATGGCTTGCCGACATTCCACGAGATTTCCGCCGGTGGAAAGGTCCATGAGCGTGTCAGCGCCGAAACGCTGCGCCCAATGCAGCTTTTCTACCTCCTCGCGGGTGTTGGAACTCACAGGCGAGGCGCCGATGTTGGCGTTGATTTTAGTGCTGATCATGCGGCCAATACCGGTGGGATCGAGCCGCTTGGGCGACCGCATGCCCTTAAATGCCAAAGCATCTTCAATAACGCTCTGCCTCTGGTTGGCGGTTTGGTTTACCCATAGCTGAGCCGCTTCGCCGCGTGCGCCGGGGTGGGCGGCATCGGCCGGCAGTGGATGGTCAATGTGGACCGGCGAGTCGGGGCCGGTCTGCCCCGCGGCCCCGGCAAGGTGGCGAATGTTGGCCGGTATGACCAGCCGCCCGCGGGCAATTTCCTGGCGGATAAACTCGGGTGTTGTCGCCTCGCGCTGGGCCACACGGCGCATTTGCGGCGTGATAATGCCCGCGCGGGCGTATTCCAGTTGTGTAACGAGCGATTTGCCATTGATCACCGTCGGCGATGGAACATTCACGGGCTGAATCATAATAACGAAACTCCTTTGCACAGAGGCACACTGGTTTGCGGTGCTGGGCGAAACCGGCTGCTCAACCCAGCCAACAATCAGGCCAGGCTAAAACAAACCACAAAAACGACCGGAAGGCTCAAGGAAAAATGCGGCATGGCTCGCATTCCCTACGCCGGCACAACCCGGGTCAGGTTCCAAGGGTTTATTCTCAGTCTTAGCCGGCGGCATAAGACACCCCTAGCGAACGTAATTAGTATACCGCCGCAGGCCATGCGATGCGAGCGCCTATATTTCGTGGAGGAGGCGGTTGCGTTGTGTCAAACCGCTTGGCCGAATCAGTTTTGTACAGCGGCGGCCAAAAGCGCTACCCGCAGATGTGGGACATGAGGGCGTTTTATTGCAAATGAATGTCCTGTTGCGGTGCTCTGGGGCACGCTCAGTTGCAAAAGCATCGCGCAGGCAACGAGGTCTTTGCCTCCAACTCTCCCATAGGCATAAACCGACACAATCAGGTGCAAACTGCAAAAGTTTCGGTAGACTTCATCATCATGACAATGCCGCAGCATACCGCTAGTGCCTCAACCCCCGAACCTGCCAATCATGAGGCCGAGGCTGGCCCGTGTGGCGAACCCGCAGCGGCACCACGCTCGCTGCTGTGGCGACTTGCCTGGTGGCTGCTGGATTTGGCTTTTACCGCGGCGGCGCTGTGGCTGCTGCTCCGTAGCGGCGCTCATGTAGATCAACGAGCCTATCTGCCTGACATTTGGCTGGCTGCGGACCTGGTGTTCGTTGGCCTGTCGGCTATGTTCTGGCTATTGGCTACAACGCCCTCCCGGGCTTTAAAGCTTCCTCGATGGGTAAGCATTGTCCTGATTCTCTCGGTTGCAGCGCTCGTGCGCATTGCCATGATATGCTGGTGGTCGCCGACGCTTTCCGACAACTTTTTTCGCTACCGGCGCGATGGTCACATGGTTTTGCATGGTTACGACCCGTTTGCGTACCTGCCAACCGGCCACCCAAGTTGGCACGACCCAAGCATAAACCTTGGCTATGCCAAAATGGCCCCGCTGCCCTACGATTTGCTTGACCGCATGAGCAACAACAGTTTTATTCCCACACCCTACGGCCCGACATTTCAACTCGCTTTTGGCGCAAGCGCCTGGATGGAAGACCACCTTATTGCGGCGGGCCGCTACAAGCTCAACACGCCACGCCCGGTTCGCAACACACCGGCCTGGGATGCGCTGGTTTATAAACTTGCGGGCAATCGGCGATTTTTGGCCTACCGCGGGCTGTATGTATTATGCGATATGCTGGTCATCGCGCTGCTTATGTGGGCGCTGGCCATTCGTCAACGCAGCGTCTGGTGGGCGGCGCTTTATGCGCTGAATCCACTGCCCTTAATTGAAATCGCCGGCAACGGCCATCTTGAGACTGTGGGGCTGGTATTCTTTATTGCCAGCCTGATCGCCGCACTCAAAAACCGCTGGCTGCTTGCCGCGTTTCTGGCCGGCATCACAGTGATGGCTAAACCTTACGCTTTTTTTATGGTGCCCGTGCTGATCTACTGGTTTTGCCAGAGCCGCAATGTAAACTCACTTAAGCGAGCGATGCGGGAGTTGTGGCCCAGTGGCCTGGCATACGCCACGGGCGCTCTCTTGCCGACGCTGCCCTTTTTGGGTGGCATGGTTGCTTACGCCAAAACGCTGCACATTCTGGCCAATAATTTTGAATTCAATGGCTTTGTTTTTGATTGTTCACGTTACCTGCTGTTTGCCGGCAACGCCGGTCCGGTACGAGCACTTATTGAACTGCTTTGGCTGACGGGCTTGGCGTGGCTATTAATTCGGTCATGGCGGCATCGCCTTGATCCCCTTTGGCTCCTGGCACAGGTGGTGATGCTTTACCTGCTTCTGACGCCACAGGTTTACCCTTGGTACGTCCTTTGGGCTTTGGTGCTTGTGCCACTGGCACCCCATCGGGCAGCCTGGCTCCTTTCGTATAGCGTACTGCTGAGCTATCAGGTTTGGTGGGTTTATCGGCAAACCAATGTTTGGCATCTGGCCTGGTGGATGTTTTTGCTTGAATGGATTCCGGTGGCCGTTATCTACGTGTGGGATATACGCAGCAGTTTTACCGCAGCGCCGCCGACTGCCGGCTACGGTACTGTTACAGTGGTTGGATGAAAGCCCGGATACCAGTTCAATTGCCACAGGCCCGCCAGCGGCACCGTGCTTGCCGAACCATCGGTAAAAGAAACATTGACGGCGCCAAGGTGCCGATCTATACAAAAGCGGCCCATCTGATCGTTGCTGTTAAGCGTTTGATCGCCGGTAGCGACGTTCTGCGGGACCGCATCGGTTGACTGCGGAGCGCCGTCCATCCAGATGCAATCGGCAAAAATCGGCTCGGTAGAATAGAAGTTCATGCCACCGGCACGAGGGTCAAATGCCGGCGGCGGCACGGTGTTGATGTATCCTTTGCCTTGGTCGTTGTAGATGCCGCCAATCACCAAACCTCCGTTGATGCTGTGGTTGCCGTTGTTATTGTAGTCGCCTGCGGCGTAAATATAACCGTTGAGGCTCATCTGCCCGGTAATCGTAACACTGCCCAGCGCGACAATGTTCATCGAAGGCGTTGGATCGCCTACAGATGGAAACTGGCCGTCAAACCTGACATTGCCGGATACAAGTAATGTGCCCGAACCAATAATGGTTAGCTGCCCGCTGGTATCAAAATTTCCGTTTAAAATCAGATAGGGATGACCGGTAAAATTTATGGTTCTACCGCTGCTGACAGGGTAGGGATTATCGTTCGCTACAATCTGGTTATACAGCGTCGTAACGTTTGGAGGTTGCATACCCGGCACATACGGAGTGACAGTACCGCCAATCGGCGTATTGCCGTCAAGCGTTACCGAGCCACCGGCGGTAATGTTGCCGGAAACCTGGCCAAAGCCGCCATCCACAACATTGGATGCCGAGGTCACGCTGCCGTTGTATACCGTTTTTCCGTTGAGGCCGGCGGTTCCAAAGGCCGCCACCGCCGATACACCCGAACCAGGGTCGAGATGACTGTTCATGCCGTAACTGGCCACCGTGGGGCTGGTCCAGCCATAGGCACTCGATGAGGGCATCGGTCCCCACGCCTGCGTAGCCGAGCCGACCGCAGACGCCGGCGTGTAGGCATCCGGGCACAACAGGTTGGCGGCCATATCGGTATCGTAAGGTTGCAGTTCCTTGCACCAGTACCCATTGGGCGAACTGCTGCTGCCATAGTCGCTCGGAAACGCGCGGTTGTCATGTGCCGCATAGGTGTTGGCCGCCAGCGCCAGTTGCCGCAGGTTCGATAAACAAGCGGCAATGCGCCCGAGTTCACGGGCACGCGAAAGTCCGGAAAGAACCAGACCCACCAATACCGCCACCACCACCAGCACCACCAGCAGTTCACTTAGTGTAAAGCCCCGTCGGGACTCCGATCGGTTTTTGTTTTTGCACAACGAGGGCATACATACACCTCCGGTCGGCAGGCGGCGTACGTGGTACGCCAACAGAGGCGCTTCGCCGATCGCACAGGAGCACGACCCGGCAGCGCGTGACGACAGGCAAGTCGCCACATCACCTTCTATGTTCGGCTAAACGATGTTCGATTGGTTACAATCATTTAAAATGGCCGATAAAGCAGCCCCACAAAGGCAATCGGTCAATCGGCGCGCGGCATCGGCGTTTTTGGCCGATGCAAACACAAATCGGAGACAAGCGATGAAGCCGATCGTTTTTATCGTATGCACTTTACTGATCGCAACTTCGCTGCATCACGCTCCGATGGCGGCAGCCGATAACCCGCCACCAAGAGTTGTCATTGCCGCCAACGGCCATGAGTTTGCCTTGGCCCTGCCCACCGGCAAATCGGGCCGGCACATATTTCATCCATGGGGCTTTAACTATGGCAACAAGGGCCGATTGATTGAAGACTTCTGGCAAACACACTGGAGCACGGTTGCCCGCGACTTTAAAAACATGCGGGCATTGGGCGCCAACGTGGTGCGCGTGCATTTGCAGTTTGGGAAATTTATGCGCGGGCCTCATACCGCCAATGCAACCTCGCTGGCGCTGCTGACAAAATTACTCAAACTGGCGCAGACGAATCATCTGTATCTGGACCTTACCGGCTTGGCGTGTTACCGCCCGGCCGATACACCTGCATGGTATAACGCCCTGGACGATCACCACCGGTGGGCTGCCCAGCAAGCATTCTGGCGGGCGGTGGCCCATACATGCAGCCATTCGCACATGGTGTTTTGTTACGATCTGGTTAACGAACCGCTGGTGCCGGCCGGCTCGCGAAAACCGGGGCAGTGGCGTTCAGGCAGTAGCTTTGGCGGGTACGACTTTTTACAGTACATTGCGCTGCACCAAGGCAAACTCAGTCGGCCGGCGCTGGCAGCGCAGTGGATTGATCGCATGACCGTGGCCATTCGCTCGCAGGACAAGCATACCCTGATTACGGTGGGCTTGTTGCCCTGGGTTCACGACTGGGGTTGGCTTTCGGGTTTTGAGCCTAAGGTAATTGCACCGCATGTAAGCTTTATAAGCGTACATATCTATCCCAGCAGCAAGCGCCCGAATGACGCAATAACAGCTTTACGCAAATGTGCTGTGGGTAAACCCATCGTCATTGAAGAGACATTTCCGCTTTCGTGCGGCGCCCGGCAAGAAGAACGCTTTCTGCTGCAATCAAGGAAGTTTGCCTGCGGATGGCTCGGCCACTACGACGGGCTGACGCTGCGCGACTACGCCAAGCTGCAGCAACAAGGCAACCTCTCCATGGCCGAGGCGATTTATCAATCGTGGCAGAAATTGTTTGTCAAGCTAAAGCCAAGGTTTGTGAAACAAAATTAAGAAAAGCACGCCGCGGCCAAGGTCGGGCTACCGACGGCACCGGACCGGACAAGCTTATGGCTGCTTCCTTCCGGACCTGACCAGGTTCACAGCCGACCCGTGCATCGGGCCCGACCGTGGTCGCGGCGTGCGAGGTTAGTATAACATAAACTGCGTTTCGCAGCCGCATCACAGGAGCAACCAGTCACGCCGCCGCGATCGCCCCATTTGCCAAGGCGTTCTTCGTTTGCTTCGCGTGCGGGCAATCTCTAACATCAAGGAGGTTTCGCTCCGCAATCGCCGCCGGGCGGATCGAGAAAAAACTGTGGCGCTGCAGCCTTGCCTTCCAAGCCTGCAGCCGGTGGCTTTTGTACTCGGCACCCCGTTGATAAAGGACTTTTCATGTCGCATCCCCCTGCTCCCCGCACGGTTGGGCAACTCAAAGCCTCCGGCTACAAGCCCAGCAGCGTAAAAGATGAGCTTCGCCGCAATACCATTGCCAAGCTTCGCGCCGGCGAAGCACTGTTTCCTCATTTGGTGGGCTATGAAGAAACGGTTATTCCACAAATTATTCATGGCATTTTAAGTCGGCATGATATGCTTTTTTTAGGCCTGCGCGGCCAGGCTAAAACACGCATCCTGCGAATGTTGCCCGATCTGCTCGACGAATGGATCCCCATACTCGCCGGCTGCGAAATACCCGACGATCCCATTGCGCCGCGACTCAATGCAGCCAGACGCATCGTCAGCGAGCAGGGCGATGATGCCCCGGTTGAATGGGTGCATCGTTCGAGCCGCTATCATGAAAAGCTTGCCACCCCCGATGTAACCATCGCTGATTTAATCGGCGAAATTGACTTGGTGCGCCACGCCCAGGGAAAATATCTCTCGGATGAAAGCACCATGCATTTCGGGCTTATTCCACGAACCAATCGGGGTATTTTTGCCATCAATGAGTTGCCCGATTTAGCCCCTAAAATTCAGGTGGGTCTGTTTAACGTTTTGGAGGAGCGGGACGTTCAGATTCGCGGCTATCCGGTGCGGTTGGAGCTGGACTTGTGCCTGGTATTTTCCGCCAATCCGGAAGATTACACCAACCGCGGGCGTATTGTTACGCCGCTGAAAGACCGCATCGGCAGCGTCATTCGCACGCACTACCCGCATAACATCAAGCAGGCCATTGAAATCACCCGGCAAAATGCCTGGCTCCATCGCGACAGCGGCGTCACCGTTGAAGTGCCTGTGTTTATGCACGAAATACTCGAGCAGTTTGTGCGGCTGGCGCGCAGCAGCCCGCACATCAATCAGGCCAGCGGCGTAAGCGTGCGGTGCTCCATCGCCAATGTAGAAACGTTGGTAAGCAGCGCTGAACGCCGGGGCATTACGCTCCGCGAAAATCGCGTGGTTGCCCGCGTGGATGATCTGACGTTTATTACCGCCAGCAGCCGCGGCAAGATCGAACTGATGCTCGCCGAAGGCGAAAATGCCGAGGACAAGCTCATTCAATCACTCATTGGCGAAGCGGTCAAAGCCGCGTTTGACCGCCATGCCGACGTTGAAGATTACGACGAGTTGATTCAACAGTTCAAGGGTGGCCTTACGCTACAGATAGGCGACGATGTGCCCACCGCAACACAGGCGGAAAATTATGCGCTGGTTAAAGGCCTTAAGCCGGCGGCAATTAAGCTGGCCGGCAAGCTCGGCATGCCGGACGACGATGCGCCATCATGGGTTTCCGCGGGCCAATTTCTGCTCGAAGCGCTGTACGTCAACAACCGCCTGAGCAAAGTTACCGCGCCGGGCAAGACATTTTTTAAGAAATGAGTGTGCCGTCGCGGTTTGCCCCCGGCTCCGATATTGGTTACATTGGAGGTGTATTGTTAGCCAATAAATACGGCAGTATTCGTATTTAAAAATTTACTCACCGGGTCTGAACATGAAAAAGCCATCACAACCTAGCAAACACTGGGCGGCTAATCGGACGGCTCATCTGCGTGAGGAGGTGGATTCTCACCGCCAATTTGTCATTCATCCGACCGATGATGACATTTTTGTGCGCACCGGCAAGCAAATCATTGAAGCCTGTCGGTTGGAGATCAGTGTCGAGCTTTGGTGCCACGAATTTGAAAATATGCTCTTGTTTGTACAAGATTGGTGCACAAAAATGTCGGGCAGCGTGCGAACCTGCGTCTGCACGGTACGACCGGGCCGGGTGATGCTATTTTTCGTGCCTCGTGCGGAGCAATTTGACTTTGACCTGGCGGACCAACTGACCGACTTGGACATGTCCATTAACAAAGATTACCGGGTGGGCCTGGTGGAGGTAAGCCAGATACCGTTTGATCAGGTTGACCGTTTTGCAGTCGTTACTGAAACAAGGCTGGTATATGGCGAGCCAACACGAACACAAGACACAGTGGCTGCACAATCGCAAGCTCATCGGTCGGCTTGACCGCGAGTTTCCAGATTGGATTGTCACCGTATGCTTTTACACCTGTCTTCACGCAGTGGACCTACTGCTGGTTTACGACAACGTGCAGGGCGTCGCTTCACATGATGCACGAAATGCAACGCTGCGGAGGGTCAATCGGTACCAGCAGGTATGGCGGCATTATCGCCCACTTTACGAACTATCGAGGCGGGTGCGCTACATGGCCGCCGCTGCCGAGTGGGTTCCATTCAATAGCATCAACACTGATATTTTACAACGCTACATGTATCCGATCGAAAAGTCAGTGCAAACATTGACCGGCGTAGAGGCACCGCTCGAGACCATACAGCTTGCCTCGGTGTAGCCGGGGGCCAGTTGGCTGAAGAATACCGCCCCACCCAAATCGCTCAGCGCATCTCTGCGTAAAAATCCTGAATGGGTTTAACCGTCCAGTCGGATTTTTTGAGGCTGGTGATGGCGTCCGCCGCCGCATCAGCGCCGGTGATGGTGGTGATAATCGGTATTTTATTCATTACCGCAGCCGAGCGTATCTGACCTTCGTCCGTGGTGGGACCTTTGTTGGTGGGCGTGTTGATTAAGAGCGCCACCTGCCGATTTTTAATCGCATCTATAATGTTGGGGCGGCCTTCCTTAATTTTATTTACCCGGCGGCAGGCAATGCCCGCCTGTGTTAAAACCGCATGCGTGCCACCGGTGCACAATAAGTCGAACCCGGCACCGGCCAGCTTGGCCGCTATCGGCACGATGGCCTGCTTGTCGCCATCGCGCACCGATACATACACAGTGCCCTCGGTGGGCAAACTGCCGCCGGCGGCCATTTGCGATTTGGCAAACGCGACCGGAAAGCTCGCATCTATGCCCATGACCTCGCCGGTGCTGCGCATTTCCGGGCCGAGAATGACATCCACCCCCGGGAACTTGCCAAACGGAAATACGCTTTCTTTGACGGCCACATGCTTGCGCGGAATAACTTCTTCCTTTATGCCAAGGCCATCAAGCGTTTTACCGCACATGAGTTTGGCTGCGATTTTGGCCCACGGCACGCCGGTGGCCTTGCTTACAAAAGGCACGGTGCGACTGGCGCGGGGGTTTACCTCCAGCACATACACCTGATCATCCTTAATGGCAAACTGCACATTCATAAGGCCGCGAACCTGCAGGGCCTGCGCCAAGGCCAGCGTTTGCCGGCGAATTTCCGCGACAATTTCGGCTCCGAGGCTGAACGGCGGCAGCGAGCAGGCCGAATCGCCCGAATGGATGCCCGCCTCTTCAATGTGCTCCATCACGCCAATAACCATGTACCGGCTGCCATCGCCAATGGCGTCTACATCTACCTCGGTCGCGTCACCCAAAAAGCGATCAATCAGCACCGGATGCTCGTCGGCGACTTCCACGGCATGGCGAATGTAGTAATCGAGCTGCGATTCGTTGGAAACAATTTCCATCGCGCGGCCGCCCAACACAAACGACGGACGCACAAGCACCGGATAGCCAATCTTTGCAGCCACAATGCGAGCCTGTTCCGCGCTGCGGGCAATGCCGCCTTCCGGCTGGCGGAGCTTAAGTTTTTTGATCAATTGATTAAACTTGTCGCGGTCTTCAGCGGCTTCGATGGACTCTACGGCAGTGCCAATAATCGGCACGCCATAATCTTTCAGACCGCGGGCCAGGTTCAGCGGCGTCTGGCCGCCAAACTGCACCACCACACCCTGCACCAAGCCTCCCGGCTCATGGAGCGGCCGGCCATTAACGCGTTCGACAATGTTGAGCACATCTTCCTGTGTCAGCGGCTCAAAAAACAGCAGATCGGACGTATCATAGTCGGTGCTGACGGTTTCAGGGTTGGAATTGACCATGACGCTTTCAAGGCCGATTTCGCGACAGGCAAACGCGGCCTGCACACAGCAATAATCGAATTCTATGCCCTGGCCAATACGGTTTGGCCCGCCGCCGAGAATGACGATTTTTTTACGCTCAGAAACGCGAACTTCATCGTCCACGGTAAACTCGCGGCCTTGCTCGGTCAGGCGTTCGAGCGGGCGCTCGTAGGTGGAATAGTAATACGGCGTGGCAGCTTCAAACTCAGCGGCGCAGGTATCCACCAGTTTGTACACCGGCTCAATATGCAGTGCTTTACGCAGCCTGCGAACTTTCAGTGGCTCGCTGCTCCATACCGTGGCCAACTGAACATCGGAATAGCCCAGCTCCTTCGCCCGCAGCAACAAGAGTTTAAACTCTTCCGCGGCTTTGCCGGCTTGCGATGGCCCGGCAAGCATGGCTGCGGCCTGTGGCCGGGCGGCCTCAAGCTGATTTTCAAAATCTACAAGTTGCTTCATCTGGGACAAAAACCACGGATCAATGCGCGTAAGCTCATGAACCTGCTCAATGCTGTAGCCCATTTTAAATGCGTAGCGAATGTAATAGGGCCGCCCCTGCGATGGAATCGAGAGTTTGCGCTTCAGGCGGTCTTCGGGTATGGGCCACACGGCCGCCTGCTCTTCCATGGCGGCAGTGCGGGTAACAAACGAACCGCGGTCACCCAACGTTTGCGACGCGGGCTTGTGTTCCAATTCATTAAGATGCGAGCTTTCAGCTTTCCACCATTTGTCTATGCGGTCCAAGCCCAGGCCAAAGCGTTTAACTTCCATAGACCGAATACCCTTCTGCAGGGCTTCTTTGAAGGTGCGGCCAATGCTCATGGCCTCACCAACGCTCTTCATTTGCGTGGTGAGGGTTTCGTCGGCATCGGGGAATTTTTCAAAAGTCCAACGCGGTATCTTCACTACCACATAATCTATCGAAGGCTCAAAGCAGGCCACGGTGCGGCGTGTGATGTCATTGGGAAGTTCATCAAGCGTGTATCCCACCGCCAATTTGGCCGCAATGCGGGCAATCGGGAAGCCCGTGGCCTTGCTGGCCAGGGCGCTTGAGCGCGACACGCGCGGGTTCATTTCAACCACCACCATATCGCCATTGGCCGGGTTAATGGCAAACTGAATGTTGGAGCCGCCGGTTTCAACTCCGATGGCCCTGATGACCGCAATGGCGCCGTCGCGCATGCGCTGATATTCTTTATCAGTCAAGGTTTGCGCGGGGGCGACAGTGATCGAGTCGCCGGTATGTACGCCCATGGGATCGAAGTTTTCGATTGAACAAACAATAACCACGTTGTCGGCTTTGTCGCGCATCACTTCGAGTTCGTATTCCTTCCAGCCGATGAGCGATTGGTCAATCTGAATTTCGCTGATCATGGAGGCATCGAGGCCGCGCTGGGCCAAGGTTTCAAATTCTTCCATGTTGTAGGCAATGCCCGAACCGGTGCCTCCGAGAGTAAAGGAGGCTCGAATAATGCATGGCAGACCGGTTTGCTTAACCACCTGACGGGCTTCTTCCATGGTGTAAGCAAGGCCGCTGTTGGGGCATTTAAGGCCGATGTCTTCCATTATTTTTTTGAATTTTTTTCGGTCTTCGCCGCGATGAATGGCCTCGCGGGTGGCGCCGATCATTTCAACATTGTATTTGGCGAGCACACCCGCATCGGCGAGGCCCACGGAGACGTTCAGTCCGGTCTGACCGCCCAGCGTGGGCAGCAGGGCATCGGGCCGCTCTTTCTCGATAACACGCGTGACGGCTTCGACGGTGATAGGTTCAATATAGGTGCGATCGGCCATTTCGGGGTCGGTCATAATAGTGGCGGGGTTGGAGTTAACGAGCACGACGCGATAGCCTTCTTCTTTGAGCGCCTTGCAGGCCTGCGTGCCCGAGTAGTCGAACTCACACCCCTGACCAATGACAATCGGCCCGGAGCCTATGATGAGAATGGTTTTGATATCGGTACGTTTTGGCATGAATAAGAACCCTATCTTGCTGCTGGAAGCTATTGCGAGTCCATCGCGCATTAACCCGCAAGGCTTTATCATAAACCGAGCCGAGGCGAAAGCGCGGCCGGCGACTTTGCCACAACCCGCCTGGCAAGGCGGCCCAGTGCAGGGAGTTGGCTATCAAACCGATCACCGAGAAAGCGGCCAATGCCGCCGCAAAGACTCCAGCCTCGGCGGGGTAATAGCCCGGCCTCTATGCCCATCACAGCGCCGCGACGCAAGCCAACATTGCCGCTGCCGCACCATAGAAAATCAGAATCAGCACCAGGCCATCGAATCATGCCGGCAGGCTACCGCCTGCCCACGCCATGGGCCAGATTTGGTTTATCGTACGGACACAAAAGTGCTCCCCTTTTCGCCTGATTTAAATTCACCTTTTCTCGGCTCAGCCGCCACTTCGCCTTCGCACAGCGCACCTGGGCCGGTACAACAATGGGCCGGTACAGGATGCACACCTGTCGGGGCCTATCGGCTATAATGGACTGCTATGACTGAAGCCTTGTATCCAGTTTTTTTGGACTTAAACACGCAGCCCGTGCTTATTGTGGGCGGCGGCAACGTGGCGTGGCGCAAAACCGCCTCGCTTTTGGCCGCCGGTGCCCGCATTACCGTGGTAAGCCCGCGCGTGCTGCCGTTGTTCAAACAAACCAGCGATATCCAAATTCTTGATCAGCCCTACGATACGCGGCTGGTGCTGGGCACGGCCGCTACGCGATGGAGGTTGATCTTTGCCGCCACCAATGCAACAGTGGTGAATCAGCAGGTGGGGCTGGATGCAGGAGCCGCAGGCATTTTATGCTGCCGATGCGACAAGCCGGAGCGCGGAGATTTTGTCGGCACATCGCACTGGCGTCGCGGATGCGTTACGGTGGCGGTAAGCACCGGGGGTGCATCGCCGACGCTGGCGGCCAAAATCTGCCATGATTTGGGCGATCAGGTGGACCCGGCGCTGGTGGAGCTTGCCGGTCTTATGCAGCAGTGGCGCCGACAGGTGGTGCTGAGCGTGCCTTCGCCAACCGCCCGCAGCAAGGTGCTGCGCAAGCTTTCAGGCGAGCCAATGATCGCAATGCTGGAACGCTTAGGCTCGGAAGCGGCGGATCGACTGGCCACCACCTGGATTCAGGAGGCCGCGCTCGAACCTCCCAGCCCGGCCGACGCCCCCGTATAAATGAGCGGCCATGCCGCCCGAATAAACTATGCAACAGTCAAATGGCCAATTTATTCACATCAGCCTGCCGGAACTGGCCCTGGTTGCCGCAGCCAGCGCGTGTTTTGCAGCGGCATTCTGGATGCGCCTGCGGCGATTAATTCAGCGCAGCGGCGGCGATACCGCAACAACCAGCCCCCCTGTTGCCATGCAGAGCGAGCCCGCCGCCGCCCACCGGCTTCCGCTGTTTACCACCATCATCGGCACATTGGCATGCGCGGCGGTGCTGGCTTGGCGGGCGATCGCAGCGCATCGCTACTCGCTGCCGCTGTCCGATGGCTTTGATGCGTTTATTCTGCTGGTGCTGCTGCTGGCATTGCTGTGGCTGTACTTTCAGGCATCACGCAATGCCGATGCCATCCGCGGCCCGGCGATGCTGCTGCTGCCGACGGCTGCGGCACTGCTGCTTTTGGCCGGCGGGTTGAGCCTCGCGGGCTACCGCCAATTCAGGGCGACCGACCCGTGGCTGGCCTTTCATGTTGGAGCCGTCATTTTGGGGACCGCCTGCTTTGCCGCCGGCGCGGCCGGAAGCGTAGCATACCTGTTGGCCGACCGGCAATTACGGCGCAAGCAGCGCGTGCTGCCCATGGCGTCCCTGGCGAGCCTTGAAAAGTTCATTCGCCACGCAATTGTCCTGGGGTTTCCGCTGCTTACGCTTGCAGCCATCACCGGCATCCTGCGCACCATCGAAACATCAAGGGCCAGCACCGCTCTGCAGGCGTTGATTCTTTCGCCTAAATTTATTTTGACCTCTGTGGCATGGGTACTCTTTGCTTTGCTCCTGCACATTAAAATTGCACCATCGTTGCGCGGCGCTCGGGCCGCATGGCTTTGTCTGCTTGGCTTTGCCCTGCTTCTGGCTGTTTTCGCGGCTGTTAACTGGATGCCTCATTCGTGACCGACCATTCGCACAACAACCGCCCCGCCGACGACCTGCTGATGGTCGGTCTCAACCATCGCACGGCCCCGTTGGAACTGCGCGAACGGGTCGCCTTTAACAGCAGCCAGGTCACCGAAGCGTTGGCTCGATTCCGCGCGGGGTTGCCCGATGTTGAAACCGTGATTCTGGCCACATGCAACCGCGTGGAGCTTTATTGCGCAGCACCCGGTGGGGGCGAGCCTGCCAAGGCGTCATCGGCTGCTTTGATTTCGGCCGATCGGCTCAAAGCATTTCTCGCCGATTTTCATGGGATAGATTTATCCCAGCTTGACGGCCACACCTATGAGCGCCGTGATGAAGCCGTGGTGCGTCATCTTTTTGCGGTGACCAGCTCGCTCGACTCGATGGTGCTGGGTGAAACCCAAATTCTTTCGCAGGTGAAACAGGCGTACCAGCTTGCCGTGCAGGCTAGCGCCGTTGGGCCGGTGTTTCATGCCATGTTTCAACGGGCTTTGGCCGCCGCCAAAGAGGTGCATGAACAAACCGACCTTGCCGGCGGACGCGTATCGGTGGCAAGCGTTGCCGTGGACCTGGTGCAAAGCGTTTTCGACCGGTTCGATAACAAGGTGGTGCTGCTGATTGGCGCCGGCAAGATGGCAGCTCTCATGCTGCGGTATATGGCAGCGCTTAAGCCGGGAAAAATAGTTGTGGCCAACCGGTCGGCCGAAAAGGCCGCCACCATCGCAGCACAATACAACTGCGCTATTGCAAATTTTTCGCAGCTCGATCCGCACCTTGTTGAGGCTGACATCGTCCTCACAGGCACCGGCTCTGCGGAGCCGCTGCTGACCGCGGAGCGCATGCGCGGCATTGTGCGTCAGCGAAGCTATCGCCCGCTGGTGATGGTAGACGTGGCGGTGCCGCGCGATGTGGAAGGCGGCGTCGGCAAGCTCTCAAACGTATACCTGTATAACGTGGATGACCTTGAGAAAGTGGTGACGCAAACCCATGCCCGACGCACGCAGGCAGTAGATCAGTCCATGCAACTGCTGCAGCGGCATGAGCGCGAGTTTGTGCACTGGCTCGGGGCACGAAACATCGGGCCGGTGGTTAAGGCGCTGTATCAGCATTGCCATCACATTGGCCATGTGGAACTTCAGGAGCTTTTGGCCGCTCAACCGGAGCTTACCCCTGAACAGCGCCAAGCCGTGGGCAAGATGGTGCATCGCGTCATCAGCAAGCTTTTGCATCATCCGGTAACACAGCTTAGCGCACCGGACATGACCGCTGACCGCGTTACGCTGGTCAAGGTAATGGAGCATTTATTTAAACTTGATGATGCCGGTGCCGACAAGCCAGAACGCTGATGATGGACGTCAACCGGCAGCTACTGACGCCTCCGCCACCATGACAAGAGCACGCTGGCGGTCAGCACTGCAGCCATGAATGTTAGCGACGCCCCCAGCGGAATCTTGAGTTTCACCGGGTGCCCCACCAGGGAGCTTGCCTCCGGCAGGGCCATTTTCAGGCCAATAAAAAGCAGAATTATCCCCAGCCCAAACTCCAAGTAACGCAGCCGCGGCACCAGCGTCGCCAGCAGGTAATAAAAGCGATGCAGACTCAATACCGCCAGCACATTGCTGCTTACCACCAGCAGAGGCACAGTGGTAATGCCAAAGATGGCCGGGATAGAATCAAATGCAAATATCACATCTACTACCGCCAGGGCCGCAATCACCGCCAGTAATGGTGTCACCTTGGTTTTGCCTTGCGAGCGCACCAGCCAGGCTCGGCTCGACTGCCACTCTGCCAGCGGCAGCACCCGCTGGAACCAACGTATTAAGCGGCTTTCACCGGGTTGCGCGTCCTGCCTGCGCAGCAGCATAAGCACGCTCGCTGCCGCCAGCAGCGCGCCCATAGCCCCCAGCGCCCAAGATATGTGCAATATCAGCGCCAACCCACTGATAATAAACACCACGCGCAACACCAATGCGGCGGCAATGCCCCAGAAAAGCACATAAGCCTCCTGTGCACGTGGCACCGCAAACGCCCGCATGATAACGACGAAAAGCATGACGTTATCAGCACTGAGCGAAAGCTCCAGAATGTACCCCGTCCAAAATGCGGCAACGGGATGGGTCGCATCTATCAATTCTACCGGGGCACCGACGCCACCCGGCACAGCGCCTGCAATACCATTTTGAGTTTGGCTGTGTGGTGCGGCGACCGCAGGTTTGCTCCCTGGGCCACCACCAAACCAACCTGCCACCACCGAGAGCCACAGACATATTGAAAACAAAATTGCCGCAAGCAGCGGCATCAAGGTAGCAACGTTACCCCTCGCGGCCATAGCGTTGCGATGGGCAAATAGCCAGTCTGCGGATACCGTGACGACCGAGACAAAAACAAATATGAGCCACAATGGCCAGAGCATGATTTTTCCTTAAAGCTTTCGTGCGACGTTTCTTCGACGAGCCTGTCAGTTCTGGCCAGAGCCGGCTGGCGGCCACTGGGCCGTTAACTCCTGGATGAATCGAGAGTATTGTTTTTGCATTGAGGCAATGTTACTCGAAATGTACCGACGGAAATAAATTGGCCCGGCAAGGCTGTTCCATCGAATATCAGCGGTCGCCACATCCTGGCTTGTGAGGCCGCTGTTGGCCAGTGCCTCGGTCAGCGAGCCGGCCTTCGCCGCCGCCAGCAATCGCAGCAGGCCCGCTCGATAGCGACTATGCTCTAAAAATAATCCGAGCGACCATATCTGGCCATAGTAGGCGTTAACTCGCGATTGCGGTTGAGTAACCACAGCGCCTGCCTGCGTGCGTATGAGCTGCCGCAACGTCCATAATGCCTTTGGTCCTCTACGAACAGCCGAACGCAGAGCCAGCCACCGAGGCCGGTTAAGCCACGGGTTAAACTGCGGGACATCTATTCCATCCACCTTCTGCCAGGTAAATGATTCATATTGCGTGGCCATGCCCTCATCCAACCAGGCTGGAAGGCGATTGCGCAGTGCCAAAAAAGAAAACTGATGCCAAGCCTCATGCGCCACCACCGATAGCATGCCCGCGTCGCTGAAGCGATAGGTGGCAAATACACCATCTTGGGTATACCCGCCAGCCACAATGTCCATATAGATTTGAGCATTTACGCCAGTGGTTCGGTAACTGAAGTCAGCCCACTGGGCGCGATTGGCAAATACAAAACCAATCATCGGCAACGCCGGCCTGGCCTGCGGCACAAATTGCAGAAACTGGCGATAATCCGCCTCCAGCAACGTTCCTAGCCGCTGGCGTTCTAATCGGCTCGCCAGCGTCGTATAGAGGCGGTAGTGCCGGGTACCTATGACGTGGCCCGATGGCACAATACTTCGCCACTGCTGGCGGCTAAGCGGGGTTTGGCGCAGGCTAACAAGGGTTGTTGATGGCATAGCCGGCAAACCGACGGAGTCCTGCGGCCTTTGCAGGCTGCAGCCCGGTAGGGCTAAAATGACAAAGCCACAGCAGAGCGCCAGGCGAATAAAGCAGCTAAAACGCATCATAGGCAGGCATAATAACGTCTGTTCCACAACTTTTCCCGTGCGGCTGAAACTTACGCCTGCTACGAGCGTTAAGCTTTATCAGCGGGAGTGCCAGCCGTGGCAATACAAGCCATCAATATCGCCACCGCTGGCGCTGATCGTCGGCGTTAAGCGCCGGCAAAGCGCCGATATGTGTGAAACCGAGTGGTGCGTGCCGATCACTAACATTGCGGTTTTTTCATGCTTTTTTAAAGGAGCTACCATGAACCGATTCTCTTACTGGATGCTGGCGTTGATCGGCGTGATCAGCGTTGGCTTGATCTCTTCAACCTCCGTTTCACGTGCTGCTGATGGCAGTGCCAACACCGGCAGCATCACCGGCAAAGTGGTTGATTCCAGTGGCAACGCCGTCGGCGGAGCCATGGTGCGACTCATTGAAATGCCGGCTGGCATGCAACAGGGGCAACATCATCACGGGCGGCGTCATCGGCCACAGAAGCTCCAGCCTGGTGAGACGCGCTGGATGACAGTTGGAATGACAATAACGGCAGATGATGGGACGTTTACCGCCAACAACGCCCCCGCCGGCAGGTACCGTGTTATGGTGTTCAGCCGTGGTGCCGGGCATGGCTTTGTTCGCAAGCCGGTAGAAGTAACCGCCGGCGGAACTGCGGATGCCGGCACCATTACCTTGAAAAACGGTGGCCGCCATGGTCATGGCCACAAAGGCAACGGACCACCGCCACCTCCAGGCGGCAACTAAGGTCTAACATCAAAGCGCGGTATTGCTTTATCTGTTTATGACCGGGAGCTTGGCTTGAGCCAAGCTCTCTTTTTTTTTGATGCCACTACTACAGGACCTCTCCGCTTTTCCGCTTGGAAAACCGCAACCGAGCATTTACCATACGTGCCACTGAATATTTTTTTTACTGTCCACGTGGCCGAGTTTAACCATCATGAAGTCGCCGCTCAGCAATGTCCGTAACCACCTGCCGCTGCGGCAGATTATTTTGGCCATTGTGCTGGCCGCTTGCGCAAGCCTGATTACCGGATGCGGCGATACCCGATTCCATTTCTTTGGCCATGGCCATGTGACCGCTTCGCCCCTTGCGCCGGTTGCAGCCAACGCGTTGGCCAAAAACAGCTTGGCGAGCGCTGACCACCGCCCTTTGCCAACAAGCTCTCCTGCATACCTTTGGCGCGACCGCTTGGTGTGTATATACGAAAACGCTCCGGTGCTGCATAATTTGGGGTATTGAAGCAACCTGGGCTGGCGGGCAACACTGTCGCCCAGCAAAGGAAAGTGCTGCCATAACACGTTATGCATGGCGGCGAAGATCGCACGGGGTTGGAAATCAGGTGGTTCGTGGCGGTTGATGAAGTAGATCCATTCCCGTGGTTCCTGCATAAATCCATTCAGTTGGTGATTAACCATCGCCATGTTGCCATGCACCTGACCACCGCCGAATGGACTGAGCATTGGCGGCCATTTCTTGGCAAGCTGATGGAGATTCAGCGCAAGCGCGGCCGACGGCTTCTGGTTGCGGTGGCCGGGGCGCCGGGATCCGGCAAATCGTTTTTCGCGGAACAAATAAGCTGGATGGCCACTCGTGGAGTCATGCCGGGTATTTTTGCCGTGGCATTGCCCATGGATGGCTTTCATTATGATCAGGAATATTTGCTGACGCACCATCAAACCTTTCCTGATGGCAGCCGCATTCCCCTGGCACACTGTAAAGGATCGCCGCTGACTTTTAATGTTGAGGCATTGCGCCACCATCTGACGATGCTGCGCGATACGGAGTCTGAAATCAGCTGGCCCGGCTACCACCGTGAGGCGCACGATACGGTGAAGGATGAGTTCCGCGTGCCCGCAGGCACCAACCTGGCCATCGTTGAGGGGAATTACCTGTTGCTGAATGTGCCACCCTACAAGGGCATTCCGAACTTTTTCGATTTAAAGGTTTATATAGAGGCACCCGCGCCGGTTATTATGGCCAACCTTATGTCGCGGCATATGGCCGGTGGTCGAGCCGTGGAGGACGCCAAAGCGTGGGTTAAACGCGTTGACCTGCCCAACGCCCGCATTGTTGAAAGCACCCGCGGCTCCGCAGACGTTATCATTCGTCGTGATCGGCAGGACCTGATCTCCGCAGTAATCTGGAAGAGCGACAAGCCGCCGACAAAGTCAGCTTAAAAGCCAACCATCGCAGGGGTCACAGTACTCCCGCTATCAAAGCAAAAGTGCCGTCATCAAACGACGAAGTTGTGCGCCGTCATAAGGCAAAATGAGTGCAAATAAGCAATCTTGCATCGCCAGGCGAGCCTGACCACGCAAAGCATGACCCAACTGACAATCCAAAGCAGATCAAGTAGCGCTGGCAGCCGCAGCCGGAGCCGACTTGC
Organism: Phycisphaerales bacterium; assembly: GCA_013044165.1. Lineage (GTDB taxonomy): Bacteria > Planctomycetota > Phycisphaerae > WQYP01 > WQYP01 > JABEVB01. The sequence continues at coordinate 20,477 of JABEVB010000231.1, forward strand.
CACGTATGCTGATGGGGGCGATGTCAACCAATTGCACAACCACGATATCGCCATTGTCGCCGATGCGCCATTTGGCGGTTTTGATTATGCGGGTGTAACCGCCATTGCGGTTGGCATAAACGGGCGCTACGGTCTTAAAGAGCTTCTGCACGACTGAATCGTCCAGCAGCATGTCGGTATCTTTGGCGTCGGCCATAAGCCGGTCGCGCAGGCGGGCAATGACCAAGCGGCGTGATGCCAGTGTGTTTTTCTTGGCGAGGGTGATGAGGGGTTCTACAAACCGTACCAGTTCACGCGCCTTGGGCAGCGTGGTTTTGACCTGACCATGCTCAATCAACGACTGGGCAAGATTGCGCAGCATCGCGGTGCGATGCGACGCGGTTCGCGAAAGCCTTCGTCCAACAACTCTATGACGCATGGGAAAATCCTCTTTTCAATTACTGCGCGGCCGGCGAATCGCCGACAGCGTCAAACAAGCCCTCAAGCCTTTTCAGCCGGCTCTTCCTGCTTTTCCGCATCACCAACGGGGGCAGCCTCTTCTTCAGGGATGGTCATGCCCAGCGACAGATTTTTCTCCGCGAGGCGACGTTTAATTTCCCGCAGGCTGGTCTTACCAAAACTTCGAACTTTAAGCAGTTCACTTTCGGTCAGTTTAACCAGATCGCCCACCGTATGAATTTTGGCCGATTCGAGGCAATTGCTCGAACGGACGGAAAGCTCAAGCGTAGCGAGTGGAAGTTGCAGCAGGCCGGCAAGATCTTTGCTGAACTTGGCCGGCTCGGAATTGTCTTCCTCGATAACGGGCACGTCAATTTCGATGCCGGGGTCAATCTGATGCAGCAGGGCATTGACATGCTTACGCAGAATCTTGGCGGATTCAATCAGGGCGTCTTCC
>JABEVB010000232.1 GCA_013044165.1 Phycisphaerales bacterium
CGCTCATCAAGGGTTTTTAGATCAATAACGGGCAATACATCTCGATTCAGGACAACAACAACATCCAAGTATAGCGGCTTTGGGTGGCAGAAGCGAGATAAAAAATAAAAAATCTGATAATTCACAAAACTAAATGCACTCTGATGCGTGAATACCGTTGTGAGCGGTATATGCCCTGAGCCGCAGCCGTTGGCGTTATGGAGCGATTTTGCAACACGGGGGGCCTGGGCTGCAGCGGGTTGCTCAAGAACACCATGCCGATTGCCCGCGTGTAGCCGCAATGAACCGTCCCTGCGGGCGTTATACTGATCGGTTGGGGAAGCATCGTTACCAACATAGAGGAAGTGTGCGTGAATGCAGGTTCGATAGATAAGGGCAGTGCTATTAAGCTGGGCTTGGCGGTGGCGCTGCTGGTTGTGGCCGTGATTTGGCTGGTGCTTCATTGGGGCGCCATGTTTGGCCGGGTGCAGGATAAATCAATAGCGGTGTTTCAGGTGCCGCACCTGGTGGGGGTAGACCCCACGCAACCCATCAGCCAGAACAACCCGGCAGACAATGCGGCCAAGGGCATGTACATCGCGTACGATTTTGCCAGCGAGCAGGGCAAACTCTGGATTTACGTTCACCCCAATGATCCAACCTATCATATGACAGCGCTGTTTCAGGAGCGGTTTTCACGCCGCCGGCCTCCGCAGTGGGTGACGCAATTGCGTGCCATGTCGGACCCGGTGGATCGCGCCATTTTTTTTGCGGCGCGGCGCGGGTTGGGCGGGCTAAGCGCGTGGCTGCGCTCTGCCGGGGCCACCAGTGAGCAAATGGCCAAAGTAAAAACCGCTTGGGGCGTGTACCACGACTGGCTGGTGCTGTTTAACCAGCAGCAGCACGATGGCACGGCGGCTCCCAACGCCCTTGCCGCCATGCAGCAGGCGTTTGCCGCGTATCAAAAAACCCCGGGGGATATTTTTAAGGATCGCACCAAACAGCAGGCCGCCCGGCAGGCTTATGCCACCGGCATGGCTTATGTTAATCGCATTGACGCGATTCGCAATCAACATCTGCAGCAGCTATCCGATTCCATTAAAGCAACGCTTAAAGACTCGCAAAAAACCGGCCTAAGTGATGCAATCACCAAAATGCTCAATCGCTTCGGGCCGGGGTAAGCGCATGCGGCCGCGTCCTGCGGGTCGCACCTCACCGCCGAAATGACGGGTTGTCCGGAATGTTTTTTTTCGATGTAAGTTCATCTGCACCAGGCGGAGCTTTTGCTGTCAGTCGCGTGGGGGCGCGTGGGCGGTGTCGGCGTGGCTACTGAAAGGTTATCGCCCCTTGTTAGCCGCGGGCTGATTTCCTGTTCAGTTGGCTAATCTTGGCGCGTATTTTAGGCCGATGTGAATAGCGTTCCGATCTCGTGTAAGGGTCGAGTGGCCGATCCTGGGATTCAGAGTAAAGAGAGTTTTGACAGACGGGTGTTATGTCTGTAGAGCAGCTTATCGGCTCATTTCGCAAGAAGGTGCTGGCCAGCAAAGCTGACCACGTCCGCCGCACGATAGCCGCTTCTTTGGCGGCCGGGCAGGGAGGAGCACAGACCGTGATATTACAGGACGAGGTAACGCAACGCGTTTCATTCTCGACCACAGCGCTCGACGGCTATATAGAGCTTGTTGCACTGGACATGGACGGCACGCTGCTCAATGAGCAGGATGCAGTCAGTTCGCGGGTGCATCGTGCGGTGCGGCAGGCATCTACGCGTGGGGTATTTGTGGTGTTGGCCACGGGCCGACCACCAAGATCGGTAGAGCACTATTATCGGTCCCTGGGTTTGGGTACTCCGGTCATAAGCCATAATGGGGCTCTTATATGGGATGTGCATCGCAAGCGGGCCATTCGGCATTGCGCCATCGCTGCAGACCAGGCTCATAAGGTTATTGCATTTGGACGCAAGCATTGCTTGGGCGTGTTTGTCAGCTTAGACCTTATGGATGTCCAACATTGCGATGCCGGGCGGCATCCCACCTGCGAGAAGATGATTGCCGGCCCGGTGACACGCATTTTGTTTCAGTCGCCCAAGCCTATGCTTGATGAACTGCAAAGGGGCCTGGAAGAAAAATTTCCGCAGCAGCTCGCCTACTTCCGCAGCGATCCGCAACTGCTGCAAATTATGACGGCGGGTGTAAGCAAGGCTAGCGCCCTGGACTATGTGTCGCGGCAGCTTAAAATTCCGCGCGATCGGGTCATGGCCGTGGGCGACGCAGGCAACGATATAGACATGATCCGCTGGGCTGGCCTTGGCGTTGCCATGGCCAACGCCCATGCTACCGTACGTCGCCATGCCCGCCATACGGTGCCCTCAAACAAAAGTGATGGGGTAGCCGTGGCAATCGAAAAATTTGTTCTTTAAGGCCAGTTTGTACATGAGGTTTGACGCCTTTGCGCTTTATGGTTGAGCGCATGGGCGGCTTTGTGCGCGCAGGGCGGCCGCAGGTCGCGGCAGGCGATGGCATAAATTGGCACAAATTCAAAAAGCAAGCTGGTATTTACAGGTGGGCATTTTTCGCTATAATTATGTGGCTTTTGAACGCGGGCGTAGCTCAGTGGTAGAGCGTCACGTTGCCAACGTGAATGTCGAGGGTTCAAATCCCTTCGCCCGCTTTTTTCTCCTGTATTTGCTGGTTTAGCTGGCGGCCGTTATGGATCGCCGCCCCGCGCCTGCGGCGTGGCCTCAAGCTTATTGTGCCAATCACCTCTGCAGGCCGCACATGGCGTCCAATAAAAATAATATCAGGACGATTTTAATTTGCGGCCTCAAGTAGGTTGCCGGAATGTCCGAATAATCTCTTGTGACAATGAGGCGGACTATGACCAGTCAAACAGCAACCTCGCCGACGACAAAACCTCTGAGCGAATCAGCCGCCGAAACGCCTGAGCGAACTATAAGCATCGGTTTTGAGCAAACGACTCAAGGCCCGGCAACCACAGTGCCTGCGGCACCAGCGCGGCGGATGCGGCCTGTTCGCCTTGCCCCACCACGCGTTGCCTTTATGCAGGACGGCGCACGGCTGCACTATGCGCTTCCGGCGGCATTGCATCGTGTGGGGCTGCTCACCAACCTGTACACCGAATGGTACAACGATAAATCGCTTATAGCGCGACTGCAGCTTGCCGCCATGCGGTGCGTGCAGCCGGGCATTGCGCGCCGTATGTGCGAGCGCAACAGTCCACTGCTGCAGGGCGCCGCAGTCATCGACGCCAAAACGCTGGGCCTGCTGCAGCATCTGGCTCGCTATCGTCTGGGCGATGCCAGCGATCTATTCGTGCGGCTTGGGCAAATGATAGGCCGGCGGCGACTCGCACGCGGGCCTTTAGCGCAGCAGGGAGCCGACATACTCTTCGCCTTCTCCTATTGTGCCGACAAGGCAATGGTAGATGTCCTGCATCAGCGTGGCATTCGCGTGGTGCTTGATCAACCCCAGGCGCCGGTGGCCGAGTTGGCGCGGCAGATGCGCCTTAATGGCGTGTTGTGGCCGCGCTGGGCCATGCCCGATGCAACCGTGAATTGCGACCGCGAGGCGCTGCGCGAGATAGAGTTGCTGCAGGCGGCCGATCATGTCACGTGTCCGAGCGAGTTTGTGCGCAGCTCGCTGATCGAACAGGGCGTGCCGGCCCAGCGCATCTCGCTGATGCCCTATCCGGTAAACGTTAGCGACTACCCGACGGTCAATCGAGCGCATCGCACGGGGCCGATGACGGTCGGCTTTGTGGGTGAGGTGGGGCTGCGCAAAGGTGCGCCATGGTTTTACGAGGTTGCCCGCCGCTGCGCGGGTGCGGATATACGTTTTGTAATGGTTGGCAAGGTACAACTGCCGGCGCAGACGAAAGCCATGTTGGGGCAAAAGGTGGAACTGGTTGGACCTGTGCCCCGATCACAGGTATTTGACTGGCTTTCGCGGTTTGATGTTTTGCTGTTTCCGTCAACGTGTGAAGGCTCCCCCAGCGCCGTGATGGAGGCCATGGCCACCGGCTTGCCGGTGGTTACCACCCCCACCAGTGGCACCTTGGTGCGCCCTGGAACCGACGGATATATCGCACCGTACGATCAGCCTGATGCCTTGGCGGCCTGATACCGTTTCCGACGTTACCACTGCCCCGGCAGAGCGGCCGGGACGAGCCTGGCGATGCCGGGGCGCAGGTAACTCGGCGGCGGCGAAAAAAAG
>JABEVB010000005.1 GCA_013044165.1 Phycisphaerales bacterium
CTCGCCATATTTTCGAATATGCCTCGGAGCTGCGGCCTTGCATCCGGCCACCTTGGGCCGCAATCCGACCGCACCAGCCTTTTCAAACAGGCTCTTACAGGCAGGTTTGTGTTTATTGCGTAGCGCGGCGCTACCGGGGGGCGAGGCGCTCAGCGGCAATCGAGGAGGGGGGACGTAGGGGCGCCGTGGAATGGGTTAGCTGGCCGCCTGGAGTCGCTGGTATCGGGCCAGTGCCGTCAGTGGGAAATAGAGGCGGTAGAGGTGGTACTTAAGGTAGAAAACCCGTGGGAAGCCGGTGCCTGTAAACCAAGGCTCATCCCAGTCGCCTTCGGAGGTCTGGTTTTCGACGAGCCAGTTTATGGCGCGAACAACGGCCGGGTCTTGAGCGCCGGCGACGGCCATAAGGCCCATTGCGCCCCATGCGGTTTGTGACGGGGTGCTTGGGCCGCGGCCTTTGAGTTCGGGGTTGTCGTAGGATTGGCAGGATTCGCCCCAACTGCCATCGGGCTTTTGGCAGGAACGCAGCCAGTCGGCGGCGCGGCGGATGAATCGCTGGTCCATTGGCTCACCCACGCTTCGCAGGCCGGTCAACACCTGCCAGGTACCATAGATGTAATTAACACCCCAGCGACCAAACCAGCAGCCTTCCTTTTCCTGTGTTTCTTTGAGGAAGCTTACGGCTTTTCGGACGGCGGGATGGTCGTATTTAAGGCCATTGTGGCCCAGACATTCGAGAGTGCGGCCCGCGATGTCGGGGCATGAGGGGTCTTGAATGGCGTTATGGTCGGCGAAGGGCACATGCTCGAGAATGGGGCGGCTGCGCGTGCGGTCGAAGGCGGCCCAGCCACCGTCATCGTTTTGCATGGCGAGCAGCCAGTTGACACCGCGTTTAACGGCAGCGGCAGCGGTTGGCCCGCCGGCTCGCTTGAGCGCCATGGCGACCATGGCCGTGTCGTCTACATCTGGATAGTGGGGATTTTCGAACTCAAAAAACCATCCGCTGGGTTCGACATCGGGACAGTTTTTGGTCCAGTCGCTGCCGACGCGACATTCCTTGGCAAGCAGCCACTGGGAGGCTTTTTGGGCGACAGGATCGTCGGGTGAAATTTGCGCCTCGGCCAAAGCATGCAAGGCAATACCGGTATCCCAGACCGGCGACCAGCACGGTTGAATACGAATGGAATCGCCATCGCGAATGAAAAGGTCTTTGAGATCGCGATGCGCTTTCTGTACGACAGGGTGGTTGTCGCTGTAGCCTAGAATGCGAAGCACAATGAGGATGTAAACCATAGGCGGGAAGATGGCTCCGAGGCCTTCAGAGCCTTCCAGATGATCGAGCAGCCATTTCTCGGCTTCACGAATGGCGCGTGGCCGCAAGGGGGTAACGGCCGTTTTTTCGTAGCGTTTAAGTGAGAGGTCTATGAGCAGAAACATCTCACGCCAGCTTCGGGGGAGGCCCTTGAGTTTGCCGGCGGCACTGTTGGCGGCGGCTATGTCGTTGAAGAGTTCAGATATGCCCTGTTCGGCGGAGAGCTTGCGCACGGGGCGAAAGGCGCTGACGATGGCCAGCGGCAAGATCATGGTGCGGCTCCAGGCGGAGACGGCATAAAGATTAAAATAAATCCATTTGGGAATCAGGATAATTTCGGGCGGGATGCTGGGGCAGGCGTCGTAGCTTATTTGGCCAAGTGCGGCGAGGTAAAACCTGGTGAAACTGTTGCATAGCTCCGCTCCGCCGAGCTTTCGGACAACATCGCGTGCCACGCGCATGTGAGGAGCATCTACATCGTCGCCAAGGAGCTTGAGGGCAAAGTAAGCCTTAACAGTTCCGGCGAGGTCACTCGGGCCGCCGGGAAAAAGCGTCCAGCCGCCATCAGCCTGCTGCAGGCTTCGGAGATAATTGGCAATGAGGGGCAGGTCGGGATCGCTTTCCTGTTCGAGGATGAATTTAAGAAGAATGTATTCGGATTCAAGGATGCTGTCGCCTTGGAGCTCGCCTACCCAATATCCCTTGGTGTGCTGTTGGCGGAGCAGAGCGGTTTGGGCCTTTTGCAGGGCATGGGCCGTGGATTTTTCATCGGACAACATGGATGGCATTGGTTCTGGCCTCGGACAAATGTCGGGAAAACGAACATCGGCAAAGCTGGGGGCTACGGCAGCGCGATAGACATCAATCCGATCCATAATAAAGGCTATTTCCCCGCTTCAGGCCCGGTGGCAGGGCGGTTCTCACAATGTTACCGAGTGCCCCAAAAGGCTAAAGAGACCCGCCCATGAAACTGATAAAAGGTTAGCAGAAGTTTAATGAGGCGGCAACATAGATCGAGTCGAACGTGTGGCCCGGTGGCGGCCTATAACACAGGCGACGGGCGGCGGGTCTATTTGAATTTAAGCTTTATAAGTGACGGATCACTTTGCTTTCGCGGTTGTGGGTTGAGATCGCGCAGGGCTTCGTAGATGATGCGAGCCACATGATAGTCGCGCACCCATTTATGGTTTGAAGGCACGATGTACCAGGGCGCATGCGATGTTGATGTATTGGAGAGGGCTTTTTCGTAGGCTCGCTGGTAATGGTCCCAAAAAGGCCGCTCGGTAAAATCGGCTTTGGATAGCTTCCAGTTTTTTGTCGGATCCTGCTGCCTGGCTAAGAAGCGAAGTTTTTGCTCCTGCTTTGAAATATGTAAGAAGAACTTGATGACGCGGGTATTGGTTTGAACCAGCAGACGTTCAAAATCATTAATTCTCGCAAAGCGGTCGCGCCAGATATGTTTATGGTGCTGCAGAGCCGGCGGCAAAAGGTGTTCGGCATGAACACGGGCGATGAGCACATCTTCATAATGCGAGCGATTAAAGATACCCAGCGAACCACGAGGAGGAACGGCACGGTGAATACGCCATAAAAAATCGTGTTGCCGTTCGAGTTCGCTGGGCGATTTGAAGCTTACGGCATGCACGCCCATGGGGTTTACGTGATCAAAGACCCGGCGAATGGTGCCATCTTTGCCGGCGGTATCCATCCCCTGAAGCACAATGAGCAGTGCCTGAGTGCCTTGTGCATAGAGCAGGCTCTGCAATTCACCAATTTGCCGGGTGTACTGTTCGGTATGCTGGTGGGTGGTTGGTTCATCCCAAAAGCCGCTTTTGTCGGCTGGGTTGTAATCAGCGAGCTTTATTGAGCTGCCCTGGCGTACCGGCTTGAGCTTGTTTGGTTTGGCCATAAAAGAGTCCTTTGTTACCAGACGGCATTAATTGGATGGTTACATTATGGGAGTTCCAGATAGCGACATTGGCGATGGATTTTGATCAGATCATGTTTGCGCAGCAGCTCAAAGAAGGTTTCAATGCCGGTGCGACAGGCAGGAGTGACGACATATTTTAAATAGGTTGTAAAGTAATCGAAGGCCAGATCAGCCGGCCAGCGTCGTTCGGCGGCGTAACGGGCCACGAGATCGCTGGTCATGTGAGCGCCCTGCTCGCGAGCCTTGCAGAGAATGTTGGCGAGGGCTGGATCGCCTTTGTCGGCCGGCATCATCCACATGGCAAATACAAAGGGCAATCCGGTGTGAAGTTTCCATTGTTCGCCCAAATCAAGCTGCCAAGGATAGGTCCCCGGCGGGGGCGCGGCATTGATGACCTTGTCGCCGATTAAAAGCATGGCCTGGACCGGCAGATTTCCGTTGCTGTTGTTGTACATATTTGTGGGCACAATAGCAGGCGCATTGTGGTAGAACTCGCGGAGTATAATCTGAGCGAGAAGCACGCTTGTGTGGCTGTCGGCATCGGCGTGAATTTGGGTGATTTTTTCGGGCGGAACATGTGAGTACAGCCGCACCGTGAGCGTTGGGCCATCACATCCGATGGCTCCGGCGGGCACCAGCACGAGTTCTCGCGGCAGAAGCTGGTAGTCCACAATGGGCAGCAGTGCGGCGTCAACGAGGTTGTTTTCAATCATGGCTCCGAGGGCGCTGGGTACCGCAAAATGAACCGAGATATTGTCGCGGCCCATCAATGGCTCAATGAGCGGCTTGGAATTAATGTAGGAGACACAGCCAACGTTAAAGTGCTTTGTCAATTTTATCTAAATCCTTTTGATGCCTGGGGCGATTTTTAAGGAGCGCTGCGGCGATCAGGACCGCAAGCGCAACAGTACATGGGAGCCGGCCTTTACATGGTCGCCGATGTTGACGGCAACTTCCCACCGATCTGGGTTGGGAACGATCAATTCGGTTCGGCTGCCGAAAGCGATCATCCCGAATAGCTGGCCACGATGCAAGGTTGCGCCCGGCGCGATCGGGCAGATGATGCGTCGCGCGATGGCGCCGACGATTTGTCGGACAACGGCAATAGGTTCGTGGCCGGGGCTTGTGGGTGGCGCGCTTACGAGCACGAGCGTATTAGATTGATTTCTAAGGCCGGATTGCGGGTGACGAGCATCGAGAAACATGCCCGGTTCAAAAAGGGTTTTAAGCAGGTAGCCATCGCATGGGCTGCGATTGACGTGAACATCCAAGACGCTCAAGAATATGCCGATGCGGAGTGCCGGCCCGGTTAGAATGGGATGATGGTCGAGCCGGGTTATTTCGGTGATTCGGCCATCGGCTGGAGATACCATGAGGCCTGGATCGGCCGGGATGGTTCGGGGCAGATCGCGGAAGAAGGCGAGACATGCCAGCAGAAGAACTGCTACGGCGATTGCCGCAGGCCAGTAAATAAGCAGGAGCATGCCGCCGACAATCAGCCCGGTGGCGAGCATCGGGAGCCAAAAGGTCCAACCGAGTGGTGTAATAAGAAAGCTCTTTGGGGCCATAGTATCCTCTCGATGCCAGCCTGTGTTGGATGATAACGCCTTGAGGCGTTGTCTGGTAGTTATGGGGTTGCAAAGGACGAAAGTAAATATGGCTTGGGTAAAGAAGTAAATGTATCGCGGCGGCAGAAAATATTCGCGGCTGATGTTAAACTTTGCCCGGGTTATGCGTTGAACCATGGATAAAGAGTATGCAAAATAAAAAGGCAGTCGTTTTGTTGAGCGGCGGGCTGGACTCGGCAACGGTATTGGCGATTGCCCGCCAAAAAGGTTTTGCCTGTTACAGCCTTGGTTTTGATTATGGTCAGCGCCATCGGCTGGAGATTGAGGCGGCACAGGCAGTGGCGGCGTCGTTGGGGGTGGTGCAGCATCTGGTGTTGGCGGTAAATTTGCGGGTGTTTGGCGGATCGGCCCTGACGGCGGAGCTGGCGGTTCCTAAAAATCGTCCTGGCCTTCATGGTGGAGGTGAAATACCTGTGACGTATGTTCCAGCCCGCAACACTGTGTTTTTGTCGTTGGCGCTGGCATGGGCTGAAACGCTCGGCGCGTATGATATTTTTTTGGGTGTAAACGCGCTGGATTATTCGGGCTATCCTGACTGCCGCCCTGAATATATTGCGGCATTTGAAAAGCTGGCGAACTTGGCGACGGCCGCAGGCGTGGAGGCACGTGGACGCTTTCGGGTGCATACGCCGCTGATCAACATGCGTAAGGCGGATATTATTAAAACGGGGCTGTCATTGGGCGTGGATTACGGCCGCACGTTATCGTGCTACGATCCAGACAGTCAGGGCCGCAGTTGCGGTCAATGCGATTCGTGCAGGCTTAGATTGGAAGCGTTCGCATCTATTGGCGTGGTTGATACAGTTAGGTATGTTCAGGCCAGCAGGGACGTTGCCCCATGAGAATAGCCGAAGTTTTTGAAAGTGTTCAGGGGGAGGGTAAATGGCTGGGCACGCCGAGCCTGTTTATTCGTACATCGGGGTGCAATTTGCGGTGCTCGTGGTGCGACACGCCGTATGCATCGTGGCGACCCGAAGGTGGCGAGATGTCTGTAAGCGAACTGCTGAGATTAGCCGGTGAGTCGCGATCCTTGCATGTGGTCATCACGGGAGGCGAGCCGTTGATTCAGCCGTCTGATCAAATTCGGGAGCTTACCGACGGGCTTAGGAGGCTGGGCAAAGTGATAACCGTCGAAACAGCCGGCACCGTTTGGCAGGACTTGCCTATGGAACTGGCCAGCATCAGCCCGAAACTGGCTAATTCTGCGCCGAATGCGACCGGGCCATCAGGGCTAAGCGGTAAGATGGTGGAACTGCATGAACAGCGCAGAATAAACTTGGATATATTGCGGCGGTTTGCGAGGGCCGAAACGATTAAGGATCGGCAATGGAAGTTTGTGGTGGCGGCTCCATCAGACTTGGATGAGGTGGAAGCTCTGCTGGCAAGGATTGAGGGGGTGCTTCCATCGGATGTATTTTTGATGCCCGAAGGCCGCAGCATGGAGGAACTACGCCCAAGGGGGGCTTGGATTGCAGCGGAATGCATTCGGCGCGGTTATCGTTATGGCCATAGGCTGCAAATAGAGCTGTTTGGCAATACGCGTGGGACCTGAAGCAAATTTAATTGATGTGCAGGCCATTATTAGAAAGGACACCCGATGGCTAAGAGCGGTAAACGACAAGCGTCTCCATCAGCTTTATTGGAATGGTTTGCCAACCCGCATCCTGCGAGCGATTATGAGGTTGAACATATTGCGGGCGAGTTCACTTCAGTATGTCCCAAAACAGGGCAACCCGATTTCGGGACAATTCGATTGATTTATGTTCCTGATGAGCGATGCGTGGAGCTAAAGAGCTATAAGTTTTATCTTCAAGGCTATCGGGAGCGGGGGATTTTTTATGAAGATGTTACGAATGTGATTGCGGGAGACCTGGTCGCAGTTCTTGAGCCACGGCGATTAACGCTGATCAGCGAATGGACGCCGCGTGGAGGGATTCGTTCCGTCATACGCTGCGAATATAAAAGGGGCGGGTAAACCCAATCTGATTGCCGCCAATCGGTGCGGTGCGGGCGGTGTGGCGGCTTTATGGATTGTAGCTGTAGAGCATGTCGGGCTTGCCAAAAAGGCCGTCGGGGCCGGCGCTAACAAAACAGGGCGTATGTTGCGGGTTTTGAACGTTATAGGGTATGAACTCGATGGCGTTGCCGAAGGCATCGTTAATCGCCACAATTCCCTGCATAGAGGTGCCGCCCGGCATGGTGATCGTACCGATGGATAGCAAATTGTTCGGCAGGTTGGTGAGGCTGTTGGGATGCTCATGCCAGTTGCCATTGGTGTCTTGATAGGCGTATAGCCACTGATACTCGGTAAGAAAGGTGGGCATGTCGGCGGGCTGCTGGTTGGTCTTATGCTTCAGAACTTCGAGCGACGCCTGAAGGTTGCGAAGTTCTGTTTGAGTCAGGGAGATACGCGTACTGATGAGCACGCTGCGCCCGGCAATAAGAACAATGCTGATGAGGGCCGCAATTACGAGTATAACCACCAGCATTTCGATGAGTGAGAAGCCTGGTTGCCGTCTTGATGTGAGCATGTTAGTCATTTGTTCCCCAAAAAGGTCTTAAAAAAGTCGAGCCATTGTGGTAAGGCCCAAACATGCCAAATTCAGGTGGCAAAGTTATGCAACGACATGCCATAAAAGTCAAGAATAAAAGGACGTAATTGGCGGGTTGTATTTTTAGGTGTGAGACTTGGGCTAAGGCATGGGGTGTTGCTGCTGGCGTGTTTGGTGAGAGCCTATAGGTAGGGTTACAATGATGTTCAGGTCGAAGGCTGCTAAAAGTCCGCCACAGGCGGACTGCGGCAGGGGTGTAAGCATGTCAAGCAGAATGATATTTCAAGTGCGGACTCTCGGAGCGTTGGCTTTCGCAGTGGCGATTGCAGTGGCGGCTACATTGCTGCTGAACGTAAGCGCAGCCCGCGTGCATGGAGATGAAATTTCTTTGGCGGATGGCCGCACCATCGAGGGGACGCTGCAGCGTCAGGATGGCAAGTATCTGATAACGCCTGCACACGGTGAACCATTTACGGTTGGACTGAACCAGGTGTCGAGCATTACGCTTGGACCAAGTCCGGCCAGCCCCGCCTATGCCCATCAGGTATGGCAAGCTGTGTTGGCGAACCTTAAACGCACGGATGACGCGGGCCATGCCATCGCGATTATTAAAGCGTACCAAAAAAAGTTTCCACAGTCGCCGGATTCCGCTCAGGCACAGAGTTCGCTAACAGAATATCAACACATAGAGCGGCAGGGGTTGGTGAAATATGCCGGTAAATGGGTAACGCCATTGCAGCGCCAGACGTTGCAAAGGCAGATCGGAAGAGATGTTGCCGCTGCCGAGGCGACGTTGCGTGCGGGTGATTTGCAATCTGCCAGTACAAAAGTGCAGAGCGTGCTGAAGCTTGATGCCAGCGATGTGGGTGCATTGGTGGTGGGTGGGGTTGCGGACTATCGTATGAATCATTTGCCGCAATCGGCCCGGTTGCTGGGCAAGGCGGTCAAGCTGGCGCCGAACAATGCCGTCGCGTGGAACGATTTGGCTGTGGTGTCTTTTGAGCAGAGGCAGCAGCCGCAGGCACTGAACTACTATACCAAGGCGATCAACCTGGCGTCGGGCAATCGGCTGCTTTTAGACAATGTGGCAGCGGCACTGCATTTTTACAATCATGATCGCAACACCTTTTTGTATAAGAATCTTCGGCACACTTTTGCGCAGGCTGATACACAGATGCAGCTTAGACTCGCGCGACAGGGGTTGTATCGCTATGGCGACACATGGATAACCCGCAGTCAACATGCCCGGCTGGCAGGGGTACATTCCCAATATGAAACACAGAAGTTAACGCTGGAAGCGCAATATGCCGGTGCTACGACGCGATTGGCCAGCGTGACAAAAGAAATATCGGACGCCAATGATCGCATCAACCAAATTACAGCAGAGATAGTGAATCTAGAACTTGCACAGCAGGCGCTTTTGGCTCAAACCGGGGCCATCAATATCACAAATCAGGCAATTCTTCAGGCGGATATAGCGCAGCTTAACCATGAAAAGGCGGTGCTGGCGCAGCTTACGAATGATCGCAACAACCTCATTGCGGCGATTGGGCAAATGAAAGTGCAGGCTGCGAATATGATTAAGAACCCGCCGCACACGGGCTACGTCGGCCTGCAACAGATGATGTTGCCGGGCGATTTAAGTAATCCGCCACCACCACTGCCACTGCTGATGCCAGCAAAAAATGCGCGGGTGCAGGCAGGGCCGCTGCGGGCAAAGAAGAATGGGGCCGCACCGCTCATCCATGGTATGGGTATGAATGAAGGCCCGCTGGAAACGACCCCAGCCGCCTACGGCATTTATGACCAGCCGATCTACTTTGGTTCGTATGTGTTTTTAGGGTATCCGTTTATTTATTTTCCGGCGCAATGTGGGGGGCACCGATGGCCCAAAACAGGTACGATAGATTTTCATAACCCGTTTTCACCGGGCGTGATTCAAAATGGCGGGCCGGGGGTTATTCAGAACGGCGGGCCGGGCCAGGTGCAGCCAAAAACCAATGCGTATCATTAGATGATGAGTTTGGACTCAGGCTTTGCCTCGACGGCTGGCGTTGCGTTGCCAGTAACGCCGGAGTTAATGGCCTCCTGCACCGTCTGCATGAGATCCATGTATTCGACTTGCGCAGTAAGCAGCTTTTTGAGAAGCGGATGCATTGCGACGCTTTGTTGAATGGCTTCTATCTTTTGCTTTTCGGCAATTTCGATAGGTTGCATGGAGGCTTCTTTCATGGCGACGAGTTCCATGGCCTGCTCAAACTGCTGCAGGAGATTCTTGGCTCCAATGTCCAGATCAAGCTGGCGGGCAAGCGTGCGGTAATTCTGCACGGCTGGTTGCTGGGCGATGATGGTTCCCAGTTTTTTGGATTCGCTTAAGAGCGTAGATTCTTCTGGCACAATACACCTCGGTAAGAGCACACCTGCTGTCGGCCGTACCATCGGCCCGCAGACCATGGAGTATAGCAGTTGTTGCTACTGGCGACTATCACAGCCTGAAAAATCGAACGATACGGACGTGACGGGCGTGGCCATTTCTGGGCGGCCCCGGGGACATGGCGCTTTTATGGGCATCCCCAATCGCTTTTGCCGGGTACAACGCCGGATGCCTGCATTGCTCTGAAGCGGAACGCAGAGGCCCACAATCGGGCCGATGCAGACAGGATGTCTGCGTAATCGGCGCAGCGGGCTGGCCGCCCGAAAACATTGCCACGCCCAACGATGCCGTCTGGAAAGCTCTTGGAGGTCGCGAGGTAGCCTGCGTTTGCGGCTTGTGGGGGTAGCCGCGCTTCGTACCCGCCCGATAGCCAACCACCTCGATGAGACGGTTGCACTGTAATAAGGGATGAGTATTGTGAATATTGGGCGCCTGCGGTGAAATTCACAACCGACACCCGTGCATGGTACACTAAACTTTGCGCAAGTTATGTTGGAACCTGCTGGCCGGAGTTTGAGTTTGAGCCTGAAGCAAATATGCGAACGATGCAGTCGGACCGCTGCCGATGGTCGTTGGATTGTGGTATTTGGCAGACGGTTGTGCCGCGCTTGCGCACACCAGATGGCGGGCTGGACTTCACCGGAAACTCGATCCATTTCGCCGGGCGATACAAAGCCGGTCGCGGATGATGGCCGCTTGGCCAAAACGGCAGCGGTGAATGCGCAAGTTGCATCAGTGTCACAAGCGGTTACTGCGGCGGCATCTGCCACGGACGAAGCAGGCAATTCGCCGGTTGATCCGTCGGCCTTGCAGGATGCTTCGGTCGAGCCAAGAACCCCCGATGTATTTAACGATGAAGAAACCATCGGTGATTCGGAGGTTGATGATTCCGCGTTGTTGCCGGCTGAAGCTGCCAAAGGCGCGAGCATCCGACTGCTCAATACAGTGCTGCTGACAATTAGCGCCATAATGTTGCTGGCTATAGGCGTACTGATAGGCATTTATTTATCGCCACCACCGAAATCAGGTGGTGGCGCAAGCGGCGAGGCAAGCAAGGGCACGCCGGCCGGCAAATCGGTTGTGTTGCCAGCGAGCGGCTTATCTCTCCGTCAAACAGGAAGGGCCGCCCTGGCTGGCGAGGCCTCCATAGCTGCAAGGCCGCGCCGGGCTGTCGGCATGGCACCGGCGACTGTGATGGTGAAAAATAAGCGCACGGTTTCAGCGACGGCCAACCAAGAGCGAATAGTATCGCCCTTAAGGCCGCTAAAGCTGCAGGAAGCTGCTGCGGGCAATATCAAAGCACCGGTGGCGGCGGTTACTTCGCCGGTCGAAGCTGCCACAGCCCCTGCGGCCGGCGAAACGCCCTCGGCGGGTTCAAGGGAACTGCTGCGAATAAAAAAGGCGATTGCGCGAGGCGTGGACTATTTGCTGGGGCAGGAGGTGAATGGCAACTGGGAACCGGACCTGAACGGTCGCAGGAGCATTATGCTGGGAGGTGAGTCGGCTTTGGTGCTTGAGTCTCTGCTGCAGGTTGAGCAAAGCCTGCACCTGCCTCAAGTGTATATTTTTACCGCTAAGATGAGAGCCGCCATTTCGTATGTGGCCAAGCTGCGGACGCCCACCACGTATGTTGCTTCGTTTCAGGCCAACGACATGAACCTGCTGCCGGCGAAGAAGCAATATCACGATGCTTTGCTGTGGGATATGCGGTATCTTCTTGGAGCTGAAACATCCGGGGCCTATAGCTATCAGAACCCAAAAACGCAGGACTTTGGGGGCGGGTTCAGCCGGTGGGACAATTCTAATTCTCAGTATGGGGTGCTGGGGACATGGGCTTGTGCTGACAGCGGGCTGGAGATTCCGGCATTTTATTGGCATGCGGTGGCCTATCATTGGCATCGTACACAGCTAAGCAGTGGAGCGTGGGTGTATACACAAGGTGGTGGGTTTGGGCGGCGTGGGGGCTTTATGGGCAATCCTCGCACGATGACTCCCGCGGGTTTGGCCAGTTTATTCATTGCGGACTCCTATACATCCTCCTCCTTTGCGTTGAAAACGCGGCCAGATAAGAGCCTGCTGGAAGGACTGTCGTGGGTTAATCGGCACTTTTCTCCCAACAACGAAAACTTATATGAAATGTACGGCGACGAACGTGTGGCGCTGGCCAGCGGCCTTAAATATTTTGGCGGGGTGGATTGGTACAGAGCGATGGCACATATTCTGCTTCATGCGCAGCATCGGGATGGTAGCTGGTCGCCAGGCTTTGCGCTTGCCGACCGCGACCGGCTTATTGGCACGGCGTATGCGCTGCTGATTTTAGCGCGCGGAATGAACCCCATTTTGATCAACAAACTCCAATATACACCTCAACAATATGGTCCTTGGAATAATCGCCCGTGGGATGCTGCTAATTTCACGGCTTGGGTGAGCCGCACCTATGAAACGGCGATGAATTGGCAGGTGGTGAGCGTGGATGCCCCGGCCAAGCAATGGACCGACGCGCCTCTGCTTTTGATAACGGGCGGTCAGGATCCGCATTTTACAGCAGGATATTTGATTAAACTGGAGGAATATATAGATGCGGGCGGAATGATATTTTCGAGCAGTGATGCTGATTCGCCGGCATTTACGCGGGCCATGGAGCGCTACGCGGTGGAGATAGGTCAGGGCCGCTACCAGGTGCGCAAGCTGGCCCCGACCAGCGTGATTTATTCGATGCAGCCCTGGTACCATTTGCGTTCGCCGCCGTTTCTGCTGGGTGTCTGGAATGGCGTGCGATATGTGTGGATTATAAGTCCACAAGATTTTGGCGCCATCTGGCAAAGACGTTCAACTTCGGCGAGCGATTATTGGCAGATTCCAACGAATATTTATTTGTATGCGACGGGTAAATCGGGGCTGCAGAATCGCATGTGGGTTTCAAGCGATGCAAAGGTATCTGCACCAGCCGTTCGTCATGTGCGCGTGGCGCAATTGCAATACGCGGGCAACTGGAACCCGGAGCCGGGCGCGTGGCCTCACCTGGCGGATTTGGCACGCCGACGAATAGCGACACGAGTTTCGTTGAATGCCGACTCATGCGGACAACTTTTACAGCAGCAACCCACACTGGTGACGTTGACCGGCACCGGCAGTTTTGAGTTTACATCAAACGAGACATCCAAGATTCGACGTTACCTGTTGGGCGGAGGGATGTTGTTTGCCGACGCTGCGGGCGGTAGAGGCAGTTTTGCCCGATCATTTGAGCATCTGGTGGAAGGGTTGTTTCCAAAAGAGTCGCTCACAGAGGTGCCTGAGACGTCAACGCTTATTACAGGCGCTTTGCCTGGGGGCGAGAGTCTTGAGAAGGCAGTGTATCGCAAATATCTCATCAGCAGAGGCGAATCGCACAAGCACGTGAAACTGCTCGGCATTAAGGCAGATGGGCGGTGGATTGTTGTGTTTTCAGCGTACGATGTAACAAGCGGATTGTTGGGCACCAACACGTGGGGAATTGCCGGATACGCCCCGCCGACAGCCCAGGGCATTGCGCAGAATATATTACTGTACAGCGCGGCTCATGCCAGCCATGGCCCGCGAGCCAATTGAGATTATTGATTTGCGAGTGAACCGCATGGCAACTCTACCGGTCATTTTGCTCCATGCATTTCCTTTAGAAGGAGCGATGTTTGAGTCGCAACGGGTGGGCCTTAAGCGAGGCGGTTATGATGTCAAAACGCCCAACTTTGCGGGATTTGGAGGTCGAGACCCATGGCCGATTGAGCGATATACGATGGAGGCCTTTGCGGGCGAAATAGCCGAGCTTATTCGACGGCAGTCGGAAGGCAGGGCGATTGTGGGTGGTTGTTCGATGGGCGGTTATGTTCTGTTGGCACTGCTGCGTCAATGGCCGGAACTTGTTGCTGCGGCAATGTTTCTGGATACCCGAGCGGAGGCCGACACTCCAGCCGCTCGCGCCAGCCGCGAAGCAGCTATAACCGATGTTCAACTACGAGGTTTAGAACCGGTGGCCGGGGCGACGTGTAGCCGCCTGCTTGCGAGTGCCGCAACGATCGCTGTTCGGGAGGAGGTTGAGCAAATGGTTCGGCGGCAGAGTATTGAGGGCTTTATTGGAGGGCAGAAGGCTATGATGCTTCGCCGTTCGCAAATGGATATTCTGCCCGATTTGCAGCAGCAGGCCCTTATCATAGTTGGCCGCGAAGATATTGTTACGCCCCCAGCGGTTGCGGCACAAATGGCTGCCGCCATGCCGCACGGCGAGCTGGTTGAGATTGACCACGCCGGGCACTTGGCTTGTATTGAGCAGCCCGATGCTGTGAATGATGCCATATTCCGATGGCTTAAATTGTTGAACTTATAAATGACTGCTGCGGCCAAGACCCTCATGTGCCCTGATACCGTTTCCGACGTTACCACTGCCCCAGCAGAGCGGCCGGGACGAGCCTGGCGATGCCGGGGCGCAGGTAACTCGGCGGCGGCGAAAAAAA
>JABEVB010000233.1 GCA_013044165.1 Phycisphaerales bacterium
AGCGCCTACTCAAAGACACAAAGACGACGACGGTCGCGCGCAGAGACGCGGAGTCCGCAGAGACGTGTTTTAACTACAGTGATCCTTCAACTCAAAATACCATGCCTTAGCCAGGCTAACCACCCGGCCAAGATAATAAATAAAAATCTTGGTGTCTTTGTGTCTTGGTGGTAAATCGTCGGTCGTCTCCGCGTGCTCTGCGGCTCTGCGCGCCACCCGTCGCGCAGCGCCTTAACCTCTTAACATCAGTAAATATCTCTGTGCGGCTTTGCGACCCCTGCGGTTAACCCCGTCGCGAAGCGCCCTTAACTATAAAGATTCTTAAATATCTCAGTGTTTCTCCGTCATCTCGGTGGCAAAAACCCCGTCGCGCAGCGCCCCAACCTCTACCGCGTTAATTATCGCTGCTGCGGTAAAATCTGATCATTTCATCACTTATGCGAATCTGGCATATCCGCAGATTTTTTGCTTGACACGCTCTAGCCTCCAAGCCTATCCTAATATACGAGGTTGGCGCGGAGCGCGTGTTATACCTGTCGTTGCGGCCTGTTTATTTTGCCGCACGATAATGCAAACAGCGCTTGCAGTAGCTGATGAAGCTGCCATCATTCCGCCGGCTTGGCCGGCATTTCCGCTTCGGGCCTGCCTCATTATGTTGTTGCCGTACGGCTGGCATGGTTTTTAACCTTCCTTAAATCAGCCATCGGCAGCAAAGTTTTCGCTTGGTTGGGCAGTTAAGCATCCCAAAAAATGGGCGTGCGACTGCCAAGCAGGGATGTTTAACCAAGCGGTTCATACCTTACGGAGCCTTTGGCCGGGCAGGCGGATGCACCGGCCGCAACCAACGCCGCATTGCAACACTAATGCAGTATTGCCTGCGGCACGCCAACTTGCATACGCGCCTTAGCCTGCTTTACCAAGCCTGCACGGCCGGTAAGGCAAGCCACAAGGCACCCTCTTGCAAGCGGGCTGATGGTTTTGGCAAAAAGTAGCGGTGGCAAGAGGCCACCCGTGCCAGAGCCTACAGCGATCAATGGTTGTAAACTTACCGGCTCCCAGTACAATCCCTGCGGGTGAGACCAGTGAGAGCCACAAAAACGTATGGCAGCCGCGGCTGGGCATTGTGGCCCGGTAGCCGTGGCTAGGAGCCTGTCCGAGTAATGGACGGGATTGCGATGGGTCTTAAATGCCCCGTATGCGCGGCGGAGGATCGAGCCGACTCTAACGAAGATGAGTCTGCGAGATCCGACAACAATGCAGACGGGGGATTTCAGGCCCACCCCTCAGGGCGGCGTGCTTTTTGGCCCCCCTCTGCGGCGCGGCCCCTCGGAGTACCATCCGTGTCAGGTACGCCGTCGTCGCCGCTTCTTGAGGAGTGCCAAAAATCAGGCCGTCGCAACCCGGCGATTACCCGGACAGACTCCTGGAGCCTGCAGGTATAGAGAAGCAAGCATAAAAATTGAAGAACACGAACGGCCGATTCCGCAGGCGGGGTGTTTTTGGGGCGCGCGCCCCAGGCCCCGACAAGGTGCGGACTCATCCATTACCCTTATTTGCCGATGGCCTTTTGGCATTGTTTGGAAGGCGCCTTCCAGCCAAAAAACCCCGGCAGTACCAAGCTCTCCGGCAGAATCGCTCGTTCGATGGACCTTAGTGTTTTTTTAAGGAGTGCATCCTATGAGGACGCGTGTATCACAACGAGGGTTTACCCTCATTGAGCTGCTGGTGGTGATTTCAATCATCGCCCTGCTCATCGCCATTCTGTTGCCCAGCTTGGCCAAAGCCAAGGAACTGGCCAACCGCAGCGTATGCTCGAATAACATTCGCAGCATCATCCAGGAATTCGAAATCTACGCCAACAGCAACAGCGGGCAGTTCCCGAGCGCCAACCCTGAAAGCGCCGGGGGCAAGTTCACCAACGGGCAAACTTCGACTGGGCTGACCAGCACCGAAACATCGCCCTCGGCAGCATCTCAGTTGCTGTTTGGCACCAATACCAACCAAGCCGGCTCGCCACTGGCCTGCCTGTGGCTTTTGGTTTTGGAACAGCAAATTTCCACCAAGAGCTTCCTTTGCCCATCCGACCCAATCGCCACGACACCATCGGATCAGCTTGAATCCAATGGCACCGTCAACCAATACAACCTCAACTTCGGCATGGTAAACGCTGCCGCCCCGGCAGGTCGCGCCGTGGGCATCAGCTACTCCATTGCCTGCCCTTGGAACGCCGGTGTCGTCGGCGGCTGGTGGACCAGCAACTCCGGCACCGATGTAGCGCTGGTATCTGACATGGCGCCGGAAACAGACACAACTGCAACCGTGACGACGCTGCAGCGAATCCCCACCGAAGCCCTGTCGAACACCTATGGCAGCTACATCTACAACTCGGGCAACCATGGTGGTGATGGCCAAGAGGTCGGCTATGCCGACGACCACGTCGCTTGGGCGACCAACCCCTACGTTGGTACCAACAACGACAACATCTTTGCCTTCGGCTCGACCAGCGCCATAGCCACCGCTGGCGGCGGAACGGCCATTGGGTCGGGTGCAGGCAATACGATAACTGCCACGCAGGGCCCCACCACCTCGCCCAGCATCGCTCCCTACGACATCTTTATGACGCCGGCACGCGATGTATCCAGCGGTAGCTGGTAAGCCCAACGGCCCAAGCTCCGGCAGCAACTGCTGCTTGAAAGCCAAAGCCGAGAAGTCAAGAGTAAAACCCGCGGCCCGGAGCACCCCGCTCCGGGCCGCTTTCTTTTTCGACGCATCAAAAAACCTGCCTTTCACGGTGCCAAAAGGCCCCAGCCACCTGGCACTTGGTTGGGCCTACACCCTTGGCACAGAAGCCGGGCGACAGTAACCTGCCGCAAAGCTCGCCGTCATACGGCAAATCTATTCGTTCATTCCCTCATCATGCCGTTGCAGATGCTGCCTGAATATCCATCTTCCACCACAAATGATCGGAATCGTGGTTCGTATCGTCGCGCCCTTGGCGGCAAGTTTTTCGACAAGCAATTTTTACCGCAGGGTACGCGATTTTTTAAACACAAAGGCGCAAAGACAACGACGGTCGCGCGCAGAGACGGTAGAGTAGAGGACTCAACCTCGCGTATACCTCGGACGAGCCGTGGTTGCGTGGGTTGAGTCCCCCCTCCTCGAACCGGACGGGCGGGTTTCCCGCA
>JABEVB010000234.1 GCA_013044165.1 Phycisphaerales bacterium
CTCGGATGCCTATATTCCTATTGTGCAGGAGTATGGCGTAGCGTGCGTAATCGGCGGCTTTGAGCCGACGCTGCTGCTGGCGGCATTGGCCTGTCTGACTGAATTGGCCGCTGAAGGCAAGGCGGCGCTGGTGAATCAGTATCCACAGGCTGTTTCGTCCCGGGGCAACGGCTGCGCCCAGGCGCTGCTAACGCAGGTATTTGAGGCGAGCGACGCACATTGGCGCGGCATGGGCGTGATTGCGGGCAGCGGATTAAGCATAAGAAAAGAGTATGAGCGCTTCGATGCACAGAAAGTGTTTGATCTGCCAGTGCTGCAGGACCGTGAACCGAAGGGGTGTTTATGTGGGCAGGTCATAAGCGGGCAGGTTGATCCGCCAATGTGCTCGCTGTTTGCCCGCGCCTGCACTCCGGTTCATCCGATAGGCCCCTGCATGGTCAGTTCGGAAGGTACTTGTGCCGCCTGGTTTAAGTACGGTCAACAGAGAGTGGTAACGCATGGAAGTCAGGCGCAGGAGGCAAATGTATGAACACAGCAACACCACAACACTCAGGATTTGACGCATTTGCCGGGCCGAGATTGTCGCGCATCGTCATGGCGCACGGCGGAGGCGGGCAACTTACGGACGCTCTTGTTCATCAGCTTGTATTGCCGCGCCTTGGCAATCCGGCGCTTAACGACTTGCTGGATGCCGGCTTTACCGCCGATGGCGCAACCGCCATCACTATTGACAGTTACGTTGTTCAGCCGCTGTTTTTCCCAGGCGGCGATATTGGCCGGCTGGCGGTAAGCGGCACGGTAAATGATCTGGCGGTTTGCGGCTGTCGGCCGTTGGGCTTGGCGCTGTCGCTGATTCTGGCGGAGGGCCTGGAGCAGCGTACATTGGATAGGGTACTGGAATCTATAAGCCGCACCGCGCAGGAAGCCGGTGTTTCGATCATTACGGGCGACACCAAAGTGGTGGGGCAGGGGCATGCGGATGCGATGTATATAACGACCGCCGGCGTAGGCGTTCGGCGCGAAGATTCGCGTTTGAGCATGGGATCCATTGCTCCGGGCGATGTGCTGCTGATTAACGGCACGATTGGCGAGCATGGACTGGCGGTGATGCTGGCTCGTGAAATGCCGGAAGTAAAAAGTGTTCTGCGTAGCGATGCAGCGCCACTCAATGGACTTCTGGAGGTGCTGCAGGATGCGGTGCCCGGCGTGGTGTTCATGCGCGATGCGACGCGCGGCGGTCTTGCCGGGGTTTGTGCGGACATCGCTACGCGGACTCATCAGCAAATAGTTCTTGATGAAGCACGGATCCCCGTGCGAACCGAGGCACTGCATGCGGCCGAAATGCTTGGACTTGATCCGTTGGAAATAGCCAATGAAGGCAAGGTTGTGGTGGTGGTGCGCAGTGGCGACGTGCGTGTGGCGCTTTCGGCCATGCAAAGCCATCCGTTAGGGCGCGGTGCGTGCGAAATTGGGCGTGTTGCTGAAACACGTGATGGCTTATGCGTGCTGCACACTGCGATTGGTGGTCAACGTATTGTGCAGAAGCCTTATGGCGAACAATTGCCGAGGATTTGCTGAACAGATCCGCTTTTAAGGAGATTTTTATGATGCTTCATGCTCCGCCTGTAACCGCTCCGCCCACCAGTGACAAGCGCTGGAAGATTGTCGAAACCGTGATGCGTCGCAATGACTTTGAACCGGAAGCGCTCATCGAAAGCCTGCACAGCGTTCAGCAGAGCTTTGGCTATCTGGACGAACCCTCGATGCGTTGGGTGGCCGGGGCGCTGCATGTGCCGTTGTCGAAAGTATATGCGGTGGCCACGTTCTACCATTTTTTCTCGCTTAAGCCGCAGGGACGTCATACGTGCGTGGTCTGCCTGGGCACGGCGTGCTACATCAAGGGTGGGCGTGAGCTTCTGGATGAAGTTGAGCGGCATTATCACGTTCAAGAGGGCAAAACCACAGAGGACGGCGAATTGTCGGTGATGGTGGCTCGCTGCATAGGCGCATGCGGTCTGGCTCCTACCACGGTGTTGGACGGACAGGTGCTTGGGAGGAAAACTTCGCCGCAATTGCTTGCCGCGATAGATGAAAAACTTCAAAGAAAGGTAACGTCATGAAACCGGAAGAACTGGAAGGCCTGGCCCGGA
Organism: Phycisphaerales bacterium; assembly: GCA_013044165.1. Lineage (GTDB taxonomy): Bacteria > Planctomycetota > Phycisphaerae > WQYP01 > WQYP01 > JABEVB01. Next base: position 2,151 of record JABEVB010000234.1, read on the forward strand.
AAGCTCGACAGCATGATGAGCGATTCGCTCACCACATAAGCGTGTGCATGGAATCTGGCTGCACCAGCTCGCAGAGCGATGTGGTGTTGGCGCAGCTCGAGGAACAAACCCAGAAGCGGGGTTGCGCTCAAAAAGTTCGTGTAAAGCCGGTGGGCTGCATGGGCCTGTGTTGCAACGGTCCGCTGGTTCGGGTGGATGACCGGTTGTACCAAAACGTTACGCCTGCCGATGCCGGTGAAATCATAGCCTCGCTGGGCGGTGCGGCCGTGGAGCGGCTGCTCTGCGATACACAACAGGCGTTTTTCACCAAACAGAAACTTGTGGTTCGTGAAAACTCCGGTCGTACGGATCCAGAGGACATTGCCGACTGCATTGCGCACGGGGCGTATCAGTCACTTCTCAAGGCGCTTACAGGCATGAGTCCACAGCAGGTTGTTGCTGAAATATCGGAGTCGGGTCTGCGCGGACGTGGTGGGGCCGGTTTTCCAACCGGGCTTAAATGGGCCACGGTCGCCAAAGCTGGCGGAACACGCAAGTATGTGATCTGCAATGGTGACGAGGGCGACCCTGGCGCTTTCATGGACCGCAGCGTCATGGAGGGCGATCCGCACCGAGTGCTGGAAGGCATGGCCGTCGCCGCCTACGCAGTCGGTGCGGAGCAGGGAGTTATTTATGTTCGGGCGGAGTACCCGCTGGCAGTCAAACGATTGAATAAGGCTATAAATCAGGCGAGACGGCAGGACCTGATTGGGCACGAAATCTTTGGCACCAAGTTTAACTTTAATGTTGAGGTACGGCTGGGTGCCGGGGCGTTTGTTTGCGGCGAGGAGACAGCGCTTATAGCCAGCGTGGAAGGCAATCGTGGGGTGCCACGTCCGAGGCCGCCGTATCCGGCGAATAAGGGGCTTCATGGCTGCCCAACACTGATCAATAATGTTGAAACGTACGCCAACATACCGGCGATTATTAACCATGGCGCCGCTTGGTTCGGAGCCATGGGTACCGAAAAGAGCAAGGGGACAAAGGTTTTTGCGCTGACGGGCAAGATTAAAAATTCCGGTCTTATTGAAGTGCCCATGGGCATTACGCTGCGGGAGATCATTTTTGACATTGCCGGTGGCATTCCGGACGGAAAGGCATTTAAGGCCGTTCAAACGGGCGGCCCATCGGGAGGGTGCATACCTGCGGCCCACCTGGACCTGCCTGTAGAGTACGAGTCTCTGATGAAACTGGGGTCCATTATGGGGTCAGGCGGCATGATCGTAATGGACGAGACGAGCAACATGGTGGATGTGGCGCGGTTTTTCATGGAGTTCTGCATGACCGAAAGCTGTGGAAAATGCGTGCCATGTCGCGTGGGCACCTTCGAAATGCATGAACTGCTTGATCGCATTTGCCGAGGAGACGGCTCCCCGCACGACCTGGCGATGCTCAAGGAGTTGTGCGACATGGTTAAGCAAACGAGTCTGTGTGGACTTGGCCAGTCGGCGCCCAATCCAGTGCTTAGCACGCTACGCTTTTTTGAAGATGAATATCTGACGCTCATCCAACAGGCGCAGCAGCGCCGAGATCAGGAAGATCGAACTGCGGATGAACGCCACCTTGCATTGGAGGTGTTGCCATGATTACCCAAGTTGCATCATCAGTGGAATCGCTTACCTTGCGAATCAACGGCAAGGATGTGAGTTGTCGGGCCGGCGACACGATACTGCAGGCTGTGCGTGACAACGACATGGAGTTGCCAACGCTGTGCTGGTTGGAGGGCCTGACGGTCTGGGGCGGCTGCCGACTGTGCATGGTGGAAATAGCGGGTTCGCCAAAGCTCCACGCCGCCTGCGCTACCGCTTGCCAGGAGGGCATGGAGGTGCAAACAGATTCTGACCGGTTGCACCGCTATCGGCGCATGATTGTGGAATTGCTGCTGGCCGAACGCAATCACATCTGCTCGGTGTGCGTCAGCAATGGGCACTGCGAACTCCAGAGCCTGGCGCAAAAGCTGGGCATTGACCATGTGCGATTCGCCTATCGCAATCCGCAACTCGAAGTTGATAATTCGCATGATCGTATGCGCCTGGATCACAACCGCTGCATCTTGTGCACTCGCTGTGTTCGCGTGTGCGCCGAGGTAGAGGGTGCCCGCACCAAAGATGTCAAAGGACGTGGCGTATTGGCCGCCATCATTCACGATCTTGACCAACCTTGGGGAGAAAGTGAAACGTGCACAAGTTGCGGAAAATGCGTCAACGTATGCCCAACCGGGGCTTTGACGCATCGTGGTGTGGCGGTTGGTGAAATGACTAAAAAGCTTGCATTTCTGCCGTATTTAACTCTTATGCGGGAGGCAAATCCATGAGCGAGTCCAACAAAAAACCGACGGTAGCCACGGTATGGCTGGATGGTTGTTCCGGGTGCCACATGAGTCTGCTGGACCTGGACGAACGCCTGATCACATTGGCGGGGCTTGTAGACGTGCTTCACTCCCCGGTGGTGGATGACAAAAACTTTCCCGCGCGGGTTGATCTTACTTTGGTCGAGGGCGCGGTGAGTTCCGAGGAGGATTATCGCAAGGCTCGGATGATTCGCTCCCGCAGCGCGTGCGTGTTGTCGCTTGGCGACTGTGCTGTCACCGGCAATGTACCGGCCATGCGCAATTGTTTTGACCGCGAAGCGCTTTTTGAGCGAGCTTATGTTGAAAACGCGTCCCACCCGCCGGAGCCTCAGCAGAGGCGGATGGGGCTGCCGGTGTTTGGTGTGCCGCCTCTGAGGCCCAAGGCTGTTCCACTGCACCAGGTTATTAAGGTGGATGTGTATGTTCCCGGCTGCCCACCGCCGGCAGATGCGATCTGGTTTGCGCTTTGCGAAATCCTCGCGGGCCGTACGCCCAGCATTACCGAGGTAACGCGTTTTGGGCTTTAGGCCGGAGACTTGAGGATTGTTCTACAGGAGGTAAAGGTATGAACCGCACGATTACAATTGAAGGCGTAACCCGCATTGAAGGCCACGCCCGCATAACTATTCAGCTTGATGAAACTGGCAAAGTGGCGGACGCCCAGTTTCATGTTACGCAGTTCCGTGGTTTTGAGAAATTTGTTGAAGGCCGACCACTTACTGAAATGCCCGCCATCATGGCCCGCATTTGCGGCATTTGTCCGGTAAGCCACCTGATGGCCTCGAGCAAAGCCTGCGATGACCTGCTGGCGGTCGAAATTCCGCCGAATGCGGCTCGTCTTCGGCGGATTATGAACCTGGCACAGCTTGTACAAAGCCATGCGCTGTCGTTTTTCCATCTCTCAAGCCCGGACTTGATTTTCGGCATGGATGGGGATCCGGCAAAGCGCAATATCTTCGGCCTCATACAGGACCACCCCGATTTCGCCCGTGATGGCATTATGCTGCGAAAATTCGGTCAGGATATCATCGGTCTTTTGGGAGGCAAGAAGATTCACCCGGCATGGACGGTGCCCGGAGGGGTTAGCGCCCCATTGACACGAGAGCACCGGGATCAGATAGCCTCCATGATTCCTGATGCCCTTGCCCGTGCATTGAGGGCCACAGAATATTTTCAGCGTGTGCGTGACTGTTATCCTGCTGAGGTTGATGCCTTCGCGAATTTTCCGACGATGTTTGTGGGGCTGGTGTCGGCCGATAGATTGCTGGAGCACTACGACGGCAGCTTGCTGTTTTCGGATGAACATGGCGCCCCAGTCGCCGAACTTCGTGAGCCGCGCGGTTACGCCTCGCTTATTGGCGAAGCCGTTGAAAAACATTCGTTTTTGAAGTCACCTTATTTTCGGCCGAAGGGCTATCCGCATGGCATCTATCGGGTTGGACCGCTGGCGCGTCTGGTGCTGGCGGAAGGTTGCGGCACGCCGCTGGCCGATCGAGAATTGGATGTTTTTCGGCAGAGACTGGGGCGTGCTCCGCAAAGCAGCTTTCATTACCACTGGGCGAGGCTGATCGAAATTATCTACGGCATTGAAATGATACAGCGGCTGCTGGAGCATCCAGATATTTTAAGTGAACATGTGCGATCCCGTGCGCGGCCGAACAGGCTCGAAGGCGTGGGCATCTCAGAAGCGCCTCGCGGCACGCTGATTCATCACTACCGCATTGACGAAAACGGCTTGATGCGGTGGGCCAATCTCATTATTGCCACCGGCAACAACAACCTTGCCATGAATCGCGGCGTGCTTCAGGTTGCTCGGCGGTTTGTGGATGGCAATCGTCTGCAGGAAGGCATGCTCAACCGGGTTGAGGCGGTCATCCGCTGCTTTGATCCATGCCTTAGCTGCTCTACCCATGCGCTGGGACAGATGCCTCTGCGCATTGAATTATTGACCGCCCAAGGGGAGGTGTGCGATGCGCTCCAAAGACAAGATTAGCCGACCGATTGAACTGGATACGCTTGTGATTGGCTACGGCAATCCGATGCGTGGCGATGATGGTGCGGGGCCTGCTCTTGCCGAGCAGTTGTCGGAAAGGTTGCAGCCATGGGGCTGCGGCCGCGTGAAGTGCATAAGCTGTATGCAACTTACGCCGGAACTTGCTGGCGAGATTGCCGCTGCCCACCGGGTTGTGTTCGTGGATGCAAGCCTGGACATCGCCCCGGGCCATGTGGCCATTCGACGGGTTACGCCTAAGTCGCCCGCCAACAATTTCAGCCATCACCTCTCGCCGGGCGCGATGCTGTATTTGTGCCGACGGGCACTCAATGCCGAGCCTGATGCCTGGGTGGTGGCTATTGGCGTGGAGTCTATGCAGATTGGCGACGTTCTGAGTCTGCTGGCCGCTAAGGCGGTGGATCGGCTGGCTCGACATCTGGCGTATCGGCTGGGGCGGCCACGTCATGAGGCGGCTCAGGCGCGGCCTGCCGCGAAGCAACGGCACGGAACCAAACGCCGCTAAGTGTAACAACATAACAAAAGGATTGATTATGAAAAGCCCAAACGTAATACCGGTTGACGGCAATGAGGCGGCTGCGGACGTGGCATACCGCCTGAGTGAAATGGTCGCGCTGTACCCGATCACGCCGGCCAGCGCCATGGGTGAGTTGGCCGATGAGTGGGCCGCACGCGGTCGCGAGAATCTTTTTGGTTCAACGCCGCGTGTTGTGGAAATGCAGAGCGAAGCCGGAGCCATCGGGGCGGTGCATGGTGGCCTGCAGGCGGGTGTGTTATGCACAACATTTACCGCTTCGCAGGGATTGCTGCTGATGATTCCCAACATGTACAAAATCGCGGGGGAACTGACGCCATTTGTCATGCACGTGGCAGCGCGGTCGCTGGCTACGCATGCTCTATCAATTTTTGGCGATCACTCGGACGTGATGGCATGCCGCCAAACCGGCTTCGCCATGCTCGCATCCTCCACGGTACAGGAGGCGCACGATCAAGCAGCCATCGCCACGGCGGTTTCGCTGAAATCGCGTGTGCCATTTGTGCACTTTTTCGATGGTTTTCGCACATCGCACGAAATTAACTGTATTGAGCCACTTTTAGATGAGCAACTTCGCCTGCTTGTTAACCAAGCGGATATTGCCGCCCATCGCGCCCGGGGGCTTACGCCCGACAAACCGGTTTTACGCGGGACCGCGCAGAACCCGGATGTGTTTTTTCAGGCACGTGAAGCTTCTAATCCATTCTATCAGTCTCTGGGTAGCGTGATAGAGAGCCAAATGCAGCGATTTGCGGAAGTAACCGGCCGCAGGTATCAACCCTATGAGTACATCGGATCGCCGGACGCAACCAACATAATTATAGCCATGGGATCGGGCGCACAAACTGCTGCGCAAACGGTTCGGTGGCTTAATAGCCAGGGACAATCCTGTGGGTGTGTGATTGTGCGCATGTATCGGCCATTTGCGGGTTCGATGCTCGTCGGCGTCCTGCCGCCCACGGTAAAACGGATCGCTGTGCTCGATCGTTGTAAAGAGCCTGGTTCTGCAGGTGAACCTCTTTATCAGGATGTGCTCACGTCGCTGATAGAAGCCAAGGATTCAGGCTTACTGCGTCAGATTCCGTGGGTTAGTGGTGGTCGCTATGGCCTGTCGAGCAAAGAGTTTACGCCGGCCATGGTGCGAGCCATATTTGATGAACTATCGCGATTAGAACCTCGTCGGCATTTTACCGTTGGCATTGTGGATGATGTCACGCGGCTTTCGCTGCCTGTGCAAGAATCGCTCGACATTGAACCGGCCGACACATTTCGGGCACTGTTTTACGGCCTCGGTTCGGACGGAACTGTGGGTGCCAATAAGAATTACATTAAAATCATCGCGAAGGAAACGGGCCGCAGCGCCCAGGCGTATTTTGTCTACGACTCGAAAAAATCGGGCGCTCTGACAGTATCGCATCTGCGCTTTGGTCCCAGTGCGATATGTGCTCCGTATTTGATTGATCAAGCCGATTTCATTGCATGTCATCAGTTTGAATTTTTAGAAAAGATGGATCTTGTTGAACATCTTAAACCCGGTGGCGTTGTTCTGCTTAACGCCCCCTGGTCGCCGTCGGAGCTTTGGCCGCATCTGCCCCTGGAAGTGCAGGAGTCGCTTATCGCCCGGCGGGCGCGTGTATTCGCGATTGATGCGGGGGCAGTCGCCCGAGAAGCCGGTATGGGGCGACGCATCAATACCATTATGCAAACGTGCTTCTTTGCGATATCCGGCGTGTTAGGGCGCGACGAAGCGATTGCGGCGATTAAGCGGGCTATCAGTAAAACGTACGCCAAGCGCGGCGACGAGGTGGTGCGCCGAAACTTCGCCGCGGTTGATGCTGCATTGGCCCAACTCCATGAGATTGCGTTGCCAGCGAACGCCGACTCTACCTTGCGTCAAACAGGCTATTTCCATCACGCGATGCCGGAGTTTACGGCCCGCGTGCAGGCAGTGATGATGGCGGGCAAGGGTGATAGCTTGCCGGTTAGTGCTTTTCCGGTGGATGGCACATGGCCGACCGGCACCACCCGCTGGGAAAAGCGCAATATTGCTGAGGAGATTCCGGTTTGGGACCCCACGCTGTGCATTCAATGCAACAAATGCGCTTTTGTCTGTCCGCATGCCGCCATTCGTGCCAAGGTCTGCGTATCGGAGGACCTCGTCGGTGCGCCGGCTGATTTTCTTAGTGCGGCGTATAAAGCCCCGGATTTTAAGGGCAAGCGTTATATGCTTCAGGTCGCCCCGGAAGACTGCACCGGTTGCGGCCTGTGCATTCAGATCTGTCCGGCCAAGGATAAAGCGAACCCGCGGCTCAAAGCGATTCGCGCCATGCCGCGACTGGACGTGCTGAATCGTGAGAAGGCGCGGTACGACTTTTTCCTATCGTTGCCGGAGGTTGACCGCACTGCTATTACGCGGCTGGATGCCAAGTCAAGCCAATTCATGTTGCCGCTGTTTGAGTATTCGGGCGCTTGCGCTGGTTGTGGTGAAACTCCATACCTTAAATTGTTGACGCAACTTTTTGGCGATCGGCTGGTAATAGCCAACGCCACCGGTTGCTCGTCCATTTATGGCGGAAACCTGCCCACAACGCCCTACAGCCAGGACGCAAAGGGACGAGGGCCGGCATGGAACAACTCGCTCTTCGAGGATAATGCCGAATTCGGGTTGGGTCTTGCAATGGGTACCGGCGCTCGCACCAGCCACGCGCGCCGTCTTTTGCAGGAGCTTGTTCCGGTGCTGGGTCACGCCCGCGTGAATGAATTGCTATTGGCTTCGCAAGCTACCGAGGCGGATATAGTCCATCAGCGGGAACGTGTAGAGCAATTACGGCAGCAGCTTAAAACGTGTGCTGAACCGGCTGCCAGGCTTCTTGAAACGATTGCTGAATATCTGGTGGAGAAATCCGTCTGGATTATTGGCGGCGATGGCTGGGCCTATGATATCGGCTACGGCGGGTTGGATCATGTGCTGAGCCTGCCAGAAAAAGTTCGCATTCTGGTTCTGGACACCGAGGTATATTCCAATACGGGTGGCCAAAGCTCCAAGAGCACGCCCATAGGCGCGGCGGCCAAATTTGCTGCACTCGGCAAAGCCACGCAGAAGAAAGACTTGGGCCTGATGGCGATGAGTTACCGCCACGCTTACGTGGCGAGCGTTGCTTTTGGTGCCAATGACAATCAAACCGTCAAAGCGTTCGCGGAGGCTAACGCGTTCCCGGGCCCGGCAATTATTATTGCTTATGCGCATTGCATAGCCCACGGATACGACTTGCGTTTTGGTTGCGAGCAGCAGAAGCTGGCTGTGGACAGCGGTATTTGGCCGTTGTATCGGTACGATCCACGATTGATAGGGCAGGGTAAGCCACCCCTCCAAATAGACAGTCCGGTGGTTCGCGCGGCCGTCGGCGACTATCTGCGTAACGAAACACGTTTTGCCATGGTGGAAAAAATTGACCCAAAGCGCTTTCATGAGTTGGGCCAAGCTGCGGCACGCAACACCACGGAACGGCTTGCTCTGTATAACGAGCTGGCGCGTATTGCTTATCCGGCCGGCAGCGATGGTCGCAAGACCGATGAAGAGGCGATTAAACAAGGAGCGTCATCATGAATCTGTCCTGTAGTTATATGGGTTTTCAGTTGAACAGCCCGCTTATACCGGGCGCCTCGCCCCTGGTGGATGATATTGACACTGTTCGACGGCTTGAGGATGCCGGAGCTCCGATGATCATCATGCACTCCATCTTTGAAGAGCAACTGGTGCACGAGCAACTCTATGTTAACGAAACCATCGAGTACCCGGAAGAGTCTTACAGTGAAGCTGCAACATATCTGCCGCGGCCTGATGATTTTCGGCTTGGGTCGGAGTCGTATCTGCGGCAGCTTGCCGCCATCAAGGCTGCGGTGGATGTACCGGTCGTTGCATCATTGAATGGTCGCACGCGGGGCGGCTGGATCAACTATGCGAAGCTTCTGCAGCAGGCCGGAGCCGACGGCATCGAACTCAATATTTACGAGATGTCGCTTTCGGCCGAACGAAGCAGCCAGGAGGTGGAGCGCGAATCGCTGGCGGTTATTAGAGATGTGCTGTCAGCGGTGCATATTCCAGTGGCTGTGAAGCTTTCTTCATTTTACGCGGCTCCGGTTCACTTTGCGGCGGCTGTTGCCGCCGCCGGCGCCAAGGCTGTGGTCATTTTCAATCGCTTTTATCAGGCAGACATAGATATCGAAAATCTATGCCTTCGTCGGCAACTCAAGCTGTCAACTTCTGACGAGCTTCTTTTGCGGCTCAGGTGGGGCGCGGCTATCAGCAGTCAGGTGGACTGCGATCTTGCCATCACCGGTGGTGTGCAAACGGCGACCGACGCAATCAAGTGCATCATGGTCGGAGCTGAGGCGGTACAGGTTGTCTCCGCTCTGCTGGAGTTTGGGCCGGAGCATCTGGGGCAGTTGAATCGTGGTATTATGGAATGGATGGAATCGCACGAATATTTGTCGCTTTCGCAAATGAAAGGCTCTATGAGTTTGCCGCGATCGCCCGAGCCTGAAATCTTCGAACGCAGCAATTACATGCGAATCCTTCAAGGATGGAAGGGGACGGATGCCGGCGCCGATCAGTTTTGGAGCTAAAAATGCACGAAATGTCCCTGGCGGTTGACCTCATGGAACTGGTGAAAAGGTATGTGCCGCCGTCGGCTTACCTGATGACGGTAACGGTACGCATCGGCCCGATGCATGGCGTTGTCGCCGAGGCCCTGCAATGGGCATGGAGTGCAGTACGCGGTCAATCAGCCTGGCCGCAAGCCAAGCTTGTCATTGAAACTCCGCCCTGGCGTTTGAGTTGCCCTCGCTGTGGTCGTTTGTGGGAGCCAGCGACAGTGGATGAACACTGCACCTGCGGCTCGGTGCATGCCGACATTGAAGGTGGCGATGAGTTCGCTTTGGTTTCAGTTGAGGTTGCGGACTCGGATGAATCAGTCGAAAATCAACCAAGACCTGAGGTTGTGGGCCACTGTGGATTGGCTACGGTCGTTTAAGGTGATATGTGAAGACAATTCCGGTAGTCGAAAACGTGCTCAAGCTTAACGATGAAGTCGCGCTGCTGAATCGGCGGCAATTCACGCAGGCAGGCGTGTTTGTGGTAGACCTTATCGGGGCGCCGGGTTCCGGCAAAACGGCGTTGTTGGAGGCCACGCTTAAGGCTCTGGCGGGCCGATGCCGTACGGGAGTTATTGTTGGCGATCCGGCTACGAGCCGCGATGGCGAGCGCCTTGGCCGTTACTGTGAGCAGGTGGTGCAAGTCAATACCGGCCATGGTTGCCACCTTGACGCCAATCAGGTGCGTCAAGCGATGGGGCGGCTGAATGTGACAGACCTTGACCTATTGTTCATTGAAAACGTCGGCAATCTGATTTGCCCCGTTGGTTTTGATCTTGGGCAGAATGCCAAAGTGGGTCTTTTTAGCGTAAGCGAAGGTGACGATAAGGCCGCCAAACATCCGCATCTGGTACTTACCGCGGATGTTTTGCTACTTAATAAAATAGATCTGCTGGCGTATGTGTCGTTTAGCCGCGACCGGTTCATGGAAGATATCCGCCATCTTCGCGCGGATGCAGAGGTTATTGAGCTGGCGGCCTCCAAGGGGCTGATTAAGGCCTGGATTGACTGGCTGCTGCCGCGCTGTCGGACCCGGTAGGTAGAACTCGCAACGATCGCAAGGAGACGCTCTAAAGCCAAGGTGGAACCTCACCCATCCAATTGGGTATTATCGTAGGGCTTAAGGAGTGCTATGACCAAACGGGTAGCTATTATAGGTTCGGGGCCAGGTGGGTTGGCGAGCGCCATGCTTTTGGCCAAGGCAGGATTGGACGTAACCGTATATGAGCGGTCAGATCAGGTAGGAGGGCGAACAACTGCTCTGGAGTTTGATGGCTTTCGCTTTGACGTTGGGCCAACGTTCTTCCTCTTTCCACAGGTGCTCGAAGAAATCTTCCGGGCCTGTGGCTATGATTTGCGACGCGAAGTGCCTATGCGGCAGCTTGATCCGCAATATCGGCTCATCTTTGAACAGGGCGGGCGGATAGATGCCACGCCGGATGTGGCTCGCATGCGGTCGGCTATTGCCGCGCTCGCTCCGCGTGATGCTGAGAATCTTGAAAGTTACCTGGCGGAGAATCGAGCCAAGCTAGCGGCGTTTACGCCTTGTCTCGAGCGACCGTACGAGTCCTGGCGGGATGTACTGACGCCGCAGATGCTCAAACTTCTGCCGGTGCTGCGCCCATGGAACTCAGTGGATCGTGAGCTACGCCGATATTTTTCGGATGAGCGCGTCAGGCTGGCATTCAGCTTTCAATCGAAATATCTTGGCATGTCGCCGTATAAGTGTCCGGGGCTTTTCACGATTTTGTCGTTTTTAGAGTATGAGCACGGCGTATTTCACCCGTTGGGTGGCTGCAGCGCCATTACCCGCCGCATGGGCGAGCTTGCACGAGAACTGGGCGCTAAAATAGAAATCGGCGTCACGGTTGAAGACATCGTATTTAATGGCGTCAAGGCCGTCGGCGTAAAGACATCCTCGGGCCAGGCCCCGGTCGATGCAGTCGTGGTCAACTCCGACTTTGCTCAAACCATTCGCCGACTCATACCGCAGACCTTGCGGCACCGCTGGTCGGATGATCGGATCGCCTCCAAACGCTATTCGTGCTCTACATTTATGATGTATCTGGCGATCGAGGGATCGCTGCCCGAATTGGCTCACCATAACATTTTTTTGGCCAGAGACTATCGGCAGAATCTTCATGACATTGAACAGGGACATGTACTGTCAACCAATCCGTCGTTTTATGCGCAAAATGCCTGCGTAACAGACCCGTCACTGGCCTCGGTAGGCTGCAGCACCCTTTATGTGCTTGCGCCCGTGTCGCATCAGCATCGCAATATCAACTGGCGGCAGAGCGGTGAGGCGTTTGAAAGACTTATGTTTTCTCAGCTTGAGAAAATCGGGCTTAAAGATATCGCGAAGCGTGTCAGGGGGCAGCGTCTCATCACGCCCGATGATTGGCAGGAAAAAATGCATATATTTAAGGGTGCTACTTTTAATTTAGCCCACGACTTTGGCCAGATGCTTCACCTGCGGCCGCATAATCGTTTTGAGGAGGTAGAGGGGGTTTATCTTGTGGGCGGTGGCACGCATCCGGGCAGCGGCTTGCCGGTCATCTTCGAGTCGGCCAAGATTTCGTCGCGTTTGCTGCTTGAGGACATGAATGTGGGGTCGCGGTGGCATGCCATGTCGCGCGGTGTTGGCGATCCTGCGGTGCCGCAGGCTCTTAGCGGGGCGGCAATATCCACTTAAAGGCGGCCTCGATGTTGGGTGGCGAAATCAACTCTACCGATGATTGTATGCCCAGCAGTGGCATCGGACAGGGCGATGGCTCATGCGCCATAGGCACCGCTGGCTGGGCGGATCAGCCTGTGCAACGCCGGCTGATGGTGATGCGCCTGCTTCGAGAGCACATAGCAAGCCAAAGCTCACAGCTCGCCGCCGCGTGCAGTCCGCATGCGGGCCGGACTCGGCGGGAAAGCCTGGTTGCAGAAGTGCTTCCTCTGGCGGATGCCTGCCAATTCTTACAGAGTCATGCTCGCCGAATTTTGCGACCGCAGCGTTTTGGCCGTCGGAGCGGACCGTTGTGGCTCGGCGCCTTGAGTGGACGAATAGAACGACGTCCTTGGGGCCGGGTGCTGGTTGTTGGCCCATCCAATTATCCGCTGCTGTTGCCGGGTGTGCAGGTTGTGCAGGCGCTGGTCGCGGGCAACGAGGTGATTGTTAAACCGGGTCGTGGTGGTGGGCCGGCGATGATCGCGTTGGCATCCCTGCTGGCGAAATCGGGTTTGCCACCGGATATATTTACAGTTTTGCCGGAAGCTGTTTCATCTGTAGACGATGCCTTACAGGCGGGCGTAAACAAAGTGGTGCTGACTGGTTCGCTTGCAGCCGGTAAAGCC
>JABEVB010000235.1 GCA_013044165.1 Phycisphaerales bacterium
CATCGGGATTCGAAGCCACGCGCTCTATCCAATTGCGCTACGGGCGCTCTATTATGGCTGCCTTAAACAGCCTCAACTTCAACCAAGCCCGGCAGGTTTTGCCCCTGCAAACCTGCATATCCATTCGGCACTTACGGGTACTGCGTCCTCCAATCAGGCCTTGAGCACGCTGCACCGGCCGCACGCCGCAGGCCGCTTCCTGCCACCTGCGCCAAGCACCTTATTATGCGGTTAAACCGATAAAAAGCAACATTTATCAAAGCCTTATGCCCCGCGGCATCGCACGGTACAATTCCGACATGAAAATTGCTTTTCTCGGCTCTGGTGCCTTTGGTTTGCCCTCCCTTCAGCAGTTGCTGGCCGATGGCCACGAAGTCGTCCGCATCATCACCCAGCCTGATCGTCCGGCCGGGCGAGGCGGTCGCCTTACGCCTACTCCCGTCGCCGCGTTCGCTGGGGCTGCGGGCCTGCCAACGCTTAAGCCGGCCGATGTTAACGCACCGGACATTGTCGCTGCCGTGGGTAGCTGTGGAGCCGAGTTGATGGTGGTGATTGCCTTCGGGCAAAAACTATCCGATAAACTCCTGGCCTGCGCGCCGCGTGGGGCTATTAACCTGCACGCTTCTCTTTTGCCGGCCTTTCGCGGTGCCGCTCCCATTAATTGGGCCATTCTCAGCGGATGCCAACAAACCGGCGTGAGCGTTATTGAGGTGAATGCCGTTATGGATGGCGGCAACATCCTCGCGACCGCCGCCACACCCATTGGTACGCAGGAAAACGCCGGCGAATTACACGATCGCCTCTCGCAACTCGGCGCACCGGTGCTGGCTCGCGTGGTGGGGGCCATGGCTCGTGGCGAGGCCCTGCCCGCTGTTGTGCAAGATGCCTCGCAAAAAAGCAACGCACCCAAACTGTTGCGATCCATGGCTTGGGTAAAACTTACCGATGCCGCAGAGGCGGTTTCGTGCCGCATTCGTGGGCTTTCGCCCTGGCCCGGCTGCGCACTTGTTTTGCATGATGCCGCAGGCAAGCCACGCGTCAATGTGCATATTCTCAAATGCACAGCGCACCCGGGCGATGGCACGCCGACAGGTGCGCCGGGCATCGTGCTTGCCGATTTAACCGTGGCCTGCGGAGCGGGCCGGCTTGAAATAATAGCATTGCAGCCCGAAGGCCGAAAAAAAATGACCCTTGCCGACTTTGCCAACGGATACGGCCTTAAGCCCGGTTGCCGTTGGCAATCCCTGCTGCCGCCGCCATAACGGCCTCCTCTGCATGGCGCACCTTTAGCCTCTTGTTTTTTGACAACCAATGCGTCTGTCAAGTCCTGCTCGATAGCTGGCGCATTGCGAGCATCGCCGACCTATATTAGGACGAGACAGTCCGGCCATTCCTCGACAGCCTCCTCCGAACCTGCCCGCAGGCTGGCCAAGCAGGTTCAACAGCGGTTACAATTCCACCCATGGATGTAACCAGAGCAAATCTTACACGTGTTGTGGTAGCGGCTGTGCTGCTGGCCATGCTTGGCGGCTGCCACAGCGCCATTCAGCCGCTGCATCCTGCGCAGGTAGGGCCGCCGTGGGCGCTGCCTGACCCCCAGCAAAAAATTAACAGTAATTTTGATCTGCCGTTGGCTGCGGCCACCGCAACCAAACCTGCCGCCAGCCAGCCGGCCATCGCGGCGCAATCATCCATCTGGCTGGCCAATACAAGCAATGCCTCGGTCCAAACGATCGCCAATTCGCGCTATGCCATCATCTGGCTGCAAACCCTCCGACTCATCCAGCGGCTCGGCTATCGCGTTAACTGGCAAGATCGCACACTTGGTATTATTACCACACGCCCACGCATCGGCCCGCAAATAGTTGAATGGTGGCGGCCCGATCAAACCAGCGCCGACTCCGCCATGGAAAGCACCTTTAACACCTTTCGGCGCAGCTTGCGGTTCGTCATTACCCGGCTCAAGGGGCAGCAATTTCAAATAAGCGTGGAAGTATTAGTCGAGCGACGTGTAAATCCCACCGAGTCGCTTGGCCCTGTGGCCTTTACCGGCATTTCGGCGTTTGGCGCCAGCCAATTTCCGCTTGAGGCCAGCCACCTTCAACCCGGCACGCTGCAAACACAATACTGGGTTCTGGTGGGCCACGACCCCGCATTAGAAAAGAAAATCCTTCGCAAACTCTCTAAACATATTTGAACTCGCCACATCCGCAGCGGAGGCGCCCTGTCTGCAACTCCACAAACGCCGCCGTCATGATGGCCTTAGCCGCATTGCGAACAACAAGTAGCATCCTGTTTTTGTGACAACAAATGGGTCTGTCAAGTCATGGTCAAGAGTTGGCCACGAGCCGGGCCTGTGGCAGCTTATGCATGCTTTTGACCCTGGCCGCGCGGCTGCGCCACGAGAGCCCCGATCTTTGGCTCCCTGCCACAGAGGCCTGTCCCGGCCAGCGCCGGGAGATTTCGTCCCGGCGCACCGGGACTCAACAAGTGAAAGTTGAGCAGGCGATCAGTAGAACATTGGCGCAGGGCGAAATCATATAGACACATCTTGAATCATGCCGAGTGCAACATATTCGCATTTGCGGCGCTTGCGCCATTGGGCTGCATCTGTTATGACATAA